>NZ_JAGEMN010000001.1:1354391-1692989 GCF_017921835.1 Sporosarcina sp. 6E9 | reverse complement strand
GTCACGGGCGGACAAGTAAACTATTTGGATGTACTACTGGGCGCAAACAGTTTCTCAGATTTTATCGATCGATTTTCTGCTGTTAGCACATTAATGGAAGCGGATCGCGATATTATGAAGCAGCAAAATGAAGATAAAGAACAGTTAGAAGTAGAGAAGAAATTAGTTGAACAGAAACTTAGTGAGCAAGAAAAGAAAAAAGATGAACTAACGAGATTAAAAGCATCCCTTGATTCTCAGAAAAAAGAAAAGGCTCAACTGGTTAATGAATTAGAAGCAGAGCAAGCGAAATTGGGTAAAGAAAAGAAAAAGTTAGAAAAAGAATATCATGAAGCACATAAAGTCAGTAAAGAAGTTGAGCAAGCGATTGCTGCTGAAGAAGCACGCATAGCGGAACTAGCTCGTCAAGCAGAGATTGCTAGAAAGAAAGCAGAGGAAGAAGAACGGAAAGCAGCAGCTGAGGCAGCTCGCAAAGCATCGGCAAGTAAAAGCAACGGGAATTCGTCTAAACCGGCTGCACCTGCAGCTACACCAGTGGCACCTGCACCATCTGTATCAGCTGGAAATTGGACAAGACCGGCAGCGGGGCGTATATCATCTGAATATGGATATCGTAACATTGGTTTTGCATCGTCTAATCATCGTGGAATCGATATCGCAAATTCTCCTGGAACGCCAATACTAGCGGCGGGACATGGCGTTGTTCAGCGTACGGGTGTACTTGGTACATACGGAAATATAATTATGATTAAGCATTCTGTTGACGGAAAAATTTATACGACATTATATGCACATCTATCGAGTGTAAATGTCAGCTCAGGTCAAGTTGTTGCTAAAGGCCAGGTTATTGGCGGAATGGGAAATACAGGAAGATCATCCGGACCACATCTTCATTTTGAATTCCATGTTGGCGGTTGGACTGGTTATGGAAATTCAGCGGCAAACCCTAGAAGTTACGTACCATTTTAATAAACACTAAGCCCTCCTAGTGAGGGCTTTTTCGTGGGCAAAAATATCGCCAAGTAACTGTGTTTTCGATAAGCTGTATAGGAGCAAAGCATATTAAGGAGATAATATTAATGACTGTAACGAAATTGTTTTTAATCGGGAACACAACAGTGCCATCCTCATGGGTAGCTTTAGTGCTGGCCTTCGCAATAACTTATTTCGTGATTCGATTGCGTTATGGAAAACGAATTTCGGGTGTGTTGTCCGATTCAATTTTTTATTTTGTTATCGTTTGGAAATTAAGCGTAATCCTAACTGATTTTGAAAATGTCATAAAATCGCCATTATCCATAATCTATTTCAACGGGGGGCAAATTGGGCTTTATTTAGGGATTATTGCAGGAATGGTTGCAATCTTAATTGAATTGAAAAAGAACGGTATGCATACGATCGAAAAACAAGCATTATTTTTGGGATTCATAACAATTCAATCAATCTTTCAACTAGCCATGGTATTCTTAAATGAAGGAGCGAAGTCAGCTGAAATTGTTACAATCATCATGTTCACGCTAGTGGCCGTGTTCATATGGATGAGTATTAATAAAATGGACAATGCAATTATTCAGTTAACATTATTATTTGCAGCAAGCCATTTTTTCACGACGCTATTTCAACCTTCAAGTTATATGAGTAATTCACTTTTTATCACAATCTTGGCAACGGTTTTCATAGTGATATTCTTAGGACAAAATGAGAAAAATATATCGGAGGGACATTTATGAATAAAAAGATGATCGGTTATCTAATCGCTATCTTGGTTATCGGATCAATGATTGTGATAACAGTACAATCAAATATGAAAAAAAATGCGCCAACTGATCAAGTTGTATCTGGCGATGAATCAAATGGCACGGTGGGACTTGATGAAGGGGATTTGCCGCCGGATTTTGACCTTACGACAATTTCAGGCGATCAGGTAAACTTAGCGGACTTAAAAGGAAAGAAAGTTATTCTTAACTTTTGGGCTTCTTGGTGTGGTCCGTGTAAAGCAGAGATGCCTCATATGGAAAAGTATTATGAAGAGAATAAAGAAACCGCAAATGTTGAGATTATCGCCGTTAATATGACAAATACAGAAAGAAGAGGACTCAAAGGCGTCGAAGAATTTATAGATGACTATGGTTTAACTTTTCCAATCCCTTTGGATAAAGATGGGGAAGTAGAAAGAATGTATGAAATCGTATCAATACCTACGACATTTATGCTTGGAACCAACGGAGAAATCGTCCATAAATTCGTAGGGCCGATGGATCAAAAAATGATGGAAGCTCTTGTAAATAACTTAAAATAAAATTAGCCAGTTTCTGTAGTTGTAATGTTTATTTTCCGTTCATATAGTAAACGGAGGAGGGAGCATTCTGCGAAGAAGCTGGTTTTTACTATTTTTAATACTTGTTGTGGCAGCAACATCCATAGTCTTCTTTTTTAACAAGGAGAAGGGTGACAAAAGTATTGAGAAAAGCTCGTTTGACGTTATCGATGAAGCCTTTGCAATAATTAAGGAGCAAGGTGTCTATCCTGTAGAAGGAGAGCTTCTAATTGAAGGTGCGTTAAGAGGGATGACGGAAGTGATTGGTGATCCATATTCAACTTATTTATCTGAGGAAGAAGCCGCAGCACATGAAGAGTCGCTTGCGGGTGAAAGAATTGGCATCGGTGCTGAAATTACAAGGTCGAACGGTAAATTCGTGATTGTGGCGCCAGTAAAATCTTCTCCAGCAGAGAAAGCTGGATTACGCCCTTATGATGAACTGATTCGCATTGATGGCGAAAATTTAGACGGTGGTACATTAAAAGATGTTGTTCAAAAAATCCGTGGAAAAAAAGGGACAGCTGTTACTTTGACGATATATAGACCGGAATTAAATAAACATCTTGAAATATCGATTATACGTGATGTTATACCTGTTACGACAGTGAATAGTGAATTGATTGAAGAGAAGGAACGGAAAGTCGGTTACATATCGATTACGACCTTCGGAAGTGAAACTGCTAAGGAATGGGCAATTGCAACTGAAAAGTTGATTGGGGATGGGGCTGAGGCTATTGTAATCGACGTCCGCGGTAACCCAGGCGGTTATTTACACAGTGTCGGCACAATTTTATCAAGCTTACTTCAAGAAGATACGATATATGCTTATTTGCAAGATGCCACAGGTGCGTTGACACCACTACTCGCGGACCAAGATGAAAATTTAAAATTTAATAGCCAACTGAAACAAGTTCCGCTTGTTCTGCTTCAAGATAAGGGAAGTGCATCGGCTAGTGAAATGTTAAGTGGCGCGCTAAAAGATTTACGAAGGGCATCCATCGCTGGAACGGAAAGTTTCGGAAAAGGGACTGTTCAAGACACAAAGGATTTGGTAAATGGCGGTAAAGTGAAGTTATCAACTGCAAAATGGCTGACGCCAAAAGAAAAATGGATTCACGGCAAAGGTGTTGAGGCTGATCTTAAAATAGATCAAGATGATTTGTTTGAGGAGCATATTCGATTAATATCTGCTGAATACGTTGAAGGTGATTTTAATGATGATGTGGCATATAGCCAAAAGTTACTGAATGGGCTAGGATATGAAATTGGCCGCGATGATGGTTATTTCGATGAAGCTACGGCAGATGCGGTTACAGAGTTTCAAGTGCATTCCAAAGTGAAGGAATCAGGTAAAATGGATCGGCAATTTTTCACAGCATTACAAAAAGAAATTGAAACATATCGAGAAAATCCAGAAAATGACGTTCAATTACAAATGGGGCTAGATTACTTACTGCATCTACTGAAAGAATAGAAGTTAAACTATTAAATTTAGGCTGTCGACTGATTGAATGCCAATTAGCCGACAGCCTATTTTAATTTTTTTAAAAAATATTCAGCAAGGATTCACCTAATCTGCCAATCATTTGTTACAATAAAGAAGAATGCAGTTCAATTCTTCCTTAGAGAGAAATAGTGTAGTAATGAATAGGATGGTGTCGGTTCATGGTGAATGATGTGTTACTAGAAGTTCTAACAGCTGCATCGTTATTTTTTCTGAATCCACTATTTGTGGCCACACTAATCGCAGCAGTGTTTTTGGGCTATATGCGGGTGAAGCGAGAACGACGTAATTTCAGAGTTCGTTTAATGCCAGGGTTCACGGAGTTAAAACGGCTTTTATCTGAATCATGGCCTTATGCGATTATCTTATCTATAATTATATCGGGTATTGGCCTAATAGTAGATTCGGGTTGGCTCGTATTATTTTGCATAGCAGCGTTTGTTGGACTTCTGTCTTTTAATTATAAAATAATGTCGCCCATTTATTTTGTCACGGTTGCCTATTTTACAATTTATTTCATGGAACGTTATGCGGTTGACTTTGTTTATCGTGGATGGTCGCCAAAAAGCGTTGATTTATTTGGCGAATTAGCCGTAACAGTAGCAATCATTGCGGGCTTATTCCTGTTAGCTGAAGGCCTTCTCGTTAGTCGATACGGCAGCAAAGATACGTCGCCATTTTTGAAAAAGACAAAAAGGGGACTATACGCTACAGTATTTAAAACAAAGAGACTCTGGCTATTGCCGGTCTTGTTTCTCGTTCCTGGTGATATTATTCCGGCATATTTACCATATTGGCCGCAATTTACGCTGGGTGAGGCCGCATTTACTTTTATTCCGATTCCGCTAATCATTGGATTTTCCCAAGTGATTCGATCGTCATATCCGAATATCGCATTTCCTAAAATTGGACGTGGCATAATAAGTCTTGGTGTTGTTGTTTTGGCACTTGGCATTGGTTCAATCTGGATGCCTATTTTAGGCGTAGCTGCTTTAATCATCGGCGTGGCAGGACGTGTAGTACTCTCGATTGTTGCATCGATTAAAGAACGCGGCGGGGCTTTTGTAGTTGCTCCAAAATCGACTGGTGTTGTTATCGCAGGTGTTATACCAGATTCACCAGGGGATAAAATGGGATTACTTCCTGGAGAATGTATCCGTTCCGTCAATGGGCTAAATGTAACGAATGAAA
The DNA here is from genome assembly GCF_017921835.1 of Sporosarcina sp. 6E9. Taxonomy (NCBI): domain Bacteria; kingdom Bacillati; phylum Bacillota; class Bacilli; order Caryophanales; family Caryophanaceae; genus Sporosarcina; species Sporosarcina sp. 6E9. The sequence continues at coordinate 1,687,974 of NZ_JAGEMN010000001.1, read as the reverse complement.
AAGAATTATACGACGCCATTCAAATTAATGCCGCGCATTGCAGATTGCAAGTCTTAGGGCGTGATGGTGAAGTACGGCTTATGCAACAAGTGATTTATCGTCATGATCATCATCGCCTGGGAATTTTGGTTATTCAGTGAGGAGAACCGTTTGTTTGTTGGGGAAGGTTGTTGCTAAATGGATTCATTCATAACGAAATTCATACTTGCGGCTATCATGCCTGCATTATTAGTCGTATTATTTACACGCATAACATTCCATCATGTAGTAGGCCTTTTATTAACGGCAGGGTTAATCGCAGCTTCTGTTTACGCGGGTTATACACATAACTGGGTATTATATACGGTAGATGCAGTATCGTTAACAGTTGGCTTTTGGTATGCAAGCCGGATGGTCAAGCGAGCACGTGAACATTTGGATATAGAATAATGAATAAAAGGTATGAGCGGAATTTTATTATTCCTTCTCATACCTTTTTTTACTTGCATGATCCTTTATTCAGGTAGGAGAAGATATAGTTCAATCTTCCCTCAGGCACTTACATAAACAAACTATAAACAGCGAGCACACCAATTGTACCTAATACGACAGGCATGACGCCGCCGCCTAATAGTGCGATTAAAAATGCCACACTTGCACCGATAACGCCGAAAAGAATATTTCCTTCTTGTACGAACAAAATGCCGGGGAAGATAAGTGCACCAAGAACGGCGTATGGGATATTCCGAAGGACTCCGGATACAATTGGCGGTAATTCTTTACCGTCTAGAAAAGTTAGGGGAATCATTCTAGGAATATACGTAACTAGCGCCATTCCAAATAGCATCCACCAATAAATTGGTCCCAATTTATTCCTCCTCCTTTGAATAAACCATCGTTGATTTCTTACGATAATTCGCATAAATAACTTCAACGAAGATTGATGAGATTAATGTTGCGACAAGGATTGCCCAGCCGGTTGATAAAAGATTCGTAAAATAAAAAAAACAATGAATGACGGCTGCTATACTTGCTAGCATGACAACTTTTCGGTTCCCCTTCATGGACGGCACAAGCAGTCCAACAAACATTGCAAAGAGAGCGATTGACATTGCGGCTTGCAAAAAAAGTGGCAAATTGGCACCGACAACATGTCCGATTGCAGTGAAAATAACCCAACTTCCATATGCTACCAATGTAACTCCAAAAGTAAAAGCTGTTGTTATTTTTTTGTTTTTACTTGTGGCAAGCATTGAAAATGATTCATCAGTTATCCAAAATGAATAAATGGCTTTGATCCAACGTTTTTCAGGCTTCAATTTCTCATTTAATGAGGCTGTCATGAGGAAATGACGAATGTTCACGACGAAGGTATTCATGACAATCAGCATAGGATTGACAGCATCAGCTATCAGGCTTAAAGCTATGTATTGGGAAGCACCTGCGTAAACGAAAATACTCATAGCCGTCGCTTCTAGCATTGAGAGCCCAGCAGTTTTTGCTAGCAGACCAAATGTGAGCGCAACGGGAAAATAGCCAATTGCAATGCTTGTTCCGGCTTTTATACCAGAATAAAACGTATTATTCTCCATTTTGTCACATCTTTCTATTCGTTTTTCTGATTATACTATACTTTCGTGTGAAATTGATAAAATAGGTGATAAAATTGATATATTGGGTATACTTAGAAATAAATCTCTAGATGCTGCGAGGGTGATTTGGGTGAATGAATGGTTTGATGTCGATAAAGTTATAGAATTGTCTCAACACTATAGAGCTTTTGGACCATTGATTGGAATACTGCTACCGTTTATCGAATCGTTTCTTCCTTTCTTACCTTTATTTGTATTTGTTTTTGCAAATGCCAGTGCTTTTGGGTTAGGGTATGGGATTCTTCTATCATGGGCGGGCACGACAGCTGGTTCATATGCGGTATTTTTATTAATTCGAAAATATGGTGAAAACCGCGTGTTTCGTTTTTTAACAAAAAGCACACGAGTACAAAAACTTATTAAATGGGTAGACCGCAATGGATTTGGCCCGTTATTCATATTCATCTGCTTTCCTTTCACACCATCTGCCTTAGTGAACTTGGTGGCTGGTTTATCGGGTATAAGGAAAACGCATTACTTATTTACGCTTATGGCTGGAAAAATTGTCATGATTTGTACTGTAAGTTTTATAGGATATGATTTAAAAGCTTTGCTTACACAACCGATTCGAACTGCGATTGTAGCAGTTGTCGTTGTTTTGCTTTGGCTGATTGGAAAAAGACTGGAGCATCGTTTAACTAAAAAAGTAGAGGCAGAAGAATATCACGTGAAAGAAATCCATAAAAAAAAGGAAACCTACTAATATAGTACCTGCATCCCCTTTCCTGTACAATGGAGAGAAAGGATTGCAGGTTTTTTTACGTTTAAAGGAGGGGAAATCTGTGTCATTACGTTTTATTACTGGGAGATCGGGATCCGGAAAAACAACATATATCCAAAGAGAAATTGCTGAAGAACTTAAAAGGGATCCTTTAGGCGCGCCTATATTTATCATCGTTCCAGACCAAATGTCTTTTTCAGTCGAACATAGCTTATCCGTGAATTACGGATTGAATGGAATCATTCGTGCTCAAGTTGTAACGTTTAAACGTTTGGCTTGGCGAATTCTTCAAGAAGTTGGCGGGATTACGCGTAAAGAGGTCAATGGTTTTGGTTACCGCATGCTCGTTCGAAGTGTTTTAGAAGAGCATCATGATGAATTCAAGCTCTTCCGTCAAGCAGCGAATAAACGTGGATTTACAGAGCAAATAGGTGATTTATTGCAGGAGTTTGGTCGTTATGCTGTCGATTTTACGAAGATGAATGAACTTCATGACCAATTACGCGCTGCAAATGCACCGCGGACATTAATCGATAAAGCAAGTGACTTATTATTGTTGCTTACAAAGATTGAAGAAAAGCTTGGTACGACATATGTCGATAGCGAAGGCCACTTGGCTCTTCTTGCGATGCAAATTCATCATGCGGATATAGTAAAAGGAGCCAATATTTACATTGATGGTTTCGAAAGCTTTACTACAAGAGAATACGAAATAATTACAGAACTATTAAGATATGGAAATCGCGTGACAGTAGCATTGCCTATGGAATCGGATTTAACGGGATCAGCGGATCATGAATTGTTTTTCAATCCAGTGCGGACTTCTTTGCGTTTACGCGGAATCGCCTACTTGGAGTCTATTGATGTTGAAGAAGACATTCATATGGGGGACATTAGGCGTTTTAATAATGAAGATTTAATACATCTGGAAGAAGCGTTCGATCAGTATCCGACTAGTTCAAAACCGTCGAATGGGCACGTCGCGTTTATAGAAGCAGCCGATCGACGCGCTGAGATTCATGCTGTAGCGAGAAAGATTCGTGAGTTGATGTTGTCGGGTAAAAGATATAAGGATATTGCGATATTGTACCGCCAACCAGAAAAGTATGATGAATTGATCGAGACAATTTTTCCGCATTATGAGATTCCGGTCTTCATCAGCCGAAAAAAGCCAATGTTGCACCATCCGCTCATTGAATTATCGCGTTCCGTATTGGAAGCCGTTACTTCGGGTTGGTCCTATGAATCGATATTTCGCGCAGCGAAGACAGATTTGTTTTTTCCGCATGGAGAAGATTTGAATCTATGGCGTGAACGAGCAGACCGCCTTGAGAATTATGTTCTTGCACGCGGGATCTACGGGTCTCGTTGGTTTGATGATTCACGCTGGATCGTAAAGCGTTATCGCGGCCTTGAATTACATTCCGACGTGCAAACCGATGAGGAACTCGCAATGCAAGTAGACTTGCATCGTGTTCGTGATTTAATCAGAGAACCACTTCAAAAATTTGAAAAGCAAGTGAAAAAGTCGAAGACCGGTAAAGAAGTAGCAGAAGCGTTATTTTTATTCATCGAGCAACTGCGTGCTTATGATAAAGTCATTGATTTGCGAGCGGAAGAAGAGCGCGCGGGAAGACTTCTCGGCGCAACTGAACATGAACAAGCGTGGAACGGATGGATAGATGTTCTGGACCAGTTTGTGTTGATGTTTGGCGATAAAGAGTTGAAACCGAGTGATGCGGCCCGCATTTTAGATGAAGGGTTCGACTCATTGGAATTTACTCGAATCCCTCCGTCGTTGGATCAAGTGACTGTATCATCGATTGAAGTTTCGAGTTTAATGAATATCGATGCGGTCTTTATCTTGGGTGTCAACGACGGTGTGCTTCCAAAAAGAATCGATAATGAAGGAATTTTATCAGATGTCGACAGGGAATGGTTTTCTCAAGTTGGTTTTGAACTTGCACCGACATCGAAAATGAAGTTAATGGACGAGACATTTATCGCGTACCGCGCATTCACTGCGCCGCGGGAAAAGCTATACATTTCTTACCCAATCGCAGATGAGGAAGGGAAAGCGCTTCTCCCATCTTTATATATTGCGCGAATCTCGCAACTTTTCTCGGGAATTAAAACAGAATCCGCGGTCATTGATCCAACAGAATTGGACGGAGAAGAAGACAGATTTGCGTATATCAGTCACCCAAGGGCAGCATTGCCGTTTGCAGCGATGAAACTTAAACAGTCGGCGCATACGAAGGAAATTACGCCTGAATGGGTAGCGGTGCTGGCATATTATGAAAGAGATGTCTATTGGTCTTCCGTCCTTGGTCGTATTCGTCGCCCGTTGGAAGTTGGCAATAAGACTGATAGATTAACGATTGATTTGACGAAAGGATTATACGGTGAATCTTTCGTATCTAGTGTTTCGCGAATTGAATCCTATTATAGTTGTCCGTTTCAACATTACGCTTCTTTTGGACTTGGCTTGCAAGACCGATCGGAGTATACGCTTGAAGCACCGGCTATTGGTGATTTATTCCACGCGGCGCTCAAGTGGATTTCGGATGAAACAATGCGCCTAGGAAAGTCTTGGGCTGAATTGTCGAAAGAAGAATGTTGGCGATTAGCATCTGATGCAGTCGATGATATTACGCCGTATTTTTTCAACAAGATATTGTCATCAACGAATCGTTATGTATACATTAAGCGGAAATTAGTGCAAGTTATTCAGCGGACAATTTATTCGCTAAGTACACAAGCTAAATCGACAAACTTCAAGCCGATTGCAATTGAGGCTGGATTTGGACCGGGCGAGAAGTTACCTTCATTGGAAATCCCACTTCGAATGGGGAAACCGTTGCAACTACGCGGACGAATCGACCGAATCGATGCTTCTGAAGTTAAAGGTAAAAACTACATCCGCGTGATTGATTATAAGTCTTCGGCTAGGGAACTGGACTTAGCTGAAGTGTATTATGGGTTGTCGTTACAAATGATGACGTACCTTGATGTAGCGCTTGAGCATGTTGACGAATTGCTTGGTTTTCATGCGGATCCGGCAGGTTTGCTGTATGTGCATGTCCATAATCCAATGATTCGCCCAGTCGAAGAGCTTTCTTCCCAGTTATTAGAGGATGAAATTGCAAAGTCATATAAAATGCGCGGATTTTTACTAGAACATCCGGAAGTAGCAGAAGCGATGGACGTTGAAATCGGAAGTTCGTCAAAAATTATTCCAGCGGCATTCAGAAAAGATGGCTCATTTACAAAACGGTCGAGAGTGTTGGCACCGGATGATTTACAAATGATGCGCTCGTACGTAAGAACACGACACCAAATGGCCGGAAATGCAATGCTTGCAGGAGATACTAGGGTTTATCCGTATAAGTTGAAGGATAAAATGCCTTGCCAATTTTGTTCGTACCGATCTGTTTGTCAATTCGACCAAACCGACCCGGCACAACAATATCGAAATTATGAAATGTTGGATGCAGATGCATCACTTGAAAAAATGCGTGAGGAGGTGGTAGGAGATGCTGAACATACCCGTGAAACCTGAAGGATTGACTTTTACAGATGAACAATGGAAGGCAATTTGGGCTTCCGGCAGAGATGTTCTCGTTTCTGCCGCTGCGGGTTCAGGAAAAACCAAAGTACTCATATCGAGGATGATTGAAAAAGTTGTCGATGATAAAAATCCAATCGATGTCGATCAATTACTTGTCGTTACATTCACAAATGCAGCAGCTGCTGAAATGCGCCATCGAATGGCTGAAGCGCTTGAAGAAGCCATTACAGCAAAACCAGAATCTGTTCATTTGCGCAGGCAATTAAATTTATTGAATAAAGCTCAGATTTCTACGCTTCACTCATTTTGTCAAAACGTCGTTCGGCAATATGCTTATTTGCTCGATATCGATCCGGGTTTTAGAATCGCGGACAGCACAGAAGTTGCGCTTCTTCGTGATGATACGATTGGTGAAATCCTCGAAACTGCGTACAGTTCAGAAAACCCAGAATCGATTTATCGACTGGCGGATAGTTTTACTTCCGATAGAGACGATCAAATGATCGAGACACTTATTAGTCGATTATACGATTATTCTAGGGTTCATCCGTCTCCAGAAAAGTGGTTGCGCCTCATCCCGACACAATATGATATTAGGGAAATTGACTCTGTCGATGAACTTGAATTCATTGAGCCCTTAAAAACCTCGATTCGCCATACCCTTGAAGAGGCGGCTGCGCTGACGGGCGATTTACGACGAATCGCTTTGATGCCAGATGGACCGGCGGCACTTGCTGGGACTGCCGAAACCGATTTGATGTGGATAGATGAAGCCATCAGACGCATTACTGTTGGAACTTGGGAAGAAACATACGAATTTTTCGGGACGCTAAAATGGGTTAGGGCAGGCGCGATAAAAAAGGATTCCTGCGATGAGGGGCTTGCTGATCGTGCGAAAAAGATTCGAGATGTCGTTAAAAAGATTGTCAATGATCTTAAAGAAAAGTATTTTATTCGAACGCCGGCTCGACTCTTGGATGAAATTAGATTAATGGCGCCGGCCATGCATACGTTAATTGACTTGGTGATTGACTTCGGAAGACGCTATGAAACCGTGAAAATTGACCGGGGAATTGTGGATTTTTCGGATTTAGAACATTATGCCTTACGGATTTTGTCCGTTGAAATTGATGGGAATCTACTACCGTCGGATATTGCGATTGAGTACCGAAAAAGATTCTCCGAAGTGCTTGTAGATGAATATCAAGATACCAATTTACTGCAAGAAACCATCGTAAATTTGGTGAAAAACGGCGGTGAAAAAGATGGAAATCTATTTATGGTAGGAGATGTCAAACAGTCTATTTATGGATTTCGACTTGCTGAACCCAATCTATTTCTTGGTAAGTATAAAAATTTTACCACAACCGGCGAGGAGTCTGGCTTGAAAATCGATTTGAATGCGAATTTCAGAAGTCGAAAAGAAGTATTGGATTCCACGAATTTCATCTTTTCCCAAGTGATGGGGGCCCGTGTCGGTGATATCGATTACGATGAGGCGGCTGCACTTAAATATGGCGCACAGTACCCAGTTAAAGAAGTACCCGCAGAATTGACCGTCCTTTACGAAGATGATGAAGAAAATACAGTAGAAGTTGACGAAGGCGAACAGAGCATTAAAAGCTCTCAAGCAGAAGCACGATTTATCAGTAAACGTATTAAAGAATTAATGGCGTCGGGTGCAGAAGTTACAGATGCATTTTCGGATGAAAAACGTCCGCTTGAGTATAGGGATATCGTTATATTAATGCGGTCGATGACTTGGTCAGCTGAATTCGTTGAAGAGTTTAAGCTTGCGGGAATTCCAATCCATGCAAACTTATCACGTGGTTATTTTGAAGCGCTCGAAGTGATGATCATGTTAAATACATTGCGTGTCATCGATAATCCATACCAGGATATTCCATTGGCGTCTGTACTTCGGTCGCCGTTTATCGGTATGACTGAAAATGAACTTGCTAAAGTACGATTAGCCGATAAGAGTGCACCATTTTTTGAAGCGTTAAAGTCTTTTATGGCAACTGGCGGTACTGGTATTGAACTAAAGACACAAGAGAAATTGCAACGATTTTTCGGACAATTTAATGAGTGGAGAAACTTGGCGCGACGTGGATCATTATCAGAACTGATTTGGCAAGTTTATACGGATACGCATTATTATGAAATGGTTGGTGCCATGCCTAATGGCCAACAGCGGCAGGCAAATCTTCGCGCACTTCATGATCGTGCGATTGATTATGAAAAAACGTCTTTCCGTGGATTATTCCGCTTTCTTCGATTTATCGAGCGGATGAGAAAACGGGGCGATGATGTTGGGGAAGCACGGTCACTTTCTGAAACAGAAGATGTGGTTCGATTAATGACGATACATTCATCCAAAGGCCTTGAATTTCCATACGTTTTCATATCAGGTATTGCTCGGCAGTTCAATAAGATGGATTTCAACGAAGCTTATTTATTCGACCAACATTTTGGTTTAGCAGTAAAAGCAATTGATCCTGATAATCGAATTACCTACACATCTCTGCCATTCTTGGCGATGAAAGAGAAAAAAGAACTCGAAATGCGCGCCGAAGAAATGCGGATATTATATGTTGCGATGACGAGAGCGAAAGAATATCTCGAGCTGATTGCATCTGTTAAAGATATTGAGCGAGAAATCGGCAAGTGGCAAGATGCTCAATTGGTGGATCCATCATTGATGCTGCCTGAGTACACACGGTCCAGGGCAAATAGTTATCTTGATTGGGTTGGACCTGCAGTCGCTAGACACCCAGACTTCGGTAAGTTTGATGTGCTCCCGGGTGGGCAATTCGTTGTCGATTCATCGAAGTGGAAGATAGATGCGCTTCCTTTTTCATCGGTAATGAATCTTCATTTGCAGCAAGAAAGTGTCATCGCTGACGACGATTTTATTCCTGACGGTGGAGATGGGAAATCAGAAGAGGTTGATGAAAAGCTTTATGAAGAAGTGAAACGGCGTTTTGATTGGTCTTATGAATACAGCAATTCAGTTACAAAACGTTCGAAGCAAACAGTTAGCGAATTGAAAAGACTCTCGATTCTCGCGCAACAAGAAGATGAGGATCCCTTTATGGAAAAAGGGGATGAAGTCAGTACGGCATATCTCCATGCACGACCTAACTTCATGCAAACTCGGACGCTAACGCCTGCGGAAATCGGTACGGCGATGCATACTATCATGCAGCATATAGATTTTCAAATCGAACAAAATTCGGATACCATTAAGAAATTAATCTCGACGCTACAAACGCGTCAATTATTAACTAGAGAAGAAGCAAACGCTGTAGATATCCATCAAGTCACACAGTTTTTTAAGTCAGATATGGCAAACAGAGTAAAACAGTCACCACAAGTATTGCGTGAATTGCCGTTTACCTATGCACATGATGGCGATGACGGCGATTATCAAATTATCCAAGGAATCGCGGATTGTTTATTTCAAGATGAAGATGGTTGGGTTTTACTTGATTATAAGACTGACCGGGTTCAGGGAAGATTCGCTTCAGCCGGCGAAATTGGAAGAGAAATGCAAGAACGTTACGGCGTTCAGTTGAATTTATACAAACGTGCAATCGAATCTATTATCAATGTTGAAATTAAAGAAATGGCGCTTTATCTTTTTGACGGGGAAAGTACTGTGCGTATTCAGGGAGACGAAGCTTTGTGAAATTGTCACCAACGACTAAAGAACATCGAATTGAAACACTTGATATCACACGAGGATTTGCACTTTTAGGGATTTTTATCGCGAATATGTTGTTTTTTCATACGCCTTATTTACATGTGGATCCATACACGTGGTTTACAAATGGCGATGCGGTAACTTTCAAGTGGATCGATATCTTGGTGCAAGGCAGTTTTTATCCGATATTCGCTTTGTTATTCGGTTACGGGATTAACATGCAATATGAAAAATCTATTAAGCGAAATAAACCATTCGTCCCTATTATGGCGAGGCGATTGGGGATATTGCTTGGCATTGGCTTATTGCATGGCCTCTTTATCTGGTCTGGCGATGTATTGTTCACGTATGCGATCATGGGCTTTTTGTTATTACTATTTGTTCGAATTCCTGCAAAATGGCTTGCCTTATTTGCAGGAGGTCTATACATTATTCCGGCTGCTTTCATGTATATCGTGACGAGTTTGTTATTGAAAGCGAATTCCAATCTATTGATGAGTGATTACATTGATACGAAACAGATCGAACGTTCAATTAAAGTATTTACAGAAAGTACTTTCGGTGAAATTTTCACTTTCAGGTTTTTCGAATGGCTAGTCATAGGACTTGGTGGTACATTTATGGGGTTATTCATTGTATTGCCAATTATTATGTTCGGGGCAGCATTATCTAAATGGAAAATTATCGAACGCGCGAGAGAATTTAAAATTCAATTGGCAATTTTTACGGTATTTTCTTTGACTGCGGGAATCTGGATTAAATTCCTCCCGTATGTGAAAAAACCTACATTTGATGTAATTCAACTACAAGATACGTTTGGCAACGTCATTCTAGCTGCAGGTTATGTCAGCCTGCTCTTATTATTTTGTACCGTTCCATTGTTCCGTGCCGTATTTAGACCTATTGGAAAAGCTGGCCGAATGTCTTTAACAATCTATATCACACAATCGGTTGTCGCGACGCTAATTTTTTATTCGTATGGTTTTGGATTGTACGGCAAGGTTGACCTATTAGCGGGAACGTGGATAGCACTTGGCGTCTTTGTGGTTCAAGTGCTATTCGCGGAACTATGGCTTTCGAAATTTCGTATGGGTCCGCTTGAGTGGTTATGGAGAAAAGGGGTTTACGGAAGAAATTTGCTGAAAAAAGAGGAATAAGCAATACGCTTGTCGAAATAGTGTCATAACAAGGGAATTATTTTATGGGAGGATGGGTTAAAAAGATGAAATTGCTATCATTTCAATTGGAAGGTCAGATATTGTACGGTCCGAAAGTAAAAAGAGAAGAAGCGGTATGGGACGCATTCGGATTAGCAACCCATTACGGAGAAACTCGTTTCCCTAAAACAATCATCGAAGGTGTTTCATTGGGGTTAGATTTTGTTGAATTAATCCGTAAACTTGTTACCCGCGCAGAAAAAGAGGGGGATGCGGGCGAGTATAAATATTCATTCTCATCTATTGAATGGCTTGCGCCAATCCCTAGAACACCGAAGAATGTCATTTGCGTCGGGAAAAACTATTTTGATCACGCAACCGAAATGGGTGACGAAGCCGCGCCAGAAAAGTTGATGATCTTCACGAAATCACCAACAACAATTACCGCGGATGAACAACAATTACCTATCCATTCCGAAGTGACGGAGAACCTTGACTATGAAGGGGAACTAGCGGTTGTCATCAGTAAAAAAGGCCATAACATACCTAAACAATTGGCGTATGATTATATTTTCGGTTATACAATTGCGAACGATATTACCGCACGCGATATTCAAAAAGCGCACGGACAGTTTTTTCTTGGAAAAAGTTTAAATGCGAGCTGTCCAATGGGGCCCTATTTGGTCACCAAAGATGAACTGCCAAACCCGAATAACTTATCAATTGTTACGAAAGTAAATGATGAAATTCGGCAAAATAGCAATACAGACGCCATGATGTTTAAGGTCGATGAAATTATTGCTGAAGTTTCTCGATTTGTAACATTGGAGCCTGGTGATGTCATCTTGACGGGTACCCCAGCAGGTGTCGGGAAAGGCTTGAATCCGCCTGTGTATTTGAAAGAAGGGGATACGGTTAATATTTCGATTGAGGGGATTGGCACACTTTCAAATCGATTTGTATAAGCGTGTTTGCTTAAGCCTTATACGAATATATGATAGGATAATATAGTAAGATATTTTTTATGAGGTGAAGTTGATGATACATTTTCATATTTTTACTTGGGTTGTTGGAATTATTTTATTCCTTATAGCTGCTGTAATGGCGAATGGCTCAAAGGGACGAAAAATTGTTCATATGAGCAGTAGACTATTTTATGTGCTAATTTTAGTGTCAGGTTTCATGTTGTTCATGAATTCTTCTAGTTTGGATCCGGCTCTATACGGAGTTAAATTCTTACTAGGATTAGTTACCATCGGTCTAATGGAAATGGTGCTAGTTCGTTCGAGCAAAGAGAAAAACGTTACGACATTATGGATTTTCTTTTTCATCTTTTTATTCGCAACTATGTTCCTCGGATTTAAACTGCCGATGGGAATTACCTGGTTCGCTTAATTTAGAAAGAATGCTGGACAATTTAATAATTAAAAAGCAAAAGCATGGTAGGAAGTTTTATATTCCTGCTATGCTTTTTATTTGTGTCAAAAAAGGAAATAGTGTTGGAGAAGACTTGTGTATTCCACTATTCAAGAAATAGTTATTATTTTGTTTGTTGATTTCCGTTGCGGGCGGACGCTTTCCTGCGGGCGAGCGCCGAGCCGCTTCGTCGCTAAAACCGTGCTCTCAAACGCTACGCTTTTAGGTCGCAAAAGCCGTTCTTCGTAACGGCTCTTCCTGCAGGGTCTCGGCTGTCTCGCTGATTCCGCTGGAGTCGCCGCCCTGCACTCCAATCCAATCCACTAATTCAATATACAAGGTGATTTATGTTGCGTTATTTTATCTGATCTTATCTGCAGAGTTGCTTGAACATCAGATTTTTATACAGGTGGAAGGTCTCGACTTGCAAGCAAAAACTTTTAAGTGCAAGCAAACTAGAGACAACTACAGTAAGCAAATATCCGCCTATTCTTGACGGCTTTCACTTCATTTCCTTAAATAAATAGAAACATCAACTATCTACCAAGCAAAACCAGCATAGGCGCCTTGCCAGTGGGAGCCGGAGCGATAAGACTGACAGTGTTTTTCTTGTCAGGCTTATCGCGGGAGGCATCCACCAGCGGCGAAGCGGAATATAATGAGAAACTCTTAGTTGACCTATTCAGTTTTCGTTTATTTCACATATCCGCCCCATTTCTGCAATCAACATTGGATTTATTGATTAAAGAATAGCCACTCTTCATTTCATTTGTTAAAATGAAGTGTGATAGTTCGTTAATTAGGAGGCTTTATTTGTGAAAAGTAATAAATGGTTTGGGCTACTATTATCAATGACTTTGATTTTATCTATAATTTATCCAACAGGGGCATTCGCAAAAAATGTTGGAACACTACAAGATGAAAGTATATACGATTTACTTGTGGACCGATTTAATGACGGGAATTACGACAATAATGAAGGCGTTAATCCTCGAGATTTGAACGCATTTAGCGGTGGAGACTTCGCAGGGATTACCTTAAAAATGGAGTATCTCGTCGATATGGGATTTACCTTGATTTCAGTGGGGCCAGTATTTAGCACAGCTACTTATGACGGGAGTCAAGCCCTTGATTACGAAACGTTAGAACCGCATTTCGGAACTGAAGAAGAGTTTGCTGACATGATTGCATCCTTGGAAAAGGAAAACATCGGTGTTGTCGCAGATTTTCCAATGAGCGGGGTCAGTGAAAATCATACTTGGGTAAAAAATGATCTTGTCCCGTCTATTCCTGCTGAAGATGGAACTATTGACTGGGATACCTCAAATCCAACTACAAAAGAAATGATTCTTGATGCTGTTGTTTCATTCGTGGATAAGTATGAGTTAGCTGGAATTCGTTTAACAAAAATTGGCGATTTCGAAGAAGACTTTTTAAATGAAGTCATCGCAGCAATTAAACAAGCTGATGAGAATATATATGTAATATCAACAGAAGAATCGAATGCAAATTTCGATACAGTGCCTAATATCGAAAAAATGGAAGCACTCCAACAGTCATACGTACAAGTCGATCCTGATTCATCACCACTTCAGTTATTTGAAGATAAAAACGAAACGGACATTATCCAATTCGATGAATTAACAGGACCGCGTTTTACATATGAAATGTTTACATTAAGAATGTTTCCACCGACAAGATGGAAGATTGCAGCGACTGCATTATTCACATTGCCGGGTGTTCCTATGATGCCTTATGGATCTGAGATAGCAGTAAACGGACAAGAAGCGCCTGAAAGCCATCCAATTTCTAACTTTAAGACGGATATGGAATTACAAGAGTATATTGGTGATTTAAACACATTACGAAACAAGTCAGACACACTTCGTAATGGCGACTTCGAGTTACTGCATAACAAAGATGGCTTCACAGTTTTCAAACGTTCTTCTGATGAAGAGACGTGGATTGTTGCATTGAATAATACATCGAAAACCGATAATTTAGTAATCGATGAGGACGTTATAGGTGAAAATAAAAGATTGCGCGGCGTTGTCGGTGGCGATATGATTAAACAAGGAAAAGACGGTAAATATAGAGTTGTTCTCGAACGAGAATTGGCTGAAGTATATATCGTAGATGAAGACAAAGGGTTTAACATCCCGTATTTAATCGCCTCTATTCTGATTTACACATTGTTCTTAGGATTCCTATTAGCAGTGTGGAGAAGAGGGAAGAAAAACAGGGTAGAAGAGAAAAAATAAGTAAAATCCCAAGACAGCATATCAGTCTTGGGATTTTTTTACTTCGCTTTATATCCGAGCATGTTCACCGGATCTTTCGGTGAGGAGTAGGGCGGAGAATAGCTAAGCTCTAGTGCGGATAAATCATCCACAGTCATATTGCCCATCATTGCAGTTGCAAGTACATCTATGCGCTTGTCGACGCCTTTGTTGCCAACGGCTTGACCACCTAAGATCAAACGTGAATGACGGTCATAATGGACGCGTATATAGATTGTGCCGTGATTGGGGTAGTAGCCTGCATTGGTCCGCCCTTCATAGGTAACCGTTTCAAATTCAATTCCCTCGTTCAGCAAGCTTTGTTCCGAGTGACCCGTCATGCCTGCTGTCAATGAAAATAATTTAGTTATTGTTGAGCCCAGAAATCCATTGATTTTCACAGGTTTTCCATTTAGATGACTTGCCACAATATAAGCTTGACGATGTGCATGCCAAGCAAGTTGGACCATTTTAGGTTTACCTGTATGCCAATCAGAAGTTTCCGCGACATCGCCAATCGCATAAATATCGGGGTCACTTGATTGCATATAGTCATTTACGACAATACCTTTAGTTTCGCCGATTGTCAGACCAATTTCTTCAGCTAGACTTGTATTCGGAATGATACCAATGCTCGCAGCGACAAAATCAACATCAAAATTCATCCCGTTTTTCATAATCAATTTCTTGTCTTCCACGCGCTCAATCTCATCGTTAAAATAAAATTCGACGCCGTTATCTGCCATTTCCTTGTATAAGATATCCGATATTTCTCTATCCATCGCTTTCATGACTCGATCATTTCGTTCAATTAGCGCAGTTTTTATTCCCAAATGCCTAAAGTTCTCGGCAAGTTCGACGCCTATAAATCCACCGCCGATAATGGCGCATGATTTTGGCTGTTCTCGTTCAATAAACTCTTGGATATATTCCATATCGGTATAACTTTTTAAAGTGATTAAAGGTAACTTTCCTATACCTTTAATATCTGGTATACGTGACTTTCCACCTGTCGACAAGATAAGTTTATCGTATTCAAGCGTGAAAACTTCATCTGTTTCAAGGTTTTGGACTTGCACTGTTTTCGTTTCACGGTTAATAGACGTCGCATCATGGCGAGTGAGTATTGAAATATTACGTTTCTCACCAAACTTATCAGGAGAAGGCCCACCCACTTTTGTCTTATCTTCTATTAAGCCTCCGATAACATACGGTAATCCGCAGGTACCGTAACCGATTTTCTTTTCATGACCTATTAGTGTGATATCAGCATTGGGAAGCACGCGCCTAATTTGCGATGCAACGGTAGATCCTCCAGCGACAGCACCAATTATAACTACTTTCACAATATCACCCTTTATGACTTAGTATTATTCAAGTTTATTCAGGAAAAAGATTGACACCGTGCCAGGTCCGGCATGTGCTCCTATAACTGATCCAATCATGTGAATTTCAATATTTCTTGGTTGAAACTTTTCTTCCACTAACGCTTTCAATTCGAGCGCAATTGTTTCATCATCGCCATGACTGATTGCAATGGTTTGTTTGGTTAAATTGTCCCCGCGTTCTTCCATTAACTCAACGATGCGACGCAATACTCTTTTACGCCCGCGATGTTTTTCAATGGGAACTAACTTTCCACCTTCTACATGCAATAAGGGTTTAATATTTAATAATCCACCGATAAATGCGCTAGCCTTTGAAACTCTACCCCCACGTGCCATATAATCGAGATCCTCAACGGTAAATAGATGTTCCATATGGTCGGCCATAAATTGAATCTTTTCTTCAATTTCTTCCAGCGTTTCACCTGCATTACGAAGTCTAACGGCTTCTTTTATAAGAAGTCCATATCCAAGAGATGCGCATTTTGAATCCAGAATGAGCAAATTCAAATCTTTGTTTTCCTCTTTGACCTGGTCACGCATCATTACCGCGGTATTGTAAGTACCCGATAATTCAGATGAAAACGCAATATATATACCTTCTTCGCCAGAATTCGAAAGCTCGGTCCATCTTTCCAACAATTCTTCAGGGGAAACTTGTGATGTTTTGGGTTGTCCGCCGTTTCGAATCGTTTTGTATACTTCACGGGAATCTATTTCAACGATATCTTCATACTCTTTCCCATCAATTAAAACATGTAATGGAATTAACGTAACATCATTTTTATCGAAAAATGCTTTGGGTAAATCTGATGCACTATCTGCATATATTCTCATTTACTAATCCCCCTTATCTCTATTTGGTTAAATATTCTTACTTTAATTGTAACCGTTCATCTAGTACTTGTGAAATCCCATCTTCATTATTCGATTTTGATGTCACTTCATCAGCAATCGATTTTAACTCGTCAATCCCGTTTGACATTGCGACACCAACCCCTGCAAATTCAATCATTTCTAAATCATTATTTTCATCACCGAAAGCAATGATGCGTTCTTTCGGAATATCCATCCACTTCGCGACATGTGATAATCCTGCTGCTTTACTGAGACCACTGCGAAAAACTTCGATTACATGACCGAAAGGCGAGTCCCATATACGATTACCCACAACTTCAGCATGAATATGGTCGAGATGTTGAACAATCGTATCAACATTATTTTCATTGGCTTGAATAAGCAAGGACGTCGGATCTTCTTTTAAATAGTTTTGGATCTCCCCAGTTGTTACTTTTGGAGTTCCCATCTTGAAGTTGTCCAAAACTTTTTCATCATGATAATGCAGATAAACATCATCCTTTACTTCGGCAACCATATTGTTCCAAGGAAACTTTTGCATCGCTTCCAAGACTTCTTTCACAACGGAAAGGGAAAGTGTTTCATGAATTGTTTTCCAAGCACGGTTGTCGGGATGATGCACAAAAGCACCATTAAAATTGACAATAGGCGTAGTTAGTCCAAGCTGGCGATAATAAAACTCAGTCGCACGAAACGGTCTGCCTGTTGCAATCATTACATGATGACCTTCATTTTTAGCTTTTTGCAAAGTTTCAGCTGTCTTTTTTGTTATTATTTTATCATCTGTCAATAGAGTCCCATCGAGATCAAGAACGATTAAATGTGGCTTCAAAATAGACCCCCCCTTTATAAGTAAGTTTACCGTTAAGTCATTATGCAAGTCAAAGAAGCAAGCAGCTAAAACAACCTTTTTGTTTTTCTAGAAAAACTTTGGTACGCTGAAACTAAAAGAAAAAGGTTGTGTTTGTATGATTATGAATGAAGAAACTTGGGGAACAATCCCCTTATTACATATAGTAGAAAATGAAAATGAACAAAAAGAAGTCCCAGTCGTTGTCTTTTTCCATGGATTTACAAGTGCGAAAGAACATAATCTTCACTACGCCTATAATCTTGCAAAAAAGGGGATGCGTGTACTTTTGCCTGACGCTCATTTACACGGCGTTCGTGAAGAAAATTTGGATGAAGCGGAATTATCACTTCGATTTTGGGAAATTGTCATCACCTCCATAGAGGAACTAGGGATAGTTCGTAATGAGTTAACAAGCCGTAATTTATTATCTTCCGCGAAAATTGGCGTTGCCGGAACATCGATGGGTGGAATTACAACTTTAGGTGCGTTGAAAATGTACGAATGGATAGATGCGGCTGCTGTCATGATGGGTGCGGCTGGATTTGTAGAATTAGCAAAAGCTCAAATCAAACAATTTGAATCAGAAGGATTTAAATTGCCTGTGACCAAAAATGAACGAGAGAAATTGTTCACTGATTTAGCTGTATTTGATATTACAAAAAATCAGTCTGTATTGAATCAAAGACCGCTATTCTTCTGGCACGGAAAAAATGATCCAGTTGTTCCTTATAAACCGACATATAAGTTTTATCAAGCTGTAAAAGCTGACTATGCCGCTGTTCCTGACCGACTAAGTTTTGTGACTGATAAATATGCATCCCATGCGGTGACCAGGTCAGGCATGCTTGCTTCTGTAAATTGGCTTGCAAGTCATTTGAATGAATGACAGTTGGCTGTTATGATGAAGGTATCATCTGAATTGGAAGGGGTAAAACAATGAGTCAAGAAATGAAAGACAGTATGATGGGCGCAATTGAAAACGTTATTGACCCTGAGCTTGGGATAGATATAGTAAATCTAGGGCTTGTTTATGATGTTGAATTAGATGAAGATGGTACTGCAAAAGTTACGATGACACTTACATCAATGGGATGTCCAATGGGACCTCAAATTGTTGGAAATATTAAACAAGAACTTATGGAGCTTCCAGAAGTAAAAGATGTAGACGTTAATATTGTTTGGAATCCACCTTGGTCAAAAGACAATATGTCGCGTTATGCAAAAATGGCATTAGGCGTACGATAAGCTTTTTATAAATAACAGACTGTATGACTTATTATTAAGTTGTACAGTCTTTTTTTATGTTTAGGAAACTAAATAATACACGCTACGCCGTGGTTTGCGCTCGCTTTTATTTAAATCAATCTGCTTTACCTAGAGGTTAAATCATTATATAATTTAGTTAGTCAAAGATAGTCAAAGTCAGACGAGAGGAAAGGTGATTATGTATGAGAATGCAAGGACAGCAAGAAGACGAACGGACACCACTTGAACAATTTGGTCGCAACCTTGTAGAAGAAGTGAAAAATGGAAAGATGGATCCTGTCATTGGGCGCGATGAAGAAATTCGTAATACAATTCGTATTTTATCACGGAAAACAAAAAACAATCCGGTCTTGATTGGAGAACCAGGGGTAGGGAAGACGGCAATCGTTGAAGGACTCGCCCAACGAATTGTAAAAGGTGATGTTCCAGAGGGATTAAAGGGACGCGAAATTTTCGAACTTGATATGAGTGCACTTATCGCAGGCGCAAAATACCGGGGTGAATTCGAGGAACGGTTAAAAAGTGTTTTAAAACAAGTAAAAGATAGCGAAGGACAAATTATCCTTTTCATCGATGAAATCCATACAATCGTTGGCGCTGGGAAGTCGGACGGGGCAATGGATGCCGGCAATATGTTAAAGCCTATGTTGGCTCGCGGCGAACTTTATTGTATTGGCGCAACGACACTAGATGAATATCGAATGTATATCGAAAAAGATCCAGCATTGGAGCGTCGTTTTCAGCAAGTCATGGTTCGCGAACCTTCTGTTGAAGATACAGTCTCAATCTTAAGAGGATTAAAAGAAATGTATGAATTGCACCACGGCGTGCGTATCCATGACCGGGCCATTGTAGCAGCAGCCGCTTTGTCGAATCGCTATATTACAGAAAGGTTTTTACCTGACAAAGCCATTGATTTAATCGATGAAGCAAGTGCGATGATTCGAACAGAAATCGATTCGATGCCGCAAGAACTTGACGCCGTTACTCGGAGAATGATGCAACTCGAAATTGAAGAGCAAGCCTTGCAGAAAGAGAAAGATCCAGCGAGTCAAACAAGACTTCAACTTTTACGCGAAGAGTTGCAAGAGCTGAAGGATTCTTCTGCTGATATGCGCGCCCAGTGGGAATCGGAAAAAGAAACTTTAAGTAAAATTCAAGAAAAACGAGAACAGCTTGATCAATTCAGACGAGAGTTAGAAGATGCAGAAAATCGCTATGATTTGAATAAAGCCGCAGAACTTCGCCACGGAAAAATTCCTGCAATGGAGGCTGAACTTAAAACATTTGAAGCGCCATTACTTGATGGTAAAGAAAATCGACTTTTACGTGAGGAAGTAACTGAGGAAGAAATCGCGACAATTGTTGCCAGATGGACAGGCATTCCGGTAACTAAATTGGTTGAAGGTGAAAGGGAAAAGCTCCTACGTTTACGTGAAACGCTACAAGAGCGCGTTATTGGGCAAGACGATGCCGTTCAACTTGTAACTGAAGCTGTATGGCGAGCACGTGCAGGCATTCAAGATCCCAATAAACCCATTGGCTCATTCCTGTTTCTTGGCCCAACGGGGGTAGGGAAGACGGAGCTCGCGAAAACGTTAGCCGCGACATTATTTGATTCGGAAGATCATTTCATTCGCATTGATATGTCTGAATATATGGAGAAACATAGTGTTTCTCGACTTGTCGGCGCACCCCCTGGATATATTGGTTATGAAGAAGGCGGACAATTAACGGAAGCTGTTCGACGCAATCCTTATTCAGTTGTGCTATTAGATGAAATTGAAAAAGCGCATCCAGATGTGGCTAATATACTTCTACAAGTGCTTGATGATGGCCGCATTACAGACAGCCAAGGAAGGCTAGTCAATTTCACAAATACGGTTATCATAATGACTTCAAATATTGGCTCATCCTATTTGTTACATGGATTAGCGGATACTGAAAACCATGCCGCTGAAGATCTTGTCATGGCTGAGTTAAGAAATCATTTCAAGCCAGAGCTATTGAACCGAATGGATGACATTATTATTTTTCATTCATTAACTGGTAATGCATTTAAGCGAATTGCAGGGAAAATGATTGAAGACCTCGTAATGAGACTTGACGAGCAAGAAGTGACGATGAAATACGAAGAAGCGGTTTTGGATTGGATTGTCGAAGAAGGGACAGATGCGGATTTCGGCGCACGCCCATTGAAACGATTTATCCAAAGGCATGTCGAGACTGTCGTCGCGCGTGAATTAATCAAAGGCGACATTGGCCCGAACGGAGAATTTCTACTTACGATGGCCGACGGTGAACTCGTTGTAAAAAAACAATAGAACTAAAAAGCAGCTATGGCGTATTTCTCCATAGCTGCTTTTTTAAAATCAATTATCCGAAATAGGTCCTTCTGGCATTGATTCACCAACAAGAATGACTAAAACTCCTACAACTGCTGCTATAATTATACCCGCTTCAAAATTGAATGGAACGTTTGCAATCGCTCCAACAACATAATTAAGCAACGTAACTAAAGCGAATGCCCATACAAAAGTTAAAATGAATCTCAATTTAGCTCACCTCTACATTACTATTTCCTCAAACAATCATACCATAGGCTTGACAGTTGGGAAACAATTATTCAATTAATATAAAGTTTATTTTGGCGAATTGGTGTCGGCCTGTTGTAAAAATCATTCGAATCTCTTATGATTAATACCAGGTACTAATATTAGATGATAAAGAACGGAGGATATTTTTATGAATGCAGGTTTATTAGGAGTAGGAAAATACGTTCCGTCACATATATTAACAAACGCGGATCTTGAAAAACGAATGGATACATCCGATGAATGGATTCGTACTATGACAGGTATTGAGGAAAGAAGAATTGCTGCCGATGATATGGATACATCACATATGGCATACAACGCGGCGGTCAATGCGATAGAAAATTCCGGGGTAAGCCCAGATGACATCGGGTTAATACTTGTCGCCACAGTTACACCGGATCGTCCTTTTCCATCCGTTTCGACGATGCTACAAGAACAGTTAGGCGCTAAAAACGCAGCTGCAATGGATATTTCCGCGGCATGCGCGGGCTTTATGTATGGTTTGGTGACTGCGAAACAGTTTGTTGAATCAAGCACATACGATTACGTGCTCGTCGTTGGTGTTGAGAAATTATCCAAAATAACGGATTGGGATGATCGGAATACAGCTGTCCTATTTGGCGACGGTGCAGGCGCAGCGGTTGTTGGAAAAGTAAGTGAAGGTCGCGGAATTTTATCTTTCGAACTAGGTGCAGATGGGTCGGGCGGTAAACATCTTTATCAAGATGAAAAGCTGATTATGAACGGCCGTGAAGTATTTAAATTTGCAGTACGTCAAATGGGGCAGTCTGCATTGAATGTAATCGAGAAGGCTGGCTTGGGTAAAGACGATGTTGATTATTTAATCCCACATCAGGCTAATATTAGAATCATGGAAGCCTCACGTGAACGACTCGGCTTACCAATTGAGAAAATGTCGAAAACGATTCAGAAATACGGAAATACATCTGCTGCATCAATTCCGATTTCACTTGTCGATGATCTTGAAGAGGGTAAAGTTAAAGACGATGATGTTATCGTCTTCGTTGGTTTCGGTGGAGGATTAACTTGGGGCGCAATTTGTATGCGTTGGGGTAAATAATCGTTCTGAATGCTAATATTAAGAACTGCATTTATACTGAATAATAAGCTATATATTTCGTAAAGGAGAGTTTTAAAACATGACTAAAAGACGTGTAGTTATTACGGGAATTGGCGCTATCTCACCGGTAGGGAATACAGCTGAAGAATCTTGGGAAGCTGTTATTAATGGTAAATCAGGTGTTGGACCGCTGACTAGACTAGACAGTGATCAGTTCCCCGTTAAAGTAGCCGCAGAAGTAAAAGATTTTAATATTGAAGACTATATTGAGCGTAAAGAAGCGCGGAAAATGGACCGTTTCACTCACTACGCGCTTGCAGCATCGATTATGGCAATGAAAGACGCTGGTTTAGAAGAGCTTGATGAAGAACTTAAACTTCGTACAGGCGTATGGATTGGATCAGGAATCGGCGGCATGGAGACACATGAACAGCAGTTTTTAACATTCCAAGAAAGAGGCTATCGCCGTGTAAGTCCTTTCTTTGTACCAATGATGATTCCGGATATGGCTTCTGGTCAGGTTTCGATTCATTTTGGCGCGAAAGGGATTAACTCTTGTACAGTAACTGCTTGTGCATCTGGAACGAATTCGATTGGCGATGCATTCGAGGTGATTCGACGTGGGGATGCAGACGTTATGATTTCAGGTGGTGCTGAAGCGCCAATTACAACGATGTCTGTCGCTGGATTTTGTGCAAACAAAGCACTGTCCTTAAATCCCGATCCAACTCAAGCATCTCGTCCTTTCGATGCCGAACGTGACGGCTTCGTAATCGGTGAAGGTGCGGGAATCGTTATCCTTGAAGAATACGAACATGCAGTCAAGCGTGGAGCGAAAATTTACGCGGAACTTATCGGATACGGCTCAACTGGGGATGCGCATCATATTACAGCTCCAGCTCCAGAAGGCGAAGGTGCGGCACGTGCGATGAGGCAGGCAATAGAAGAAGGAGAGATTTCTCCAGATAAAATCGACTATATTAATGCGCACGGTACAAGTACACCTTATAACGACCAGTTTGAGACGATGGCGGCGAAAACCGTTTTCGGTGACCATGCCTACAAACTTGCGATAAGCTCTACGAAATCGATGACAGGACATCTTCTAGGAGCAGCTGGCGGTCTTGAAGCAATCTTTACAGTCAAAGCACTTCAAGAAGGCATTCTACCACCAACAATGAACTATGTGAATGCTGATCCAGAATGTGACCTGGATGTCGTACCAAACGAAGCACGAAAAGCTAATATCGAATACGCGATGAGCAACTCACTTGGTTTCGGCGGACATAACGCGACACTAATTTTCAAGAAAATATAAAATACAAAAAACGAGTTATTCGATATCGAATAACTCGTTTTTTTATGTTCATTGAATCGTATCCAACAGTCTATATGCTTCTTCTGTGGTAGTTACTGCTAGTAGCTCATTTCTAAAAGTGTCATCCATTAATTTCCGCGAAAGCATTTGTAAGATTTTCAAATGTGCATCGCCGGCACTTTTTTCGGGTACAGCAATCATAAATATTATTTTGGCGTCTGTACCATCAATACTGTTCCAATCAACGCCGGCCTGTTGAAGTCCGAAAACGACGGCAGGACGTTTAACGGCATTGGATTTACCATGCGGAATTGCGATATTTGCACCAATACCTGTCGAACTTTGCGCTTCACGGTTAAAGATGGCTTCTCTGAAAGTCTCTTTTGTATCAAGTACACCGTTAGCATCTAACTTGTTTATTAATTCGTCAATGATGTCATCACGCGTTGTTCCTTGTAAGTTCACATCGATTAAATGTTCATTTGTAATATCTGTTAATTTACGAATCTCACCTTCAGTAGTCGTAGCTTCTGGTGTCACTTCAACATTCTCTTGTGTGTGTGTATCGCCAGCTACTGCAACCGCTGGCTCGAAAGAAACATCTTTCTTTAAAAAGTTTACCATGAATGCCGTTACGAATACCCCGACTGCCGCAGCGATGAAAAACATAACTACATTGTCAACGGCACCAAGAACAGCAACGATTGGTCCGCCGTGAGCAACCTTATTACCAACTTGTCCGATCATCGCAATAACTGCCCCGACCATAGAACCAACCATAATACTTGGAATAACCCGAAGTGGATCTTGTGCGGCAAAGGGAATAGCACCTTCGGTAATCCCGAACAAGCCCATTGTAAACGAGGCTTTTCCTGCTTCTTGTTCCGCTTCACGGTATTTCTTTTTGTTTAAAAATGTTGCAACACCCATGCCGATTGGCGGAATACAAATCGCTACAGCAATGGGTCCCATAATGCCATAATTACCTTCGACAATCATAGCTGCACCGAAGAGGAAGGCAACCTTGTTAAATGGGCCGCCCATATCAAATGAAATCATTGCACCAAGTATAAGTGCAAGTAAAATGGAGCTTGTTCCTTGCATTCCGGCGAGCCAAGTCGTTAACGCCTCAAAAATTCCCGCAACAGGTGCACCGATAATGTAAATGAAAGCTAGTCCAACTATGAGTGAAGCAAAAACCGGGATAATAATAATGGGCATTATGGGTTGTAGCGCCCTTGGAACTTTAATGTTTTTTATAAAGAGCGCAACATAACCCGCCAAGAAACCAGCGATAATTCCGCCGATAAATCCTGCGCCAGCCTCACTACCGTAAAAACTCCCATTGGCAGCGATAAATCCACCGATAAGACCGGGCGCTAGTCCTGGTCTGTCCGCAATACTAACAGCGATAAATCCGGCTAAAATTGGAATCATAAAGGTGAATGCAGTGCCACCTAGGCTTTCAACTGTTTTCCAAACCGAATCTTCAGGGATCACAATCCCGCCAGGCGTTTGCTCTCCACCTAAAGTTAACGCAATCGCAATAAGTAAACCGCCGACAACTATAAACGGTATCATATAGGAAACGCCGTTCATTAAGTGACGATAGATTGGATTTTGCTTGGAACCGTGATCTTCTTGAGAACTTGAAGTTGCGCGTTTACCGGGTTTGTAAACAGGCACTTCACCTGATTTAAATTGGTTGATCAATTCTTTTGGGCGGCGAATTCCATCTTGCACCCCTGTAATGATCACTTTTTTTCCAGCAAATCGTTCTTTATCGATTGTTCTATCAGCAGCAATAATAATTCCGTCTGCTTCTTCAATGTCGCAATCTGTAAGTGCATTTTCAACGCCTGTCGATCCTTGTGTTTCTACTTTTATATCGATGCCAAGCTCTTTACCGGCTTTTTCCAAGTTCTCGGCTGCCATAAACGTATGGGCAATTCCGACTGGACAAGCAGTTACAGCTAGTATTTTCATTTGAACGTCCTCCTTATAGTTACTATGGTTCAACTCTGTCCATATTATATACCCGAATAAGGAAGTAAATAGCTATACTTTTACCGAAACTTCCGGTAAAACACCGTTATTGTGTCAAACTTTTTATAAAAGCGGACGTATTTTTTTGTTGGATTAATTCTTTTACGAGTTCGTCTTGTTCACTTAAAAATGATAATTCATTAAAAAGGCTTTTGGTTACTTTGGTTTCTTCATCAACAACAGCCAGTAAAAATACAAGGGAAACTTTATCTACTCCCCATTCAATTGGCTGTTTCAAAATAGCTACAGCAATACCTGAGTGTAGAATGCCAGATGGATTGCCATGTGGTATCGCAATCGAGGATCCAATTGAAGTCGCTGACGTTCTTTCTCTTAAAACAGCCGTGTGTATGAATTCTTCTTGGACATAACCTCGCTTATATAAGGCGGTAGCTAGCATTTCCACGACTTCATACCGATGTTCTAGATCAATCTGTAAGAAGATAGAGTTTTCATCAATAAAATGAAGCAAAGTAGCATACGCATGTTGTTCGACACTTGCCGGCCCGTCCATGTTAATAAAAGTTTGTAAACGGTCCTGGTCATCTAAATTAAATAAAGGTGAAATAACAATATGCCGAATTGGCATGTCTGGTAACTCAATTGTAGAGATAATAAGGTCCAAGTCATCCGACAAGTAGTTATGTAAATCAGCTTTGCTGATACACTGTACAATTCTTAAATCAGGTAGTTGGCGCTCAACTTTTGATCTTAATAAATTAGACATGCCAATTCCAAGGTGACAAACAATAATTGCGCGTTTTCTCTGTAAAGTTATTTGTTTTTGACGTTCCACCGATGCTTGGAAATGAAGGACAATGTAAGCTACTTCATCTTCAAGTAATATCACCTGGAATAATTCATCAGATTTTTTCAGTGCTAAAATGACCATGCTGAACATATAGGGATACTTATTTTTAATTTCCGTTAGTAATGGGTTTTTAATAGGTAGTTGGTAAGAAAGTCGATTTAGCACTGGTTGTAAGTGAATCATAAGCCCTTGGAATAATGTATGATCACTTGTAAAATCAGTTTTTGTTAACTGCGACATCTCGGTTATTAGTTCAGTGACTAATGTTACGAGAAATGGATTGTTTGTTTCGCCCTCTGTTAGTTTTTTTCCGCTTATTAAGTGCCAGGCTAAGTAAGTTACTTCACTTTCAGGAATTCGGAGCGTGAAAAAAGATTCGATTTCCTTCACCAATTGCTGTGCTTGTTTATATTCCACCCGATTCGTAATGTTTGAATCTTGTCCAGGTAGTGAAATCGGGCTTTTTTGTTTAATTCGCTTAATCGCAATGATTATATGGATGACTAACCTATCAAAAGTTTCATCCGTAAAAACAAACCCGCGCTTTTTAATTATGGATGTTACAAAATTTACTTCATGCTCAGGAAATAGCCGAATAATGGATTGCTGTTCGTGACTATAGGTGGTAACAAGCTGGGCAATTGCGCTACGCCTTTTTGCTTCTTCAGCAATAAGAAACACCCCGACATTCTGTTTTGCTTCTAAAGTAATTTCAAACGGACGAAGCCACCCGGCAATTAATTCTAAATCTTTTTTTATGCTTGTTCTATTTGTAAAGTGCTGTTCAGAAAAGTGTTGCAGTGTCAAGGGATTGACAGCTGTTAAAAGCTCAAAAGTCATGTCAAATATTCGTTCATCAGTTGGTTTCTCACGATTTTTCTGTAATATTGTTAACAATCGGAGTCGGTCTTCTTTTTTCCCAAGTAAAAAAACACCGTAACCTGGTTTTCGGTTGAGTTGAATATTGGAATGTTTGTTAAAAAGATCCGCTGCATATTTCAAGTCATTACGAATTGTTTTTTCTGAGCAGTTTAGTTTCTGTGCCAAGTCATCTACTAGAAGATAGCGCTCTTGGCTAGTTAACAATATATTTATTAATTCAAATTGACGTACATTCATTCATTTCGCCTCTTTAGTTGAAAAATAATCTCCAGTTGTTCTACTTACGAGTATCGTTATTATACCAATGAATACATGACAACTGTATAATTTGGAACAGCATTAGAAAATCCATCGCACATTTCTTTTGAAGAGTAGTTCAAAGTGTGATAAAGATGTAAATGGTGAAAGGATGATTATTTATGAAACAACCATTATTTTTAGAACCGGTATTTCAAGAACGAATATGGGGAGGCTCTGCTTTGAAAGAGCAATTCGGTTACGACACCCCATCAGATAAGACTGGCGAGTGTTGGGCAATTTCTGCACACCCAAACGGGCCATCCATTGTGAAGAATGGTGAATTTGCAGGTCAAACGTTAATTGAACTTTGGGATGAACAACCGGCGTTATTCGGAAGTCATCAGACAGAAGTATTTCCGCTGTTAACAAAAATTTTGGATGCGAATACGAATTTATCTGTTCAAGTTCATCCAGACGATGCGTACGCCAACTTACATGAAAATGGCGAGCTTGGAAAGACCGAGTGCTGGTATATTATCGATTGTGAAGCGGACGCGGAAATCATTTTTGGGCATAATGCCAAGACTAAAGCAGAATTTACTGAGCTGATTAAAAAAGGTGAATGGAATTCTTTACTGCGAAATGTGAAAATTAAACCAGGTGATTTTTTCTACGTGCCAAGCGGAACGATTCATGCGTTGGGTCAAGGAACAGTCGTACTAGAAACACAGCAAAGTTCTGATACAACTTATCGTTTGTATGATTACGACCGAGTTGATCAAGAGGGGCAATTACGTGAATTACATATCGATAAATCGATTGCTGTTTCTACAATTCCCCATAACGACGCTGTAACAACTCCAGAGCAAAGCACTATTTTAGGCGCAAAGATTACAAAGTTTGTTGAAGCAGAGTATTTCACTGTGTATAAATGGGATATCGACGGAACAGCAAATTTCAACTTTAGCCCATTTCTATTGGCAAGTGTCATTGACGGAACGGGCGCCTTAACGATAGGCAATGAATCATACCCGCTTAAAAAGGGTGATCATTTTATCATTCCAGCAAATGCCGGTGATTTTCAGATTGAAGGCAAAGCAACGCTAATTGTTTCGCATATTTAATACGAAAAAGGCAACTCCGCAAATTCCGGAAGTTGCCTTATTTTTATCATTGTCCCTGTACTCGTCTAAAGTGGTGTTACTTGTTCATATAGTGATAGAAAACGTAAAGGGCGATGCGTTATTACACGTGTATTTTTATTTCTCATTAGTTATGGACTACTTGTCGTCAGCATTTCGCATGTCATACTTTATTTTAATTATAGATCGCTTGGTTATGAATGGAGCCAAGTTTTTTATTTTATTTTTCGGACAGCCGATTTTGCATTGTTGGTAATTTCAGCAATTACGCTCACAATTACCGTTGCCTACCGAGGCCCATCGCGTTCTCCATTTTTTTCAGAGTAGCCGATGCAATCGCATTGGCTCTTTCTGCTCCGTCATCTAAAATGCTGTCGAGCTTTGGAGATTCAAGTAAATCATAATACTTTTCTTGGATTGGCGTTAAATGATTGACGACGACTTCTGCTACGCCTGCTTTGAAATCACCATATCTAAGTCCATCATATTTTGAAACGACGTCATCGATTGATAAACCACTTAGGGCAGATTCAATCGTCAATAGATTGGCGACTCCCGGTTTATTTTCTTCATCGAATCGAACGATTCCTTCTGAATCAGTCACTGCACTTTTAATCTTTTTCTCGATTTGTTTAGGCGTGTCGAGTAAGGAAATGGTCGCTCTGTTATTTGGATCGGATTTACTCATTTTCTTCAACGGATCTTGAAGCGATTTTATGCGAGCACCATGTTTTGGAATGCGAATTTCCGGTACTTTTAATGTTTCTCCATAGCGATTATTAAAACGCTCGGCAAGATCACGTGTTAGTTCCAAATGCTGAGTTTGATCATCGCCGACAGGCACAATATCTGTATTATAAAGAAGGATATCGGCAGCCATGAGTGGCGGATACGTGAGTAGTGCAGAAGAAACTCCTTCCTGCCCGTCTGACTTATCTTTAAACTGGGTCATTCGCTCAAGTTCACCAATATAGGATAAGCATTGCATTATCCATCCCGCTTGTGCATGGGCAGGGACTTCTGACTGAATAAATAAGATGGCTTTTTCTGGATCGATGCCGCTCGCGATATAAAGAGCCGCCAGTGAACGAATCGTTTTACTTAATTCTTTAGGATCTTGTTGCACAGTGATTGCATGTTGGTCGACGATGCAAAACAAACAATCATATTCATATTGCAACTCTGTGAATTGGCGGAACGCCCCAATATAATTCCCGATTGTAACTGTTCCTGTAGGTTGTACGCCTGAAAAAATTGTTTTCATTTAAATTCCTCCTCATAATAAAAAGACATCAGGGAAGAATGCAATTCCATTCTTCCTAAGTGAAGAATGTAGTTTCATTCTTCCTTATCATCCCAAATTAAAGGGACGACTGATGTCTTTTTCAACCGCGGTACCACCCAAATTGCCCTAAGGCCTCTCAAAGCTCCTTAACGCGGAGATACGTGACTGACTAGTAAAAAGGTCAATAAATAATTGAACTTTTATTCGTCCGCCAAGCTCAGGAGCCCATTTCACCTCGTGCAGTTATCTGTTTTCACCACCACAGACTCTCTGGGAAGCTAACCCGAGGTTACTTTTTCCTTCAATGCCGATCATTTTCAAGTTATACTCATTATATTCTAAATATGAGCAGAAAGCAAGACTATGCTTATGGCCTAGCCTGCACTTGACCCTTGTCAGAGCTGTACGGGCACCATGTGATTTTGTTCTTTAACACTTTCATTTATGTCGACTTCTTGCTAAACTAGGAGGATAAGATAGGATGGTGTCGAAATCGAAATGAAGATATTGAAATGGGCGCTCGTATTAGTACTTGCTGCGGGAATTGCGATTCCGTCAGGTGTACATGCCGCGGGAAAAAGCAAAGTAGAAAACTTTTCAGAAATGACATATGGTTTCGAAAGCTATGATGAACAACTTGTTGCATCTTCCACATTGTTTCGGTATGACTCAGGGCTAACATTTGACTATCCTGATGCAATTCGAGGCGTATATGTAACCGGACATTCAGCTGGTGGGGCAAGATTTGAAACTTTGGTTAATTTAATGGAGACAACGGATTTAAATGCGATGGTTATCGATATCAAAGATGATTATGGCAACATTACATATGTTCCTGAGGATGACTCGCCGTTGAAAGGCTTGGACATCGGAAAGCCTTATATTAAAAATCCGCGTGCCATGTTAGAAGAAATGGAAGAGAAGCAAATTTATCCAATCGGACGAATTGTCGTTTTTAAAGACAGTGTATTGGCAGAAAAGCGACCTGAGTTATCATTTGTCGATAATGGTGAGGTTTGGAAAAATGGTCGAAAAGAAGCTTTTGTGAATCCCTTTATGAAAGAAGTTTGGGATCATAATATTGAAATTGCGATTGAAGCAGCGAA
Source organism: Sporosarcina sp. 6E9 (assembly GCF_017921835.1). Classification (NCBI taxonomy): domain Bacteria; kingdom Bacillati; phylum Bacillota; class Bacilli; order Caryophanales; family Caryophanaceae; genus Sporosarcina; species Sporosarcina sp. 6E9. Next base: position 1,656,623 of record NZ_JAGEMN010000001.1, on the reverse strand, counting down.
AATGGGATTCCAAGAAATTCAATTTGATTATGTCCGTTTTCCCGAGGGTTTTGAAAAACGCCATGAATCACTAGCATATGATTTCGAGGATTATAAAGACTCTGAACTTGACCCTGTTCAACGACGTGTAGAGGCAGTAACTGATTTCGTTGCCTATGCTCGCGAAAGGTTGAAACCTTATGGCGTTAAAGTTTCTGTCGATATATTTGGTTATGCTGCAACGCTTGCAGAAGCTCCTGGAATTGGTCAAAACTTCTCGAAAATATCCGAAAATGTGGATGTCATTTCATCGATGATTTACCCAAGTCACTGGACATCATACTTTGGCGTTTCAAAACCGGATACAGAACCGTATAAAATTGTCTCTGAGTATTCAAAAGTAGAGAATAAAGTTCTTGACGCACTTGAAAACAGGCCGATTTCTAGGCCGTGGATTCAAGACTTTAGCGCACCATGGCTCGGCGCAGGAAACTATTTGAATTACGGAAAAAAAGAAGTGGAAGCGCAAATTAAAGCTTTGAAAGACAATGGTATTGATGAGTACTTGCTCTGGAATGCAGGAAACCGATATACATCGGGCGTCAACTATAAACAATAAGTGAAAAAAAGGAAGCACATCGCTGTGTTTCCTTTTTTGTTTCTGCAATACCATTCCGTATAAAAGCCCTATACTAATTGAAGTTTCATTTTATGGAACCTTTTAAGGGTTCATACGTATTAATAGTAGGACAAACTGTATTTTCAATGAATTGAAGCTAAATGAGAAAATGAAATTATGAAAAACACATGTTTATTTTTCCGAGTCGTGGGTATACCATTATATAAGAGTTGAAAGTCAGCGACAAGTCATGAAAAACCTCATTATATTGCGGAATTGTGACAAGTTGTTTATAAAAAGCAAGTAATTTTGAAAAAGTGTTTTATTCATTAATAAAGTTGTGTATAATAATAGATAGGAGTTTAGTTTAAAATAATTCTAATTTAGTTTCATTTTAAATAAGTGCAAATAGAACGAGCCGATTTGAAAGGAAGGGTTTGCGTATGATGGTCACATTATTCACTTCGCCAAGCTGTACGTCATGCAGAAAAGCAAAAGCATGGTTGGAGGAACATGAAATTCCGTATACAGAACGAAACATCTTTTCAGAGCCTTTGAATATTGATGAGATAAAAGAAATTCTTCGAATGACAGAAGATGGTACCGATGAAATTATCTCAACAAGATCAAAAATCTATCAAAAACTTAATGTCGATGTGGAAAGTCTTCCATTACAACGACTCTACGAATTGATTCAAGAGCATCCGGGTCTGTTAAGACGACCAATCATTCTTGATGAAAAAAGGCTTCAAGTAGGATATAATGAAGATGAAATCCGTCGTTTCCTACCAAGAAAAGTTAGGGCCTATCAGCTGCTTGAAGCGCGGCGCATGGTCAACTAAGTGAAAGTTATTAAAAGCTGATAGGGGGACATTGAAAAATGCCGTTCACCTATCAGCTTTTGTCTTTCCCTTGCTTTCCCGACGGGTGTTAATTACAATGGCTTTTACTATCAAAATGTATTGATCTGTGGTTAAACCCTTACAAATCTTGCCGCATGGTCATATAATGAATATAAGCATTGTAGGATTATTTCATTCTTTGACAGGGGAATATTTACAAAACCTATTTTATAGGGAGGGGGAGATAAAGATGGAAATAGAACGGATAAATGAAAATACTGTTAAATTTTTTCTTTCATATATGGATATCGAGGAACGTGGGTTTACCCGTGAAGAGGTATGGTATAACCGGGAAAAGAGTGAAGAGCTTTTCTGGGATATGATGGATGAGATTAATGATGAAGCAGAATTCGAGGCGGAAGGCCCGTTATGGATTCAAGTTCATGCGAAGAAAAATGGCATAGAAGTGACGGTTACACGTGCGAATACGGCCGATGGTCAACTTGGTGAATCCCCGTTTGGTTCAGATGCTGAACATGATGTCTTTCATGATATCGGTGGGGGAAGCTTTCAGTCTATGGAAGACATATTAAGTGCTACGGAAAATAACGTGGAATGGATGGAAAACACGTTTGAATTTAATGAGTTCGAAAATGTTATTCAACTTGCCAGTCGGATGCGCCACTATGAAGCGAAGACATCACTCTACTCTTATAACAACAAATACTATCTACATGTTGTATTTGATTCGGAACAGATGGATGATAAAGAAAAAACAAATATGTTTAGTGTACTATCTGAATTCGGAGTTCCTACTAAGACAACAATCCATCTTCTTGAAGAATATGGCCATATAATTGTTGAATCTGATGTTTTTACGCAAATAACAAAGTACTTTTGATCAAAGAAAATAAATTGCCGCAGCAACTTATAAAAGGTTGTTGCTTTTTTTTGTTCTCATTTGCAAATTAGCATATAGTTTCGTAATATTATGAAAAGGAGCGTGGTTTTTATATTGACTGCAAAAACTGAAGATGGAACAATTATTACCCTTTCAACCAAAATGCGAAGAGAACAATTAAGAGAATGGCGAAACTCGAATTTGTTTTATTGTCCTGGATGCAATGATACTGTGCATTTAAAAGTGGGCGACATAGTAATCCCGCATTTTGCTCATAAAAAAGACAAGTCCTGTTCAGCATCGTTCTCAGAAGGCGAATCGAAAGAACACCTTCAAGGTAAACATGATCTATTCACCTTTTTTGAAAGAATTGGCGTGGAAGTTAAATTAGAACCCTATTTCAATGATTTAGCACAGCGACCTGATCTTCTCGTAACAAACAACACTGGACAAATTCCAATTGAGTTTCAATGTAGCGCTATACCAATCAAACATATTAAGTCAAGAACAGCCGGATATAAAAAAGCGGGTATGGCTCCGATTTGGATCTTACACACGCCTAGAAAAATAATGGCACTCCCCCAAGGTGTCGGTATATTTCAGCTTTCTGAATTTGAAAAAAGTTTTTTAACTGAAACCTTTCCCAAAGGTATTAATTTCCTCACGTATAACCCTCAGTTTGAACGTTTCCATTATTTCAGTAGCCTTCTTCATATAGCAGGTAGACGATATATTGGTTTACACCGAACACTCCCTATCAAGAAACAAATCTTTCCATTCGCTCAACCAAAAAATCCAAATGAAGATGAACTTCAAAACTATGCTACGCTTTTTTTGGCTATGCGTAAAAAGTTTCTGCGAAATCGAATCTTGCATAATCGAAAAGGTGTGAATGATCCATTTCTTCGTAATTGTTATGAACTTAGAATACTACCATCCGAACTTCCGTTATGGATTGGAATTCCCGTCACCCATATAAATCCATTTCGAGAACATCCTTGCGAATGGCAATTAGCATTCGTTCATTTTTTGCATAGTGAGAAATTGACTGTTCATACTATATGTGATGATTTCATATGTAGCTTTGTTAAAAATTTTCAAGGTCCAATAGATACCCAGTTAATCGCATGTATGAACTATCGTGATTTTTTACTGTCGTTGAATATGGAGTCGTTGGATAACATTGCGAACTTTGAAGAAAGGCAATTTATAGAACTACTTTCGCACAAATTCCTTGCAAAGTGAAATGAATATTGAGAAAATGAAAGTTGTTCGTTACTCGAAGTAACGACTAAAGGGGGAAGAAATATGTCGAATGACCAAAAGAATAAAGTATTAACTCGAGACGAAGTAAATGTTGAAGAAACTTGGCGATTAGAAGATATTTTTGCTTCTGACAGTGCCTGGGAACAAGAATATAAAGAAGTTGATGCATTATCTAATAAAGCGGAGTCGTTTAAAGGAAAGCTTGAAGACGGAGCGGATGCTTTATTTGATGCGCTCAAGTACCGTGATGAACTTTCGGAAAAACTACGTCGTTTATATGTGTATTCCCATTTGAAATCAGACCAAGACACGACAAATAGTTTCTATCAAGCAATGGATGGTCGTATCAAAACGCTTTTCGTAAAAGTATCCACTGCACTTTCTTATTTCTTGCCGGAACTCTTATCAATTGATGAAGAAAAACTCAATGCTTGGGTTGAAGAGCATGAGGGGCTTCGTTTGTATAAGCAGGAATTTGAAGAAGTCAATAAGCAACGTCCACATGTATTGCCAGCAGAACAAGAAGCACTTCTGGCACAACTCTCAGAAGTTACAGGTCAATCTTCAGAGACATTCAGCATGTTAAACAATGCGGATCTAAAATTTCCTAAAGTGAAAAATGAAGACGGCGAAGAAGTTGAATTATCGCATGGCCGTTATATCGGATTCTTAGAAAGTGGCGATCCACGCGTTCGTGAAGAAGCATTTAAAGCGATGTATTCGACCTACGATAAGTATTCAAATACTTTTGCCTCAACACTTTCAGGAAATATTAAACGAGATAATGTGAACGCGCGTATCCGGAATTATGCCAATGCCCGAGAAGCCGCCATGTCAAATAATCACATACCAGAGCAAGTATACGATAATCTTGTAAAAACGATTAATGATAATGTTCATTTATTACAAAGGTATGTAGCACTACGTAAAAAAGTTTTCGAACTAGATGAGCTTCATATGTGGGATTTGTTTGCGCCGCTAGTTAAAGACGTAGACATTAAATATTCGTATGAAGAAGCCGCCCAGACAATGATGGAGAGCTTTCACCCATTAGGTGAGGAATATACGTCCATTGTCAAAGAGGGCCTTGACAATCGATGGGTAGACGTTCGAGAAAACGTTGGAAAACGTTCGGGTGCTTATTCATCAGGAGCCTATGGAACAAACCCATATATTTTAATGAACTGGCAAGATAATGTTAGTAACTTATTTACACTCGCTCATGAGTTTGGCCATAGTGTACACAGTTATTATTCACGTAAACATCAACCATTTATCTACAGTGGTTATTCAATATTTGTCGCTGAAGTTGCATCAACAGTGAACGAAGCGATTTTAAACGATCATTTATTGAAAACGACTGAAGATGAACAACAACGAATTTATTTGTTAAATAATTGGTTGGATGGTTTCCGGGGAACTGTTTTCCGTCAAACAATGTTTGCAGAATTTGAACATTTAATTCACGAATTGGATCAACAAGGTGTCGCGTTAACTGCTGAAAAGCTTACAGAAGAATATTACTTATTGAATAAAAAGTACTTTGGTGATGATTTAGTTGTCGATGAGGAAATCGGCGTAGAGTGGGCTAGAATTCCACATTTCTATTATAATTATTATGTTTATCAATACGCAACGGGTTATAGTGCAGCTGTTTCATTAAGCAATCAAATCTTAACGGAAGGCGAGCCTGCTGTCGAACGATATATTAACAACTTCTTGAAAGCAGGGTCATCTGACTATCCAATCGAAGTGCTTAAAAAGGCTGGAGTCGATATGACGAGTTCAGCGCCAATTGAAGAAGCATGCCGCGTCTTCGAAGAGAAGTTAAACGAACTCGAATCACTTTTATTAAAATAAGAAAAAACGAGAAGAAATCCATTCATTTATTGAAATGGATTTCTTCTCATTTTTGTTGATCTTAAACATCATTTGTGACAATCTTGTTAAATCGATTGTGAAATGTTGATGTATCTATTATTTCATGATAAAGTAAGGATGTGAAATAAATCACATATCAAACATACACCCCTTTTGTTTGAACGTGAACATTTCTCCCATTCCCTTTTATAAAAGAGCATCCACTCCCCCCCAGGTGTTGGATGCTCTTTTCGTTTTGCAGATTAACAAATCAAAAAAGAGCTGACCGATTTAAAACGGTCAGCTCTTTTTGATTAATAACATTTTTGTCGCCATAATGTTGTTTCGTTAAACGCTATACGTTGCACATGTTGTTGTAAAAGTCGCTTTTTTAGTTCGCGTTCTGCAGACTTTTCGGTAATGTCGTAAATACTGGCGATTTCCTTTGTCGTAAGTGTATCAAATCGACTAAATAGGGTCTCAAGTGGAGGAGGGCAGTCCGGTATAATGGTTTGACCAATAAGCTCCTCGAGAATTTGAACATATATTTCATATTCATATATGCCACTCACTTTTAATCCTTCATCTTCGATATTTGAATTGAAAAATACGAAAGTAGGTGCGTGTTCGACTTCCATTTCTTGCGCCATGAAAAAATCAATTTGCAATGAGCGATGCACATTTTTTGAAGTGAAATCGCGTATGAATTCATTCACGTCTAAATGGAGTAGCTCTGCGATTTCAACGAGTACTGAAAATGATGTGACATTTCGAGATTTCAAATACGAGTATTCAAATAGCTTTGAAATGAAACGTTGTCCTGCTCGTTTTCCTTGAAATTCTGCGGCTTTAATTGCAATTGAAGGAAACGATGGGTGTGATTTCTCACAAGATTCATAGGAACTATCATTGATTGTACAAGTTAAATTCATCGTTGGTAGAGATGTGCGCAATATAATTCTTAAAGTAAAATACTTTTCGTAGGCAACTTGTAATTTACGTAGTATAGGTTGCAGACCCCAACATTCACTGCATGTCGGATCGATAAAAACATATAATTCAATCGGCCTAGTCAATAAGGATGGATTCAACGGGTTTTCCATCATAGGACGCGAAATCACGAATTATCCCCCTTATTCACCATGTGTCTAGCAGTTAATGCTAGACGCTTATAATAGAATTCACGTAATTGTCCATCGAGTCCGACTTCATCCATTGCCTCAGACATACACGCCAACCAAGCATCAGCACGTACAGGAGTGATTGGAAAAGGATTATGACGTGCTTTCATCATTGGGTGTCCATGTTCATCACTATATAAATTAGGTCCGCCTAAGTATTGAGTTTGAAATTGTTTTTGTTTTCGAGCAGTTTCCGTTAAGTCATCCGGGAAAATAGAGTGTAAATCAGGATGAACGGCCACTTTTTCATAAAATAAATCGATTAGCTCTGATAATTTCTCTTCGCCAATCATTTCATATGGAATCAAAGGTTTACGGGTCATTTTTGATTTATCTCCTTTGCTCTGACTGTATTGATATTCTACCAACGCTTGAGGACTTTCACAAATAAACCGCTCTTTATAGAAGTAAAAGTTCTCCTAAGTTCTTGTGAAAAGTCCTATATTTCGAACTGCAAGACTGGGCGCCATATGATAGACTAAACTTATTGATTGATGAAGGGAAGATTTTTATGCGCACTGAAATTCATATTAATAGCGGGACTCAAAACGGTCCAGTGATCACCTTTCCGATAAGTGATGAAATAAAAGCAACAACTTTAATTCCTTCAGGGAAAATGATTACAGATTCTGAAAAAATGTCGTTTGTCTACTTGTTGGACGAAGAAGAAGAATATGGTCAACTTCATTTTGAACGAGCAGTATGGCCGTTGTTAGTCGATTCAATAAAACTCGATACAAACCCAGTAATAATCTTTGATGGAAATACCATTTCCTTAACTGGATTTATCGAAGAGTTGACGATGTTGATATATAATATTGAAGGAAATAATAATTACGGGGAAGCTTTTACCTCGGCAGTAGAATCAGCTTTTGAAGAAATATTGAAGCGTACTATATAAACGGGGGAGGTAATTGAAATGCCGCAGTGGAATAAATTTCTAGAACCATACAAACAAGCTGTCGATGAATTGAAGATTAAGCTTAAAGGGATTCGTTCACAATATGAGTTAGAGGATATCCATACACCTGTGGAGTTTGTAACCGGCAGAGTGAAACCACGCGCGAGTATTTATGACAAAACCCTTGAAAAAGGAATTCCATTTGAACCTTCCGACGAATTAGCGACTGAACTGCCAGATATTGCTGGCTTGCGAATCATGTGTCAATTTGTTGGCGATATTCAATCAGTTGTTGAAATTTTACGCCAGCGAAATGATCTTGAAGTTATAGAGGAACGCGATTATATTTCAAATAAAAAGGCAAGTGGCTATCGCTCATACCATGTCATTATTAATTATCCTGTTCAAACGATTCAAGGAGAGAAAACTATTTTAGCTGAAATCCAAATTCGGACATTAGCCATGAACTTTTGGGCATCTATCGAACATTCATTAAATTATAAATATGAAAGCGAGCTTCCTGATGAAATCAGCATTCGTTTAGAACGCGCTGCGGAGGCTGCCTTTCGGTTAGATGAAGAAATGTCACTTATCCGAGATGAAATTCAAGATGCACAACAATACTTTAGTACATACAAAGAAGATCCAACCAGGGGATTCGACAATCAAGATCAGAATGCGAGGCGAAAAAAATGAGATTTTGGATACAATCGAGAAATGACGAATTATCAAATCGTCTTTTACTTGAGGCGAAGGATTATTTACTTGGTTTCGGCCTTATCTTTGACGAAGACGAGCCCGATATTGTTCTATCGATTGGTGGTGATGGAACGTTGCTGCATGCTTTCCATAAATACAGTCATCGGTTAAAGAAAACCGCATTTGTCGGGATACATACCGGCCATTTGGGTTTTTATGCTGATTGGAAGCCGTCTGAAATTGAGAAGCTTGTGATTAGCATAGCTAGAAAAGAATATGACGTAATTGAATATCCACTATTGGACGTAACGATTAATTATCAAGGCGATAGAGAAAGTTTGCATTATTTAGCCCTTAACGAATCATCGGTAAAATCTCCTGATGTCACATTAGTGATGGATGTTTTATTGAACGATAAACATTTTGAACGTTTCCGGGGGGACGGGCTCTGTATGTCTACACCATCCGGCTCGACCGCCTATAGCAAATCCAACGGTGGCGCATTGGTTCACCCGTCATTACCTTCGATGCAGCTAACGGAAATGGCTTCCATTAATAACCGTGTGTTTCGTACTGTTGGTTCTCCGCTAGTATTGCCAGATCATCATAAATGTATATTGAAACCAGTAAATGGACCTGATTTCATGGTAACAGTGGATCATCTGCAATTACTACACGAAGACGTCAAGTCAATCGAATATGAAGTATCATCAGAAAGAGTTCGCTTCGCGAGGTTCCGACCATTCCCATTCTGGAAACGCGTTAGAGACTCCTTTATTGATAATAATGATTAAGGTTAATGATATGAGATTTCATCTGTCTTTTAATGTGACCGAGGATGGCATAAAGCTACGTGACTTTTTAGGTGCACAACAAATATCGAAACGTACATTAACAGCAGTCAAATATAACGGCGGCACGCTTTTAGTAAATGGCATTGAAAGAGATGTACGTCACATCCTAAATAGTTCAGACCGGATTGACGTATATTTTCCGCCTGAAGAAACAAGTGACGGGCTAGAGGCAGAAGAGGGGGACTTGGCGCTAGTATTTGAAGATGATTTTTTATTAATACTGGATAAACCCGCACATCAAAGTACAATGCCGTCCTTTAATCATCGCTCAAGAACAATCGCCAACTTTGTTGCACGTAAATTCATAAGTGAGAAAATACCTTCAACTGTACATATTGTAACGAGATTGGATCACAATACTTCAGGCTTAGTGTGTATTGCTAAAAATCGGCATATTCATCATTTGCTTGGCAATCAGGTTAGTAATGGAACTTTTAAACGAGGTTATGCTGCCATCGTTGAAGGTCACTTTTTTCCTGATTACATAATGATTAATGAAGCAATTGGTCGAAAAGATGGTAGTATAATTGAACGAATTGTTCGCAGTGATGGACAAAAGGCTTGTACAGAAGTCCATGTTACTGATAGGTTCGTGATAAACCGACAAAAACTGACAAAAATCGAATTAAAACTTCATACGGGTAGAACACACCAAATTCGGGTACATATGAAGTGGACCGGTCATCCGATACATGGGGATGACTTGTACGGTGGCAGTCAATCATTAATTTCACGGCAAGCTTTGCATTGTGAATCATTGCAATTTAAACATCCAATTACAAATAAGTCTTTGACTTTTACAGCACCCCTACCACTTGATATGAAAAGAATTCTTAGTCATAATCAGTAAAACGATCGGCGATAAACGGATGGGAAGATGGAATCGCCACGATTTCTTTTTCGGGGTAACGGATAGCTGTTAATTGACCGCCAAAAACGCAACCTGTATCGATATTCACCGTATTATGTATGAAACGCACTTCTTTAACAGGCGTATGGCCATAAACAATAAAGGAACGACCATAATATTGTTTCGCCCAGTCTTTGCGTACGGGACGACCATTTGGATGGATTTCACCTGTTGTGTCGCCATATAAAACAAAAGAACGAATTTTTTTCCTATTAGTCGATTCAAGAAGATTTTCACGAATACCTGCATGTGCGATGATGAGCTTTTTATTTTCCAGGGCTTGATATAAAGGTAAAGACTCATAAAATTCGACATAACGCTTTAGAAAAAAATGCCGCTGATTAGATGGAAGCTTCTTAAGCTCAGCTACAGTCGTTTCGATTCCGTGCTGAAGTTGAATTGGATTACCTTTTGCATAACGATAGAACTTGTTGCAATGATTTCCTGGGGAATAGATAAGCTTTCTGGCATCCTGAAGTCGAAACATAAAATTTAATGTCTTTACTGAGTCTGGTCCACGGTCCATGGCATCACCGACAAAGGCTAACTGACGGCCTTCTGGATGAAGAGGAATATCATTTTCATTTTCCATTGTATAACCGAGCTTGTGGATTAAATGAGAAAGCTCATCGAAGCAACCATGTATATCACCAATAATATCGTAACTATTCATATTTATTCATCCCTTTTTAACTTTAATATACCCAGAAATCCCGCGATTATGGAAAGGAAGGTGCGGCAATGGTTGGAAAAATCGACAACGAAGAAGAAATTATTTATGATGAAGAACAACTAATTGAAGCGCTAGAAAACAAAGATATTGAGTCATTTCGTTCTGGTTTCTTAGTGCTTCATCCTTATGATCGAGCAACTTTTTATAAAAAGGTGGATTCGGAATTAAGGAAAATAATTTATTATTATCTATCGCCAAAAGAGCTTGCAGAAATTTTTGAGTTAAGTGAAATTGATGATGAAGATTATAAAAAGTTCCTTTCAGAGATGGACACGACGTATGCCGCAGACATGTTTTCTCATATGTTTGTGGATAACGCGGTAGATGTCTTAAATGAACTTGATAAAGCGCAAGTCGTCAGTTACTTAACTTTGATGAACCAAGAGGCAGCGAACGAAATCAAGGCTCTTTTACATTACGAAGAATATACAGCTGGTTCAATAATGACGACAGAATACGTGGTGATTCCGCAAAATTCGACTGTGCGATCTGCAATGACAATTTTACGTAATGCAGCGCCCGATGCGGAAACAATCTATTATATATTTGTTGTGGACGAAAGTGAAAAATTGACAGGTGTTGTTTCACTTCGTGATTTAATCATCGCCCATGAGGATACTTTCATACATACAATTATGAATGATCGAGTCGTCAGTGTACTTGTTAGCGAAGATCAAGAAGATGTTGCGCGCATGATTAAGGATTATAATTTTCTTGCGGTACCTGTCGTTGACTTTCAACAACATTTGCTCGGTATTATTACGGTAGATGATATTCTAGACGTGCTCGAAGAAGAAGCATCTGATGACTATTCCAAACTTGCAGCTGTTTCGGATATGAGTACATTTGATAAAAATTCATTATCAGCAGCAAAAAAGAGACTTCCATGGCTTCTTATATTATTAGTTTTGGGCATGTTAACAGCGAATTTAATCGGTGCATTTGAAGCAACAATTGAAAAAGTTGCCCTTTTGGCAGCGTTCATCCCATTGATTGCTGGAACCGCGGGTAATAGTGGTACACAAGCACTTGCGGTAGCGGTCCGCGGAATTGCAACGCGCGATATCGAAGACGAAAGCAAGTTTAAATTATTGCTAAGAGAAGCGGGTACTGGACTGATGACGGGATTCGTATGCGCCATTTTTGTTGTCGGGCTAGTTTATATTTGGAAGCAGGAATTCCTGTTAGGACTGCTTGTCGGCGCGGCTATTTTCGTATCAATATTCGTTGCAACAATTTCAGGTTCATTCATTCCGTTATTCATGCACAAAATGAAAGTAGATCCGGCTGTAGCATCAGGTCCTTTTATCACAACATTGAATGATCTATTGAGTACACTTATTTATCTTGGATTGGCAACAGCATTTATTGCTGATTTATAAGTTATTTTCGTCGATGAACATCAAAAATAATCATCGCATATACTAAGTTCAAAAAGGATGTGCGCATTATTTATAAAAATGAACCGTTATTATTCGTTCACGGGCCACCCATTTATTTTCGGGTTGCCACCACGGAGGAGGAAAGCACATCAGTATTTGTGCTGAATGAGGAAGAAATTGAAGATTTTATCGAGGACGCAGAGGAAGTCCAGGAGACAGCTCATAAGAATTCAGAAGTCTTTAACAAGATCATTAGCCTTGGACGCCCATTCCAACGGCAAATTTACAAACCGCTACAATTTGTACTTGAAAATGAAGTACTAAAAGGTGCTATCAATAAAGTCGAAGGCGAAACACTTTTTATTGAACTGGTAGACGAGGAAGATTTAATTGTTGCGATAGAAATTAATGCAATCAACGAAGTATTGTGGCGCGGGAAACCGTTTCAAGAACAATAATAAAAGACCGTTCGGAAAATTATCCGTTCGGTCTTTTTTTGTGCATAAATCAAACGACTGCCCGATTGAGTTTACCAATCGGGCAGTCTGAGCATTGCAGGTTTACCTATTAATCTCTGTCACAGTCGATGAATACATCTTTAACACATTGGACACCGCAGAAACATTTTAAATCAACTGTAATACAAGAATCAGTTTCTCTAAAGTTTTCAACATCACATAATCTGTCAAAGTCAATTTTTCCGTGTTTCAAGATATCGACGCGACGGCCGTCATCATCAAGAGGTTCTAATACTTGTAGTGTTGCACAGCAGTTGTCAAAGACATTCTGTACTCGGAAAAATACCGAGAAACAGTTATTGCAATCAGATCCAACACTCTCTTTTGCGCCGGATTGATGTCCATGATTACCTTTTCTACGTCTTTTTGAGCGTTTAAACATCGCCTTGAATGGATCCCCATCATCCGTTAACAGCATGAATACACGTGTGTTAATTCTTCCACGTGTTGGGCTAACAAGTCCTCCAAGCGGTGCTACGAAGCAATCTGTTACGCAATCATCACAATCATTATCGTCCTGAATTCCTTGAATTCTTTTGATTGCCCGAACTACTTCACAAATACAGTTATCTTGGCATTGGATTCCTTTAACATTATCTTCTCTTCCACATCCCATTAATTCCACCTCCTTTTATCAGTTCTATATACTTTATGCGAATCGGATTGAAACGACAGGGCACACCGACTATTTTTGAATAAAATGAATCGATTTTTGGCATGCTATTAGTAGAGGAGGCGAAGTCATATCCGTAAATTAATTAATTCCTTGCTACTATTACTAGTTCTAGCAGGCTGTGTCCAAATAGAAAAAGGTGTCCATATTCAAAATGACACGAATGAAGATGTTGAAAAAGCAGAAAAAGTATTTGAAGATGATGATCGATTAATAAGTGCTATCGCTATTTTTCATGATAAGGAGATTCTATCTGGTGTTACGGTGAAAACATTTTCAAGATTCCACAAAACTAAAATCGAAAAAGAGTTAACCAAAAAACTAGGGAAACTTTATGAGGACTTTGAAGTTACGGTCTCAGCAGATAGTAAAATCATTCAAGAAACAAAGAAACTCATGGATTCAGCAGATAACGATAAGTTGCCTAAAAAAATCGAGGAATTGAAAAGTTTGTTGGAGGAGGAAACATAATGGATGAAAAAAAATATGCCGAATTAGAAAGTAAAATATCTCCGAAACCTCCGTTGGCACGTAACTTATTTACTGCATTTATTACAGGTGGAACAATATGTTTAATCGGACAAGCCATTTCCTTATTTTATATGACGTTTTTTGATTTCACAGAACGAACAGCAAGTAACCCGACAGTTGCGACGTTAATCTTTTTAGCCATGCTGCTAACCGGGTTTGGACAGTATCGAAAAATTGCTCAATTCGGAGGCGCAGGGTCTGCAGTTCCGATTACCGGATTTGGGAATGCTGTCATTTCGGCTGCCATTGAACATAGAAGTGAAGGTTATGTTCTGGGTGTCGGCGGAAATATGTTCAAGCTTGCAGGCTCAGTTATATTATTTGGCGTCGCTTCTGCATTTATTGTGGCACTCATTAAAACAATTTTAGTAAAGTTTGGTGTCGTCTCATGGTAGTAAAAGGCCTTTTAAAGTTTAGAACAAATCCGACGATTGCTGCCACAGGTGTAGTCGTTGGCCCCCTAGAGAAAAAAAGTCCTTTTGCTTCAATGTTTGATAAAGTATTAGACGATGAACGAAGCGAACAGCTGACAAATGAAAAAGGAAATGCAAAGTTAGTAGAAGATGCTTGCATGATTGCATTGCGTAAAGCAGGTTTTGTGCCAGATGATGCAGACTTTCTATTAATTGGAGATTTGATAAATCAGATGACCCCTTCGAATTTTTGTGCATCTGAGCTTCAAATACCTTATGTAGGGATGTTTTCCGCATGTGCGACTTCTATATCATCGCTTTTGACAGCTGCATTATTAACGGAATCGGGAATGTCCACTTGTTCCATTGCAGGAGCGAGCAGTCAGCATAATGCTGTGGAGCGGCAATTTCGATATCCTGTTGAATACGGTGCACAAAAGCCAGCAACAGCGCAGTGGACAGTGACCGCAGCAGGGGTTGCAGCAGTTACTCCGAATCAGGTTGGTTTTCCTGCAATCGTAAGCGGGACGATTGGCCGTGTAATTGATCTTGGTATGACGGATCCACTAAATATGGGAGCCGCAATGGCGCCCGCTGCGGCAGATACGTTAGAACGCCATTTAAATGGGCATGGAAGAAAAGCGAAGCACTACGATGCCATTATTACAGGTGACTTAGGAAAGATTGGATTTGAAATTTATCAAAAGTTAATTGCTAAAAAGAAGATAGAAACGACGAATAATTTACGTGACGCAGGAGCGGAGTTTTACGGTGGTGATTCGGATTTTCAAGCCGGTGCGAGTGGGACGGGATGTTCGGCGGCGATTTATTTTTCGGATGTCTATGAAAAAATGATGCAAGGAAATTATAAGCGTGTATTGTTAATTGCCACAGGTTCATTACTATCCCCATTATCGTTTCAACAAGGAGATACAATTCCATGCATCGCGCATGCGGTTGAATTAGAAATGAAATGAGTGAATGATATGTTGTCTATATTTATTACCGCATTTGTAGTCGGGGGTCTTATTTGTGTCATTGGTCAATTATTATTTGATGTAGCAAAATTAACGCCCGCGCATACACTTTGCATATTGGTCGTAATAGGTTCCGTTCTTGACGGAGTAGGATTATATGAACCTTTGATCGATTTTGCAGGTGCCGGAGCCACAATTCCGATTACATCATTTGGAAATGCACTAACTCACGGAGCAATGGCGGAAGCAGAAAAGCATGGATTTGTCGGTGTCCTGACGGGAATGTTCGAGGTGACAAGTTCGGGAATTAGTGCCGCAATTTTATTTGGCTTCATTGCAGCGGTTTTTTTCAGGCCAAAAGGAAAGGTTTAACCTGCTGGTATGCATGGTTAAAGATATCTTAGTAAGATTCATCTAATTTAATATCTTGTGCACTTGCCCCGTACCCCTCTTTTTTTCTGCATACACTATGTAGAAGGGAAGGAGGGGTTTTTATGTTTGGATGCAATCCTTACGGAGGCGGCTACGGTGTAGGCGGCTATGGCGGGGAATGTGGACGCGGAAGAGGATCATATGGCGGTTCAACATTCGTTCTCATCGTCGTTCTCTTCATTCTACTCATCATTGTCGGCAGTAGCTTTGTATAAGAAAGGGGAATAGCGGATGAATGATTCATTTTTCCGGAAAATCGAATCAAAGACAGGGGTTCCGATGGAAGAAGTATTTGCACTTGCAAATGCGATCCAGTATGCGGATTTCAGCGACGAGCGTCAAGTAAGAAAAATTATTCGAAACGTCGGTAAGCTCGCGAATAAACAAGTGTCACCGCATATGGAAGATGAACTTGTCAAATCCATTGTGAATGACGGAAAAGCAGTCAATTTTTCAGATATCGAGAAAATGCTCGGTAGATAACCGCAATCACGAAAAAAATAGCTGAAAATCATCTGCTACGAGAGAGACGATGAATCAGCTATTTTTTATTTTTTTAATGTTTTTTCCATTGTGCGATGCGGAATATCTGCATCCATAAATTCCGGCGAAGTAATTACATAACCTATTTTCTCATAAAAGGGAATGGCATAGGATTGGGCGTTTAATACAATCTTTTCGAATTCCTTAGAAGCAGCATGATCCTCAAGAGCTTGCATAATAAGTTTTCCAAGATGTTTTCCGCGGAACTCGGGAAGAATACATACGCGTTCTACTTTTCCGATACCAGAATCGCTTTCTCTGATTCTTCCTGCTCCAATTGGTGTATTTTCTGTATAGACGACAAAATGATCTGCCGTTTTATCAAGTTCGTCAAGCTCAAGGCTTAGTGGAACCCCTTGTTCTTCGACAAACACTTTTCGTCTGACAGAAAACGCATCCTCTTTTTCTTGCGTAGTGGTGACGATTTTAACATCAAACAAATTTAATTAGCTCCTTCAAGACGGAAAGTTTCAAAGACATTCCATGATCCATTTTCTAGTTGATATAATAGGTGGATCCGGTCTATTGTTTCAGTATGATTAACACCGACCATTTTCAATTGACCGATAATATCATCGTGTTCACCTGACGTTAGTTTTTGCGCAATTGTAATATGCGGAATAAACGCGTAAGCAGGTTCGTCGCCAAAGAAGTTATAATTCAAGTCTTTGTGTAAATTCATCAATTCTTCATTCGTTTCAGCTTTAAAATAGATTGCATTTGTAATCGGAGCAAAAGTGCTTACTTTTGAAACGGTTAGCTCAAATGGTCCATGTTTATCGGTTACTTTTTTAATTTCTTTCGCGACTTCTTCAATCTCTTTGTCGTTTGCATCAAATACGCCTTTAATTGTCATGTGCGGAGTAATTTGCGCATAATGTGGGTCATATCGTTTTCGATACCCGTTTGCTAAATCTTGGAGTTCTTTCGATGGAAAAGCTACAATGCCATATTTCATTATGAAAACCTCCTAATTGAATTGTTGTAGATCGAAGCGCTAACAGTAATTATAACAGATGTATCCGTTATCTGTCATATTTCTATTATTACTGACCATACACCATTAAGATTGCTCGACGTACATCGGGTTGCCAGTATTTCCAAGTGTGGTCTCCTTTGAATTCTTCATAGAAGTACGAAAACCCTTTTGATTCGACTAATTTGTTTAATTCGCGATTCGGTTTTAAAAAGTCTTGAATGCCGTCTTTTTGCGTATTTACTTCCGTTTCTTCTTCTCCAATCACGTGATATATCGAAAATGCCGCTGTGTTTTCGACAGCATTTACCTTCTCGAGGACATAATCATTCACATAAGGAGAGTGCAAGATTACTTTTCCAAAAGTATTTGGATATTTAGAAGCCGTTAATAGGGATATTGTTGCTGCAAGTGAATCTCCGATTAAACCTCTACCAGCCCCAACTTGATAGGTAGGGTAGTTATCGTCGATGTAAGGAACGAGTTCGTGCGCTAAAAAACGTATATAGGCTTCATGTTTATCACCGTCGGGATGATACATGCGCCTTCTTTCACTCACGCTCTTATAAGGAATACCAAAGAAGATTATATCTTCAATTTCTCCTGATTCAATAAATTCATCAATCACTCTTCCGACACGACCATATTGTATGTAATCTTTTCCATCTGATGCAATTAGGACTCCATATTTATAAAGTGGGGTATAATTATGAGGTAAATGGACAAGTACCTGCATTTCTTCGCCAAGCGCTTTACTCTGAATTGTAAATTCTTCAATTTTACCTTGCTTCATTTGATTTTAGCCTCCTAGATTCATCTATGTTGAAATTGTAACATATTCACTTTCATTCGGTATAATGGAAGTAGTTCAAATTGATAGTTAGAAAAAAGGGGATGTATTTAATGGTGAAAAAAAGAAAAGTAGTCCATTCACAAGTTGTAAGTGATGCAACGTTAGCTGCATTGGCACGCCGCAGAGTAGAGATTCAAGATATTGCAGATATTGTTTATGAAATGCAATTGCCTTATAATCCGGATTTAGATATGGCTTACTGCATTGAATCTGTTGAAAGTGTGCTTGAAAAACGCGAACTGCAACATGCTATCTTAGTGGGAATTGAACTTGATGAGTTGGCTGAACAAGGAAAACTATCATCTCCGCTTCAAGAAATCGTTGTATCCGATGAAGGCTTGTTCGGTGTTGATGAAACGATTGCATTGGGAGCCGTTTTTACATACGGTTCGATTGCAGTCACAACGTTTGGTCATCTGGATAAAAACAAAATCGGAATCATAAATGAACTCGATACAAAAAAAGGACGCGGAGTCCATACATTCCTTGATGATCTCGTTGCAAGTATAGCCGCCTCAGCTGCGTCTAGAATCGCCCATAAAACAAGAGACATACAAGAAGCAAATAATATAATTGATAAGGATTTACCTAAAACGTAGAACGAAAATATATAAAGATTTATGGAGTACTTGAATGAATCCTATTCAAGTACTTTTTTTGTCTAGGATACCGTCGATTTCCATTCTGGCCTTCGGCTTTAGGGAAGCAATATTTTGAAGGCATTAGGTTAATAATATATAAATAAAAAAAGAATTTAAAAAAGATTTGTTTTATATGTTTAACTATTATTATACAGGGTATACATTAAGTACAAGGCTAAACAACAGCGAAGGGAAGCTAGTAGACGAGTAACCTACAGTGGACTTTGATCTGGAGATTTGCACAGCCTTGGCGGAAAATTTGCTTTACTGGCGAAAGTTATCTCGTCGGGAACCATGTAATTAGGTTTCAACCAATTCGTTCAATACGCAACAATCAATCTGTATGAACGAATAGAACGTGTACCAATTAGCAGTTTAGCGGTAAGCAGTAAGTTTTTTGTTTGAAGTGCAACTTGAAAGCGGACTGTGGAAGGTGCGAGTCACAAAAAGTAACATGTGAACCCCTTGCCAGAAGAGGCTTAAGAAGACAGTCACGCGAGTCAAACTGCACTGACGGGGTATTCAATTAGTCGTCAGAAAGAACAGTTTGTGAATGTGAAAGTGAAATGAAGAACGACAAATTTTCCGCGTAACACCCCCGGAATTATGGGGCAGGGAAAAAGCATGATCCGAAATACTGGATCATGCTTTTTTCATGTTTGTTTATCCGGATTTTAATATAATTTCAATTTTCCGTAGAAAAAACAAACCTAATTCTAACCATAGCCAACAATAGAGAAGGGAAAATCCAAAGATCATAACTAAAATTAAACCATTAAAACTTGATGTGACAGCAGGTCCGAAAACAGGGAAACCGAGTACATACAATGGTATACATATTCCAGTAAATAGTAAAAGGCCATTCACCAGGATAATTTCTAAACGTCGATGCAAAATTCGACACGTCCATCCAAGTCCAACCCCCAGTAATCCGGTTGTAAATGGAAAGATAAATAGTTCACTGGGCTCCATTAATAATAATAGTAAAATCGTTAGGATATAAGTTAAAATCCCTGTACGAATTGAAACGAGCGTACTTACTAATATCGGCAAAGTTGTAAAAGGGCTAAGGAACATACCAATACCTGGCATCAATCCTCCTGCTGCTTGTAAGATTGCCGCAAGCGATGCCATCAATGCGCCGAATAACGTTTGTCTTAAAGGTGACCAACGCAGAAAGATTTGATGAATATCGTTTGGTGATGATGAAATTGATCTTATGAAATACATAAAAATCCTCCTTACGATAAATTATTTTAGGTGTCTGAAAGCCCGACTATTGAATAGATTGATATGTAAACGATGGAGAGGGGATAACTGTATGGCTGAAACAGAATTCTGGGACCACACTCAAATGGAAGGAAATAATAAACCGCAAAGAATGCTTAATCCAGTAGATATACTAGTTCCTACAGGATATGAAATCGATGTATTTGCAGATGGGTTAACTACACCTATAAACTTAACTTTTACAAGCAATGGGGAAATGCTCGTTGCTGATTCGGGTATTACAGATGGGAATGGTAAGGTGTTAAAGCTAACGAGGGATGGGTTTACGCTTGTTGCGGATGGATTTAATCCGCCCTTAACAGGGATTACAGAGCATGAAGGAAATATATATGTCGCACATCGGCGCTATGTAACAATTATTGAAGCGGATGGTACGAAGAAAGACATCATTGAGGGATTACCGAGTAATGGCGATCATCATAATAATCGTGTCGTGTTTGGTCCGGACGGCAAGATGTATTTTGGCCAAGGTACCGCGACGAATAGCGGAGTTGTAGGAACAGATAATGATTGGGCGAAGGAGTATCCGTTTTTTCATGATTATCCCGGTTCAACAGTGAAGTTTCGTGGACAGAATTTTGAATCACCAGGATTTTTAAAGGATTTTCCAAGCCGAAAAGTTACGACGGGCGGATATGTGCCCTTTGGCGTTCCTAGCTATGAGGGGAAAACGGTCGACGGAGTTACCCGAGCAAGCGGTAGCATTTTACGAGCTAATCCAGATGGTTCGGATTTGGAGTTAGTGGCATGGGGACTGCGAAATCCATTTAGGCTACGATTCGACAGTTATAATCGATTATTTGCCGCCAATCATGGGATTGATGTCCGTGGAAGTCGGCCAATCGCGAACTCGCCTGACGAATTTCAGTGGATTCAATCAGGCATGTGGTATGGATTTCCTGACTTTACAGGGGGATTACCGGTCACGATGCCGCAGTTTAAACCGGAAGGAAAACCTCAGCCTGAATTCTTATTAGAAGAACATCCTATGAAGCCACCTCGACCAATCGCTATTTTTCCAGCGCATTCTGCAACGATGGGGTTTAGTTTTAATGTGGATCCCTTATTTGCTCCAATCGGAGATGCATTTATAGCGGAGTTCGGTTCTAATGATCCAACGACAACAGGTGGCAAACCTCTTCCACATGTTGGTCATCGCATTTCCAGAATCGATATGCAGACAGGGAAAGTCCATGTTTTTGCAATAAATCGAACAGGTATGGCTGCATCTGCAACAAATAGTGGCGGTTTTGAACGCCCGATTGACGCCGTATTCGATTCAGGCGGTGTTTTGTATGTACTCGATTTTGGACTGTTCGCTGGTGCAGGCGCAGTCCCTGGAACGGGTGTTATTTGGAGGATTAGGAAGACTGATTGAATAATGAAAAAGCATGATCCATGGAGGAACATGCTTTTTCTTTTTATGTTAGTTTAGCGTGGAAACAAAAATACAACTATTGTGCGTTCATTCAGGTCTTGTGTTTTTTAGTGTTCAATAAATTAAAATCTAAATAAAGGGTTTTGGATCACAATTCTAGAATTCCCTTGGAAAGAAATGAGATATTTGAATAGATATCGCACGCATAGAGGTTTTAGCACTTAAGGAGGAATATAATTGTCGCTTAAAGTAGGAGATATCATTAAATTTGAACGGACTTTCAGAACTGAAACCGTTGAATTGTTTACCAAGCTTTCTGGTGATGAAGGAATCCATCATCTTAGCCCAGATGAACAGGGAAGACTTGTCGTTCAAGGATTACTGACAGCAACTTTGCCGACAAAAGTGGGCGGAGATCATAATGTACTCGCTCGCAATATGAATTTTGAATTTCTAAGGCCAGTGTTTACGGACGATACAATAATTTGTGAAGTTACAATTGAAGAATATGAAAGACAAGAAAATAATAGAAAAGCTATTGCAGCATCCTTTATATGTGAAAATCAAGTGGGAAAAGTAGTACTGAAAGGGGGATTTTCGGGAGTGATACTATGATGTCTTCTGGAACATAACGGACATTCTTTGGAGAAAGAAATAAAAAACACCACCTCCGAAGAGATGGTGTTTATAAGAAAGCCGTGTTCCTACAGCGTTCTTAAGGGTCTAAACCCCAATGGTCCCAGACGGGCTCGAACCGCCGACTTCTACCTTGTCGAGGTAGCGCTCTCCCAGCTGAGCTATGGAACCGGGATGAAAATTATTGTGTCTCGTTTACCGGACAAACTCTATTATAGCCCATGTACATAGTAAGTCAACCCTTTTTCATAAAAACTTATAAAGAAGTATACTAGAACTATAATTATGAGTAAAAGTAGGTGATTTTAATGGACGCTCAAATATCTCTTCCATTCATTTATAATTTTGACCTTGCACTTGATCGTCTCTCAGGGGATCCACTGAATTCAGTCGACTTGGCTAACCGTATTTTACGAATTCCTATGAATGAAGGTAATGTTATTACCGTAATAGCGACTGGAACGAAAGAAAATCCTTCATTTTTACTAAAAGATCTTTTAAATAAAATTCAACTTCAAGAAGTGAAAGAAATCCTTCATTTTAATGAGTCCCTTGATGAAATTTCAGCTCATTTTGCAAATACAGATCTTGCTACAATATTTTTGGAGCATGAAGGAACACCACTAATTCGAAGTTTTTCACTTTACGGGACATTAATAAGGAGTATTATTCATCAACAACTTAATATGTCATTCGCAAATACTTTATCAATGCGCTTTGTTGAAACTTTTGGAAGCAAGATGGACGGTGTTTTGCGGTACCCGTCTCCCGATATAGTCGCAAACCTAGATGTTTCAACACTAAGGGAGATGCAGTTCAGTACAAGAAAAGCTGAATACATGATTGGTTTATCGCAAGCAATTGCTGCCGGTTCCCTTGAATTAGAAGAGCTCGGGCAGATGGATGACGATGAGGTAACTGCAAAACTAACTGCAATTCGTGGTGTCGGTCCATGGACAGCCCAAAGTTTTCTGATGTCTGGACTTGGCCGACCAAATTTATTTCCAATTGCAGACATTGGACTCCAAAATGCACTTAAAATCTTATGGGAACTAGAACGAAAACCAATCAAAGAAGAAATTGTCGCCCGCTTTCCGGATTGGACTCCATTTCTGAGTTATGCTGCATTGTATTTGTGGAGAAGTATTGAGTAAGGGGGATAAAAGGGACCTATTTAAAAATCGAGTCCATGAATAAGGCATCATTCATGGACTCTGCAAGTTATAATTATTAAAGTTCTACAGTAATTGAAAATCCTTTATTTAACAATCATGAAGGCAAATGTTCAGTACTCTCTTCTTCCTCTGAAAAATAGAGGAAATTCTCATCTTCAAGTTCAGAAAGTCTTTCTTTGTTAATTCCAAGAGAAAGATTCCCTTCGAAGATTTCTTCCCACCAGGTTTCTGTCGCTGTCATTGTATTTCCTCCTTAATCGATTGTTTTTTGAATTAAACATTATTTACCCATGGGTGCTATAATAAAAACTGTAATCGGGCAAAAGGATTCGGAAGGCCTACTTTTTATATTTAAAATTTAATTACCGCTAAAGGAGCGCGTCAAATGGGTAAAACAACCTTTGCACTTGTTGGAACAGGCATCGTCGGCGAACGTATCATTAAACAAATTCTTGCGAATGAAAATGCAGAAATCATCGCATTGTTTGACGAAAATACAGAACGGTTAACTGAAATGGCGAATACTTATGGTCTTTTTGCGGCATCCTCCTATGAAGAGGTTTTAGCATTAAAACCGGACTGGATATATATCGGGACACCTCCAGTATCGCATGCATCACTTAGTAAAATGGCGATTGACGCCGGCTTGCATGTTCTTTGTGAAAAACCACTCGCACATGACGCAGAAGATGGATCAGTTATGGCGCATGCTGCAAGCGACAAAACGACATTAACGGCTATGCATTTCCCACTCATGTACAGTCCATCTGTCAGGCATATGATGAAGCTTGTTGAAAAAAGAACAATCGGTGACATTGTCCGTATCGAATTACATACATATTTTCCACACTGGCCGAGACTTTGGCAACAAAATCCGTGGATTGCTTCACGCGAACAAGGTGGATTTACGCGTGAAGTGTTCCCGCATTTTCTGCAAATTATGTATAGAATGTTTGGGAACATAAGGGTCCAAGAACACAAAACGATCTATCCAGTCGATGAAACACTTGCTGAGACAACCGTCATGGCGATGGGTGAAACAGAAAACAAAATTCCTGTACTTTTAAATGGGATTTCAGGAATCGGACAGGAAGAAGAACTGTCTTACATAGTATATGGAACTGAGGGCGTTTTAAAACTGCGTAATTGGTCGGAACTTAGCATCGCACAAAAAGACAGTCCTTTTGAAATATTGACTTCTTTCGATTCAGTAAGGTCACTTATTGAAGAATGTATGTTAGCCTCTAACGGAGAAGCTGAATTACTCGTTCCATTTTCTGAAGGACTCATTGTCCAACTGCTAATTGATGAACTTTTGGCAGAAAAATGATGATGAATATTGGCGTATAAACATAGGCCGTAATAATAAATTTTGCATTTTTCTATAATTCTGTCTATCATTGAAAGTAATACTAGAATGGAGGAATTCGATGAATTTTACGGCGCTTGATGTTGAATCGATGATTGCCCTACAACACCAGTTTTACTTTACTGGACAGACACGGAGTGCAACGTTTCGAAAAGAAATGTTAACGAAATTACGCGATGCCATTCTGGCAAATGAAGATGCAATTTCGGATGCTCTTCAAAAAGACTTGGGAAAAAGTCCATTCGAATCGTATGTAACAGAGATCGGCTTTGTCCTTTCGAGCATTTCGCATATGATTAAAAATGTGGAAGCTTGGATGAAGCCAAAAGTAGCGAAAACACCCATTCATTTGCAACCATCCAAAAGTTTCATCGTTCGTGAACCATATGGCTCTGTCTTAATTATTGCACCCTTTAATTATCCGTTTCAGCTCGTTATGGAACCATTAGTTGGTGCGATCGTAGGCGGAAATTGCGCGGTTGTGAAACCGTCTGAATCTGCACCGCACACAGTTCGAATCGTCAAAAAAATATTAACGGAAACATTTCCACCCGAATATATTCGAGTGGTTGAAGGAGAACGGGATGAAACAACTGCACTGATTCATGCGCCATTCGATTATATATTCTTTACTGGAAGCGTTGCAGTCGGAAAAGTAATCATGAAGGCTGCTGCTGAAAGACTGACACCGATTACGCTTGAACTCGGGGGGAAAAGTCCAGCAATCGTGGACCAAACAGCCGATCTTGTTCACGCCGCTGAACGAATCATTTGGGGGAAGTTTTTAAATACAGGTCAGACATGTGTTGCGCCGGATTATCTACTTGTCCACAAGTCGGTTAAAAAAGAATTTATCGAGATTTTGACTGATACGATACAAGACTTTTACGGCATGGATGCGAAAGAGAGTCCTGATTACGGAAGGGTCATTAATGAACGTGAATTTCTTCGATTAGTGAAAATGATTGAAAGGGAATGGCCACAAATTGTGTTTGGTGGAGATTTTGACCGTTCATCATTATTTATAGAGCCGACGCTACTTGATCGGGTGACTTGGGACAGTCCATCAATGGCAGATGAAATTTTCGGACCGGTATTGCCAATTCTTGAGTACGATAACCTTGGGGATGCTATCCATCGCATTCGTCAATTGCCGAAGCCGCTTGCTGGCTATATGTTTACGGAAAATGAAGAAGCAGCTAATTATTTCATTGAGAGTTTACCGTTTGGCGGCGGCTGTATTAATGATACAGTTTCACATGTCGGCAACACGAATTTGCCATTTGGCGGCGTCGGTTCCTCTGGCATGAATGCTTACCATGGTAAAAATAGTTTTAATGTATTTACCCATGAAAAGGCCATGATGCAAAGAAGCACGAAAATACCTATGCGCTTCGCCTTTCCACCATATGAAAATAAATTAAAGCTAATAAAACCGCTTATCCGTTAATGGATGCGGTTTTTCTTTTCTTTTGGGCTAGAATAAAAGTATACTTACTATATAGTTGAAGTTGAAATTTGATCAAAGGGGATATCAACCATGGCGAATGTATTTAATAAAGTGAAAACAATTGAGCTTTTAAAAAGACTCGTGGAAACACCGAGTCCATCTGGATATACATCGACTGTAATGGCATTAATCGCAAAAGAATTTGAAGCGATTGGCGTTCCTTATAGAACGACAAATAAAGGTGCAATTATTGCAACGATTGAAGGAGCAGATACGACTAAGCATCGTCTGTTAACCGCGCATACGGACACGCTTGGAGCGATGGTGAAGGAAGTTAAAAGCAACGGTCGTTTAAAGTTGACGATGATTGGCGGTTTTAATTGGAACGCGGTGGAAGGGGAATATTGCTTAATTCATACGGCTTCTGGTAAAAAAATTCGCGGAACGATTTTGATGCATCAAACGACTGTTCATGTTTATAGAGACGCAGGTTCGGCGGAAAGAAATGCTGATAATATTGAAGTTCGTATTGACGAAAAGGTATTTAATGCGGACGATACACGTACACTTGGCATTGAAGTGGGCGATTTTGTTTCTTTCGATCCATGTTTTGAGGAGACGGATAGCGGATTTATTAAATCACGTCATTTAGATGATAAAGCGAGCACTGCTTTAGTTGTTGAATTAATCAGGTCATTACAAGAACAAGAAGTTAGACTTCCGCATACTACTCACTTTTATATATCAAATAACGAAGAAATTGGCTACGGTGGAAACTCAAATATCCCAGCCGAAACTGTTGAATACATAGCCGTAGATATGGGCGCGATTGGGGATGGGCAAACGTCTGATGAATATACGGTGTCGATTTGTGCAAAAGATTCAAGCGGGCCGTATCATTATGCGTTAACGCAGCATCTGGTTAGCCTGGCCAAAGAAAAGGAAATTGGGCACAAACTTGATATCTATCCATATTACGGATCGGATGCATCAGCAGCCATTCGGGCAGGATTTGACGTGAAACATGCTTTGTTTGGCCCAGGAATTGAATCATCACATGCACTAGAGCGGACACATATCGACTCATTGCAAGCAACAGCAGAACTTTTATATGCTTATGTCACATCTGACATGATGGATTGAACGGAGGAAACAGGATGGATACAAAAGAATTACTGTCTATATTACCAATAAAAAAGATAGAAGGCGCATTGCCACCAGCAATTTCAGACCTTGCAGTTAATTCACGGGCCATCAATGCGGGAGGGATGTTCGTCTGCATTATAGGGTTTACAGTCGATGGCCATGATTTTGTTCAACAGGCAGTTGCGAACGGCGCGCGTGTCATTGTTGCGTCGAAGCCAGTCGATGTTGATTTGGAAAAGGTGGCCGTTGTAACAGTCGAAGATACATCGCGGGCGATTAGTTTACTAGCAGCGCGTTATTATCAATATCCTTCGAAGAAAATGACGATGATTGGCGTTACAGGAACGAATGGAAAAACAAGCGTGAGCGGAATCATCCACGCAATTTTAAGAGCGTCCGGAGAAAAATCGGCCGTTTCTGGGACAATCGGATTTGACTTAGACGGCACACTTTATGATACGGAAAATACAACGGGCGATGCGCTAACAACACAAGCATTGATCGCGCAAGCTGCAACAGAAGGCTGTAAAACGATGTCGATGGAAGTATCTTCTCATGGACTTGTGGAAGGCAGACTGGCCGGAACCGAGTTTGATATTGCGCTATTTACAAACTTGACGCATGATCATCTTGATTTCCATGGAACAATGGAGAATTACGGGGAAGCGAAAAGCCTTTTATTTTCACAATTAGGCCAAGATCTTGAGCAAAGAAAATTTGCTGTCGTGAATGCGGATGATCCTTGGAGTCAAAAATTGCTTGAAAAAACAAGTTATCCAGTGTTGTCGTACGGTATTAAAAACGCGGCTGAATTCAACGGAGAAGATATCGTATTAACCGCAGAGGGTACAACATTTACATTGAATTCACCAGATGGCAAATTCCCGGTGTCGATGAATTTGATCGGTGAATTCAGCGTGGCAAATGCACTTGCTGCAACTGCAGCACTTTATGCGAAAGGGATGGCGACGGCAGATATCGTAAACTATCTTGGTGAAATTGAGTCCGTAAAAGGGCGCATGGAAAAAGTCGAGACAGAATTGCCGCTTACTATGTACGTCGATTATGCGCATACACCGGACGCTATCAAGAAAGCGATTGAGGCGGTTATTCCATACAAAACAAAAAAACTAATTTTTGTCATTGGAACGGGAGGTAACCGTGATCGTGTAAAACGTCCTGTCATGGCGAAGGAAGCATCCGTGGCAGACTATGTAGTGTTAACGACGGATGATCCTCGCGATGAACCATATGAAACGATTTTGGCGGAGTTAGAAGCTGGAATGGAACATGACAACTATGCTTGCATCGGTGACCGTGCCGAAGCGGTTCGTCATGCAGTCGCTATCGCGAATCCAAATGATATCATCATATTTGCAGGTAAAGGGCATGAAGACTTTCAAATTATCGGAAATACAAAATATCCACATTCCGATGCAGAAATAGCACTTTTAGAAGCAGAGAAAAAGTTTGGCTCGAAAGAAGTAAGAAATTAAGTAGAAGGACGGGCCGTCTAGCTAACTAGGCGGCTCGCTTTTTGGGCAATGAAACATATACTACTTACAAGAAAAAAATGTTGAAATTTACGGTTGTGATCACTATGATTAGACAAGCGGAACAGAAGGAGATTACAAACACATGAAGAACCCAATACATGAAGAAATCGCGTCTAGACGGACATTTGCAATTATATCCCACCCAGATGCCGGTAAGACAACAATTACAGAAAAACTGCTTTATTTCGGTGGCGCCATTCGTGATGCTGGAACTGTAAAAGGTAAAAAGTCAGGCAAGTTTGCGACATCTGACTGGATGGAAATTGAAAAACAACGCGGGATTTCGGTCACGTCGTCTGTCATGCAATTCGATTACCAAGGCAAACGAGTCAATATTTTAGATACACCCGGACATGAAGATTTCAGTGAAGATACTTACCGAACATTGATGGCGGTCGATGCCGCAGTCATGATGGTCGATGTGGCCCGTGGGATTGAACCCCAAACCATTAAACTATTCAAAGTATGCCGCATGCGCGGAATTCCTATCTTTACGTTTATCAATAAAATGGATAGGCAAGGGAAAGAACCTTTAGATTTGATGGAAGAACTTGAAGAAGTGCTTGGGATTGAGTCTTACGCAATGAACTGGCCAATTGGAATGGGGAAAGAATTCCTTGGTATATATGATCGTTTTAACCATCGCATTGAACAAGTTCGCGCCGAGGGAGATGACCGTTTTCTTGAATTAGACGAAGATGGTGGGCTTCTCGAGCCGCATCCGATGACGGAAACATCCTATTATCAACAAACAATAGAAGATGTTTTATTGTTAAATGAAGCTGGTAATGATTTCGACGAGGAACGTATTGCTAAAGGCGAATTGACACCTGTATTTTTTGGAAGTGCATTGACAAGTTTCGGTGTGCAAACATTTTTAGAAACATTTTTACAGTTTGCCCCACCGCCGCAGCCAAGAATAACAAAAGATGAAACTGAAATTAGTCCAGTGTCGGAAGAGTTTTCGGGATTCATCTTTAAAATTCAAGCGAATATGAACCCGGCCCACCGTGATCGAATCGCATTCGTACGAATCGTCTCAGGCGCTTTTGAACGTGGGATGACCGTCTCCGTACCACGAATTTCTCGGACATTTAAACTTACTCAAACGACGCAGTTTTTGGCAGATGACCGTGAAACGGTGAATGAAGCCGTGGCTGGGGACATTATTGGTTTACACGATACGGGAAACTATCAAATAGGCGATACAATTATCGGTGGAAAATCAAACTTTACATTTGACGCTTTGCCTCAATTCACGCCTGAATTATTTGTGCGTGTCACGGCAAAAAACGTGATGAAGTCGAAGCACTTTCATAAGGGCATATTGCAACTCGTACAAGAAGGTGCCATTCAATACTATCGAACGCTCCATACAGAAGAAGTTTTGTTAGGGGCTGTAGGCCAACTTCAATTTGAAGTTTTTGAACATCGTATGAAAAACGAGTACAACGTCGAAGTGCAAATGGAGAATCTTGGTTCGAAAGTTGCCCGATGGATTGAAAATGAAAGCGACGTTAATGAATCCATGGCCGGTCAACGTGCAATGCTCGTGAAGGACCGTTATGAAAAGTTAGTGTTTTTATTTGAAAATGAATTTGCAATGCGTTGGTTCCACGATAAAAATCCGGATATCAACTTATATAGTTTGTTATAAATTAGTGCAGCTAGTAGGGCGGGTTTCCGTTCTGCTAGTTTTTTTATGTGCGCAACGATTTGTACATATCGATAAAGTGAGTTGGATCAGCTTCGACTGCAAACATAAATAGCCCTTGGTTGGTATGAAGATAAAATAGTCCAGCTCCGTTGGAAAATGGCTTAAATGACATGTCATAAATATTTTCTAGTGCAAAATTGTTTTTGGCTGTTGAAATTTTATCGGCATATAGATGGATGCAATGTGTCTTGTGATTTGTTGTCTGCGCATACCAACCCGTAACCTTTTCGACTATTTTATAGGTAAGCGTGCAAACAACTTGGTGGTCGGCTTCATGCATGGGGAATACCTCCAATTTTAAAGTTTCCGTAACGGAAGATGAATAAGTAGATTATCACAGTGTGCCAAATATAGGGCAATTCGTGTTTGTTTTTCATCGACTACGACGTTCTCATTTGAGAAAGGGTTCATCATTCATTATGATTGAAGTAGAGTATCTAATTCAAGAGAGGACGTTCCCATGAAAATTAGTGATTTTTCAATAAGAAGACCGGTTTTTACAATCGTTACCATGTTTCTTGTTATTATTCTAGGCGCGGTATCATTTTTTCGTATACCTGTAACTTTAATTCCCGAATTAAACCCACCCGTAGCCGTAGTGGTGTCGAGCTATCCTGGTGCTTCGCCGACAGAAGTGAATGAAAAAGTCACGAAGCCGTTGGAAAATAGTTTGTCGACCGCACCTGGATTGAAATCCATGCAATCTTCATCTCAAGAAGGTTCGAATTTTATTTTCTTGATGTTTGATTGGTCTACAAAAATTGACGATGTCCAGATGGATTTACTGCAAAGGGTCGACCAAGTTCAAATGCCGGATGGTGCGAATAAACCACGGTTATTAAAATTCGATCCTTCGCAATTTCCGGTCATCCAATTATCATTAAGCGCGAAAAATAATGATGCCGATATTCGTTTAGTAGCTGAACAACTCGAGCAAGAGTTGCGCCGGACAAAAGGTGTTGCAAGCGTTACTGTTTCTGGAAAACTAGTCGAGGAAGTTCAAATCACGCTCGATGAGAGAAGGTTGGAACGGAACGGACTTGCGCAAGAAGACATCGTCCAATTAATTCAATCGAATAACGTTTCAATGCCAGGTGAACCAATCGAGACGAATGAAGGAATGCAACTAACAACCCGGATTGTTAGCATGTTGACGTCAGTCGACGACATTCGGGATTTAACGGTCGCCGTCAATCCCGCGAATGGGAAAAAAATCAAAATTAGTGATGTCGGGGAAGTCAAACTTGCTGAAGCACCTTCTACAACTGAGACTCGTGCAAACGAAGAGCCAGCCGTTCTGATGTCTGTTTTGCAAGAATCAGGGGCAAACACAGCGGACGTTTCAACATCGTTTAAAGCAGCCCTAGATGACCTTCTAGCAACTGAAGAATATAAAGATATCGAATCAAATATACTTTTTGACCAAGGAGATTACGTCAAATTAGCGATTGGAAATATTGGTCAATCACTTATTTTAGGCGGTATATTCGCAATGATTGTCTTATTTCTGTTCCTTCGTGGCATAAAGAGTCCAATTATTATTGGAATTGCGATTCCTTATTCCGTCATCGTCACTTTTGTTTTAATGTATTTTGCAAACTTTTCCTTGAACATAATGACGTTAGGTGCATTAGCACTAGGAATCGGTATGCTTGTGGATAATGCCATAGTCGTTATTGAAAATATCGAACGGCATTTGGCAATGGACAAAAAACCCAAACAAGCGGCAATCGAAGGCACGAAAGAAATTGGTGGCGCAATCACCGCTTCCACATTGACTACATTGGCTGTATTTGTACCTGTCATATTCATTAGCGGATTAATCGGTGAGATTTTTACGGAGTTTGCTTTGACGATTTCGTTTAGTTTGTTAGCATCACTGGTCGTCGCATTAACCGTAGTACCGATGATGGCAGCCCGAATGTTGAAAAAGCCAAAAGGGAATTATGAAGCGAGAAGAAGGCGTTCAAAAACACTGAATCGTTTTGAAAGATCCGTAAAGTGGTCATTGCGTAACCGAATAGTAATGCTAGCTTTCACAACAGCATTACTACTGTTTAGCGGATTTGGTTTATTTAAAGTCGGAACTGAATTTTTACCGGCAACAGATGAAGGGGCGTTCAGCGTTAGCGTAAAACTCCCGAATGGTTCTTCAACAACAGCAACTAATGATGTTGTCAAAAAAATAGAAACAGAGCTTAAGAAACAAGATGATGTTGAGGTTTATGTAAGTCTTGTCGGAGGGACACAAGAGAGTTTAGCCCAAGGTTCATCAAATGCGAATCACGCGGAAGTTTACGTTAAAATGGTTCCCCTAGGTGAGCGAGACCGTTCTGTATTTGAGTTTGTTGATGAAGTTCAGCCAATCGTCTCAAAGGCGGTTGGAAAAGATGCAATCGTTAGTTTCAATATGCAAACGGCATCCG
Source organism: Sporosarcina sp. 6E9 (assembly GCF_017921835.1). Lineage (NCBI taxonomy): Bacteria > Bacillati > Bacillota > Bacilli > Caryophanales > Caryophanaceae > Sporosarcina > Sporosarcina sp. 6E9. The sequence continues at coordinate 1,623,796 of NZ_JAGEMN010000001.1, read as the reverse complement.
GCTCATCACCGAACACATTGAGTTTTGCGCTTAATGATACCAATGAAAAAAGACTAGATAAAGCAGTCACGCAATTGAATAAAGAGTTAAAGAAAATTGACGCTGTTACGGAAGTAACAAATACGCTTGCCGACACAGTCGAAGAAATTCAGATTACTGTTGATCGAGAAAAAGCTACAGAAAAAGGACTTGTTCCTTATCAACTGGCGCAATCAGTCAACAACATTACCCGCGGTGCTTTAGCAACACAAATCATCAGTGAAGAAAATGAAGTGGTTAGTGTTCTCGTTCAATATGATGAAAAATATCGAGATAGTATTGACAAGTTGCGGAAATTGAAAATTAGAAATCAAACGGGGGAATTTGTTCAGCTGGGCGATGTTGCTAGTATTGAGATAGCTGCTGGCCCTGTTGCGATTCAACGTGTTGACCAGGCTCATTCTGTCACCTTTGATGTGAAGTACGTATCCACCGAAACTTTGGGCCAGATGACCAAAAAAGTAAATGATACGCTTGACAAGATTGATTTGCCTCAAGAGATAGACGTAACGTTTAGCGGCGATCGCGAGTTGTTTGAAAGTGCGATTAATGATATGTTACTAGCACTCGTTCTTGCAGTCGTTCTTGTATACATCGTCATGGCGGCACAATTTGAATCGTTTAAATACCCATTTGTCATCATGTTTTCTGTACCACTTATGATAATTGGTGTTGCCATCGGATTATTTGCCACGAGCACACCAATTAGCGTAACCGCCATTATCGGCATACTTGTTCTTGTCGGAATTGTTGTCAATAATGGGATTGTTTTGGTTGATTATATTAATCAGCGTAAAGAAGCCGGTCTCAGTTCGTATGAAGCAATCATATCATCTGTACGGGATCGGGTTCGACCAATCCTGATGACCGCGTTAACGACCATCCTAGGGCTATTACCACTAGCGCTAGGAATAGGTGAAGGAACCGAAATGAATCAGCCAATGGGAATTGCAGTCATTGGCGGTTTGCTTAGTTCAACATTCCTGACACTTTATATCGTACCGATCATTTACAGTCTATTTGATAGACAAACAAGAAAACGCGCAATCGCAAAAGAATAATATCTAGATCAGAAAGAAGGCTTTCCCTATAGTGGGAAAGCCTTCTTTTCCTATACATTTATATTACAGGACAACACTAATGACTTATCAGAAAATTCTTCCGATATTTAATTATTAATGCTATACTGACATGAAAAAGGGGTGGAATTAATGGGGACACATTTCTTCACCGGTTTTCCAGGTTTTATCGCGAGCCAATTGATTAAAGGATTAATTAAACAAGGTAAATTAGCAAAATTGTACGTACTCGTTCAAGAAAGTCAACTTGCTCAAGCTGCAGAAAGTATACAAGTTATCTTTGATGAATTAGATGTCACACACCCATTCGAAATTATTCCAGGCGATATTACGTTAACGAATTTAGGAATGAAAGAGAAGGAACTAGCTAAGATTCAAGCTGAAACGATCACCATGTGGCATCTGGCTGCAATATATGATCTTGCCGTCAAGAAGGAAATTGCATGGAAGGTAAATGTAGATGGGACGCAAAGGGTCTGTGACTTTATCCGTACACATCCCTCCGTATCTCAATTTATCTATTTCAGCACAGCGTATGTTGCGGGGACACGTGAAGGAAAGATTCTTGAAACAGAACTTATACGTCCGAACGCATTTAAAAATCATTACGAAGAAACAAAATTTGAAGCAGAATGCATCGTCGAACAATTAAAGGGTGAAGGCATAGTTACAATTATCCGGCCGGGTATCGTTAGAGGGCATTCAATAACAGGTGAAACAATCAAGTTTGACGGCCCTTATTTTTTCATGAATATGATTGATAAACTAAAATGGATGCCAGTCATACCTTATGTAGGAAAATCAGATGCGCATATAAATGTCGTACCGATTGATTATATTATTGACGCAACCATCTATTTTGTGAACTTCAATCCAGCATTAGATAAAACCATCCATTTAACAGATCCTTCTCCACATTTAGTTGAAAAAGTTTACGGTGCAATGGTGAAAGAATTTACTGGCAAGGAGCCGAAAGGAAGATTCCCTCGTAAATTGGCAGAGAAGGGGTTAACCTGGAAACAGTTGCAACGCAAGTTAGGGGTCGAAGTAGAAACCCTTGATTATTTAACATGGAACGCCGTTTTTGATACGACAATTGCAGAGGAATTATTAAAAGATAGCGGTATTCAATGTGCTGATTTCATTGCTTCAATTCCCTCCATGTCTAAGTTTTATAATGAAAATAAGCATAGAGCGGAATTTCATATTCTCATCTAGCATAAAAGGAGTTTACATTTTAAGGATGGGTGGTATACTAAATTCAAAGACCCAACTTAATAACTTTTGACTAATGTCAAAGGGGAGTAGCTTTAGGGAAACCTATTTCATAATCGTCAATACATGGCTTGTTTTGCCATCGGTTATGATAGCCGAAATTTTAGATTAAATTTTGACTTTGCGAGACCTTTGCCTATTTATTAGGTGAGGTTTTTTTTATATGAAATAATTGGGAGTTGAATTTTTTTGGAAGCAATATTACTGGAATATGCATGGGTGCTTGTTGTGCTTATTGTTCTGGAAGGATTATTAGCCGCGGATAATGCGGTAGTAATGGCTGTAATGGTAAAACATTTACCCAAATTACAACAGAAAAAAGCTTTGTTTTATGGGTTGTTGGGCGCATTCGTTTTCCGTTTTGCCGCTTTGTTCATGATTACTTTTCTCGTTAACATTTGGCAAATACAAGCACTCGGAGCAGCTTATCTATTATTCATATCCATAAAAAACATTTATGATCAACGGAAAAAGGATAAGCATGGTGACGACTTAACAAAACCGCGTAAACAATCGGGTTTTTGGATGACCGTATTCAAGGTAGAATTAGCTGATATCGCATTTGCTTTAGATTCGATGTTAGCCGCAGTCGCACTTGCGGTGACTCTTCCAGAATTAGGAGATTTCCATATCGGCGGAATCAATGGCGGACAGTTCATTGTTATGTTAATGGGTGGTATAATCGGTTTAATTATTATGCGTTTTGCTGCGCGTCAGTTTGTAGTGTTACTGGAAAAATACCCGTCTCTCGAAACAGCTGCATTCCTCATAGTAGGCTGGGTGGGTATTAAACTGGTCGTCTTAACATTGTCACATGAAAAACTACAAATTCTTAATCCCGCATTTCCGCATTCAACTCTTTGGAAGACCACATTCTGGGTAGTCCTGGTCGGAATTGCATTGTATGGCTATTTCATAGGCGTAAGCAATGACCGGAAAAATAGAAAAGCGTAAAATATAACTAATCATCTGCAGGAGGTAGTCAATTGAATAGGTTGAAAATTAGTCGTGAAAGCTTTCAAAAACTAACTCCAGCTCAGATAATTGTATTTTATTACTTTTTGGCAATCGCCTTTTCCTTTTTATTACTAAATTTGCCGGGGGTATATAAACCAGGCATAAAAATTGAAACGATTGATAGTCTTTTTACAGCGGTTAGCGCGGTTAGTGTGACAGGCTTAACGGCTATAAGCATTTCTGAGACTTACACTCCATTCGGAATTAGTATGATTATGGTCGTGCTACAATTCGGCGGAATCGGAATCATGTCAATCGGTACCTTTTTTTGGTTGCTAATTAGAAAACGCATTGGCATGAAGGAACGTCAATTAATCATGGTGGATCATAATCAGTATAGCCTTTCTGGCGTCGTTTACTTAATAAGAGAAATTGTGAAAATTATTTTCCTGATTGAACTAATCGGCGGATTAATATTCACGTTTTACATTATGAGGTTTTATGATACGTTTAATGAAGCTTTCTTAAATGGATTGTTTATGGCTGTTTCCGCGACGACTAATGCCGGTTTTGATATAACTGGTGAATCTTTACTGCCATATTTTAATGATTATTTCGTTCAAATTATGACGATGTTGCTAATTATTTTAGGTGCCATCGGTTTTCCAGTATTAATTGAAGTGAAAGCTTTTTTCTCGAAAAAAACACCACATTTTCGATTTTCTCTTTTTACAAAAATCACGACATTAACTTTTGGAGCCCTTTTAGTTTTCGGAGCAATCATGATTTTTATTCTTGAGTCATTTAATTCATTCAAAGGAATGGCTTGGCATGAAAAAGTTTTCACTGCCATTTTTCACTCAGTTTCCTCGAGGTCGGCCGGATTAACAACATTCGATGTGACTCAGTTTAGCGATGCGACTGATATTGTGATTAGTTCTTTAATGTTTATCGGTGCATCACCAAGTTCTGTTGGTGGAGGAATACGAACAACAACATTTGCAATCGCTGTGTTATTTCTGATTAATTTCGCTCGTGGACGGGAAGTTATCCATATTTTTAATCGGCAAATAAAACTGATTGATGTGTTTCGGTCATTTGCGGTTATTTTACTTGCAGGTTTAATGGTTATTATCGCGTTGCTTATTCTTTTGATCACTGAACCGAATGTCCCCATCATTGCGTTGTTATTTGAAATAACATCTGCATTTGGTACATGTGGAATGTCACTTGGCATAACGTCCGATCTTTCGACAATCGGCAAACTAATTATTATGGTGTTAATGTTTATTGGCCGAGTTGGACTCATTTCATTTTTATTCACGCTTGGTGGTAAGACAAAGAAACCGCATTACCATTTTCCAAAAGAACGAGTTATTATCGGCTAACGAAAAAAATTAAAATATTTCACCTTTTGCATTTACTGAAAATTAATAATGAAAAGTCCTAAACCGTTCCCAGTTATTACAAACAGGGACGGTTTTTTTCGATTAAAAGACCCAATTATAACTGTCGGAATAATTGAGTAATCAAATTTGTAAATGAAAATGTTGGTAATATAAGAAATAATGCCCGCAACTAGCACTTTGAGCCTATACCAATTTTTGTTTAATTATGGAATAATCAAAATTAAGCGTGTATCGCATTGCGAAAGTTTTTAGCATGAATTATAAGCATTCTTCATACTGTTTTACTAAGGAACTAGGAGGAATGAATTTGAAATTGACAAAAGAAAAGGCGAGTAAATTCATGAAGTTTTTTGAAAATGCACGCAAACCAGCCGCTATTTTAGAGGTTAGTGGCAGGGTAATCCAATTAAATGATGAATTTAAAGAAAAGTTTGGTATGGGGAATATAAATCACATTAAAGACTTGTCGGATGAAATGTCGAATCATTTGTGGGACGAAAAGTTAGCGCTAACGATAAATGAAGGCCACACCTCATCTACTTTCCCCATTGCAATAGAACCGCAAAGCAAAGCGGATTCTGTAAGGGTGCACCTCATACACTGCAATCATTCAAAGAGAATTATTGCACTTATCAATGTGCCTGAAGTACTTAGAGAAGAACCGGATGTAAGTAATTTAAAAATATTTCAGAAGTCTAAAAGTTTATTTATCGCTTATGATCAAACGGGAACGATTCAAAACGTTAATAAACATGCGAATCGCTTTCTTGGGATGTCAGGAAAAAGTCTTATAGGGAAGAGTGCATGTGAATTTTTCGGGTTATTAGGTTTTTCAAAAGAAGAATCGACTCCCTTCATTCAAAAAGTAATTGCCGAAGGGTATGCAGAAACTTTACATGCGTATGAAAAGTCGCCGGAAGAGGTCAGTTATTTTTATATCAAAACCTATTATGACGACTCCATCGGCATGTTTATTACTCGAATCGCTGATCGCACCGAACAAGTTATTTTGGAGAAACGGTTAGCTCATAAAGAATCACTTTATGAAGTGGGGCAGCTTGCAGCGAGTATAGCCCATGAAATTCGTAATCCAATTACCACTCTCAAAGGATTTACTCAGCTATTACGAAATTCGACTGCTGAGGAATCCGAAAAATATTTAACGGTTATAGATGATGAAATTATTCGAATGGAATCTATCTTAAATGAAATGCTCATTTTATCCAAGCCGAGTATTGAAGAAAAAACATTTATTTCTTTACCCAAATTGTTATCCACGATGATCAAGCTATTTCAACCGAAGGCTAGAATTGAAGGAATTTCAATCATACAATATACGGATGATTTAGAAGACGTATTTATTTTCGGGGACGAAGGAAAGCTGAAGCAAGTTCTATTAAACTTAATGAAAAATGCCCTTGAAGCAATGAGCCATGGCGGAAAATTAACAATTGGTTTGGAAGTAATTGAAGATAATCAGGTGAATATTTTAGTGTCAGATACAGGTAAAGGTATGTCGGCTACGCAATTAAAACAAATATTTGTTCCTTTCTTTACCACAGAAACCACCGGTACTGGCCTTGGACTGCCTTTTGTCATGAAAACAATTGAAGAACATGGGGGAACTGTTTCTGTTTCAAGCGAGGTTGGGATAGGTTCCGTATTTACTTTATCCTTTCCATCAGCGACAATCCATGACTCGTCATTAAAGGAAAAGCAAGCTTTACAAGCCGCAACTACACAATGAAATTTTGACAAAGGCCTTTAAATTCCCTTATAATAAAATTAAACAGTTGGGAATTACAGAAGGTGGAAAAAATTATGGAAAATAATACAGACCGTGCTTTAAAGTTATTCATTGTCTTATCACGTTCATGTAAAGTAATTTTAGAAGAAGCGCATCAATTAATTGATCAATACGGATTGAATCCAACCGAGTTTGGTGTTTTGGAATTGCTTTACCATAGAGGAAGACAGCCCATTCAAAAAATTGGCCAGAAAATCTTACTTAGAAGTGGCTCAATGACCTATGTTGTCGATAAACTTGAAAAAAGAGGATTTTTGAAGCGAGTATTCTGTTCAGAAGATAAGCGCGTAACCTATATTTCAATAACGGAGGCTGGAATAGAACTGATAGAATCTATATTCCCCGAACATGCAAAAAACATCGAGTCCCTCATGGGCGGTTTAACTGCCGAAGAGCAAAATACAGCAATTGATTTACTAAAGAAACTCGGTTTATCAGTGAAAGATCTATCTTAAAAAAATGGCAACTCAAAACTGAGTGCTGTTTTTTTTATTATCAAAAACCTATAAATACAAAGTTTTTTTGTTTAACTTACAAATAATTGAGATAAGTTTGGATTAACAGTTTTCAATCTGCTACTATATTAATAAAGCATAATAATTTAATGATTAACAATTACTAGGAATGCATTGATAATTCTAAACGACTAGTTCAAAGTATTGGAACCGCGGAGGGGTACTGGTGGAAAAAGAGATAGAGGAAACCCGTAAATTAATGATTGAAATTGCTGCGGCAACAGGCATAGGTTCAGAGGAAACACTAAAGGTAAGCCAAAAGCTAGATGTTTTGATTAATCAATATGACAGTTATCAAAAGCAAGATAGGAATCTGTTAAAAGAAAAAATTATAATCGGAGGGGTTATGAGTGGTTTCAATCCAAGAATTTAAGCAAGAATTGAATCAGGCTATTATTGGTAGGGAAAAAGAATTTGATTTTATGTTAATTGCATTGTTGCAAGAAGGTCATGTTTTATTAGAAAGTGTTCCGGGTTCAGGTAAAACAATGATGGCAAAAAGCTTTGCTAGTGCATTCAAAGGTGATTTCAGACGTATACAATTTACGCCCGACGTACTTCCATCTGATGTGACGGGAATCCGTTATTATAATCCGCAAACGCAGGATTTTGTATTGAAAGCAGGTCCTGTTACAACGAATATTCTTCTGGCAGACGAAATAAACAGGGCAACACCACGTACGCAGTCAAGTCTTCTGGAGTCAATGGAAGAGAAACAAGTAACAATCGATGGTGAAACGATAAAACTTCCAACCCCATTTATGGTCATAGCAACTCAAAACCCAATCGAGTCTCAACAAGGAACTTTTCCATTACCTGCTGCCCAACTCGATCGTTTTCTGTTCAAACTGAATATAGGTTACCCGTCAATGGAGGAAGAGCAACAGATTTTAAGACAATACGGGAATAATCCAGGTGAAATTACGACTTCATCAGTAATCGGTCCGAACGACGTGCAACTATGGGCCACTGAAGCAGGCAACGTAACGGTCCATGAAGATATTGAACATTATATATTGAAACTTGTCCGGGCGACTCGAGAACATCCTTTCATCGAACTAGGACTTAGCTCGCGTGCAGCACTCGCTATCTTACGTGCTACCAAAGCGTATGCATACATCTCAGGTAGAAATTTTGCGACACCTGATGATGTGAAAGCAATCATTGAACCTGCAGCCTTGCACCGTATGGAGTTGTCAACGGAAGGAATGCTGACAAAAGAATTAGAAGGTGTATTGGATGACATTATTAGTTCAATACCTGCACCGATAGAGGCGGCAATCTGATGAACTGGAATCGCCATGAAGAGGGTTTCAAATCACTTCATATGCTGATGGGAGTCGCACTTGTCTTCTTATTGTTTGCACTCATTTATTTTCAAGTTGTTCTGGCTGCCTGTTTCGCTTCTATTCTGTTAATGGGTATTGTTCAAAATATGTACTATAAAAACGTAGGGAAAGACTTGAAACTATTACCTGTTAAAAATAAAGCACGCTTTTTAATTGGAACTGAATCTGATTTAGTCATGGAGTTTGAAAATGGAAGACTGCCAATTTGGAATGGTAAATTAACACTTTCAATAGAGGATTCTGTGATTCCGACACTCAATGACATGCAACATTTTAGTGGGATTTTTGATTTTACAGTTCCTTTTTCAGTCGGAAGTTATGAAGTGGTTCGGATAACAATTCCGTTGGAAGGCAGGAAAAGAGGGATATCTAGAATAACACGTGTCATCGTTGAAGTTCCCCATATATTTGGGGAAGGTTCGGTTTTGATGGAGCTAGAAGATCCGGTGAATCAAGAAAATCTCGTATATCCAAATATAGTTCCATTTACTGGCCAATTAAATCCGTCACCGTTCAAACCGGGTGAAATTCCACAACGACAATCATTGTTTCACGATAAGTTTCAGCCAGTTGGGACTCGGGACTATGTACCATCTGATCGTTTTGATCAAATTCATTGGACTGCAAGTGCTCGTATGCAAAAGTTGCAAACAAAAGAGTATTTGCCAGTTACCGAACAATCGGTGATGTTTATCCTAAATGCCATTGAAAAATCGCGCACGGATGGCGACTTCGAAAGGAAAGTGGAGCGTCTAGCATCGTATGTTGATTATTGTACAAGTCATGTCATCCCCTATGAAATTATCATCAATATACGCACGTATGGAATGCAACCATACATTCATCAAGCCACCGGGACAGGAAAAATCCAACATCAAAAATCGCTTGAGTTATTAGCGCAAATATCAGAGAAAAATGCAAAAATCCCTTTTGAGAATATACTACAAAGTATTGAGTCGAAAGTACAATTAGCACCAACAATTGTACTCATTACTCACGAGCCCGAACGTTTTCATGCCTTGCATGGTAAATGGTCTAAGCGCAGCGAAGTAATTATCGATAGTTCTTATGAAAGGGGTGAGGCGCAGTGGATCAACGACAAATCGACGATTTCAGTTTTAGGCTGAAGAATGTTGAAAGTTTCATCCTGGAACTCATACTGCTAACTTATCCGCTTCTTTTAATTTCAGAAAACTTGTTCGTGAGTCCACATTATTTACTAATTGTACTTGCCATTTGTATAGGAATTGCATGCTATTTCTTATTTAATATTAAACGATACTCTATTTTAATGGGATTGCTATTTTCATTCTTGCTTGTCGTACCGTTTTATTTTATCGGGATGGCAACACCAATAGTGGTTTTTGTTTTTATGTACACTTGCTGGCGGATACACGCAAATTTTGGTTTGCAACGAAATAGCAGATGGAACTTCCTGGCGATAAATACAATCGTCTTTACGATTTTTTATTTAATAACACGAAGTTATCTACCGAAGGCAGATGCAACTGAAATCAATAAAGAGAATGTACAATTGTTCTTATTAACGACAATTTTATTTATTGTGTTACGTTATCTAACGATATTATTCCTTGGAAGACGCTTGCCAAAATTTGAGTGGTTTGAAATAACTAAAGTATTTGCGGCAATGATAGGCGTGGGAATCACGACCTACTTGTTAATTTATTATCTGATTGAGCCCTTCCGTACAGCGGTACTTGCAATTTTAGGATTTCTATTCGGCGGATTGTTTATGTTCGTGTCAGCAGCGATAACACCATTTATCGATTACATTATTGATTGGATCGATTACTTAAGATGGAAAAGGTATCAAGAGATGGACCCGCCAACAATCTTTAACGATGAAGACCAAATGAATGAAAAACTAGAAATCCTTGCTGCAAGCGCCGAACTGAATATCGGTGTTTACGTAGTCATTGGTGCTGCCATATTAGCTGCTATCGTTCTTTATTTGAATTTCAGACAGAAACAACATCATTACGATGAATCGGAAGGTGCAGCTTATAAAGTTCGTTTATTCGGTCGGGGCGATAAAAAGAAATCGGATGTCGAACAGGTATATGACTATTCAATCGCATCAAATGCTGTGCGAAAGGCTTATCAGAGTTTTGAAAATGATGCCCATGAGGCAAAGTATCCTCGCTTTGCAGGGGAAACGGTAAAAGAATGGTTTTTGAGAATGGGTTGGAGAAATGACGATAATTTATTTGCGACTTATGATAAAGCACGCTACGGGGCAATGACGCTGACGGAAGAAGAAAGTCGTCTATTTGTGGATGAATTAAATGAAATACGTGAAATGTATTTTATTAATCGGAGATAGACATGGTTTCACCCGATGGGATGGGAACAAGATCAATCAGCTCATTTTTGACGAATGACAAAGTTCGATTTAGTAGCTTGACGATTTTTGAAAAGAAAGTCGATATTTTGTAGAAACATTAAATAAAATAAAAAATAATTTTTATAAAAATGTTTAATCACTAGATAATTCGGGGATATTATATTTGAACACAGCAACATTCTCATTTCCCCCTTTTTAGGATGAACTTTGACAAAAAGTTCATCCTCTTTTTTTGTTTAGCCATAAAAACATGTCGGAATCTATAACTTCTGATAGAATAAACAAAATAGTTGAATTACATGGGGAGGAATTGGAATGACTTTAAAGAAAGTTGCCTTTATAGGTACTGGCGTAATGGGCAGCAGCATTATTCGACACTTACTTCAGGCTAAATATGAAGTCACTATTTACACACGCACAAAGGATCGTGCAACGGAACTAATTGATGACGGTGCGAAATGGGCTGAAACGCCAAGCGAAGCAACAGCAGGTGCAGATATCGTGATTACGATGGTCGGTTATCCTACCGATGTGGAAGCCGTTTACTTTGGTTCATCTGGTATATTTGCAGCGGGAAGTGAAGGCCAGATCTTAATCGATATGACGACATCAAGTCCTGCATTAGCCAAACGTATTGCTAGCGTTGCCGTGAAACGTAACATGGCCTCTATCGATGCACCTGTATCCGGTGGCGACATCGGCGCGAAGAACGGCACGCTTTCAATTATGTGCGGTGGTGATGAGGCAGTATTTAATAAGGTGCTTCCAATATTGGAAGTTTTCGGGAAAGATATAATTTATCAAGGCGATGCAGGAGCAGGCCAACATACAAAAATGTGTAACCAAATAGCCATTGCGACAAATATGATTGGCGTTTGCGAGGCGATTGTCTATGCGGAGAAGGCAGGACTTGATCCGAATATTGTTTTAAAGTCGATTTCAACAGGTGCTGCTGGCTCTTGGTCACTTTCAAATTTAGCGCCTCGCATGCTACAGAAGGATTTCGAACCAGGATTTTATGTGAAACACTTTTTAAAGGATATGGATATCGCATTGGCAGAGGCTGAACAAATGGGATTGAACTTGCCAGGCTTGGAGCTCGCGCGTAGCATGTATCACCAATTGCTTGAACAAGGATTTGGGGACAATGGCACACAGGTCTTGTATAAAAAATATCAATCATAATTGTAATTAAAAAGGTGGACGAGCTGATTGCGATTATGCAATTAACTCGTCCACTTTTATTATTAGCCATCTAAATATGACGAACGAAAACTATTTGTTTTGTGAACGTTATGAACACTTTTCTTTTTTAGTTTACTTTTCTTTATAATTGGCTTTTTTGGGGGGATTCCTATGAAACCTTCAAGGAGCTCTTTGGCAACGCGTAAACTCATGCGCTCTTGAGGATTACGAGCAGTTTGGTCTTGTTGACCAAGATGTGGAAGAGATTTGAAGTCTTCTTTTTCAGGGATCATGTGGAAGAGGAAATCGCAACAACGAACCAAGGTCGTTGAATGTTGTTGACTAAACTTTGGATTATCGACGAAATGCAATCCGATTTTTGTTGCGTGACCTTTTTTTATGAGTTTCTCAAGCGCTAATTTTTTGAGGTCATATAACTCTTTATTATCCGGCGCGGTTTTTGCATGTCGATTTACAGTATAGATAGCGACTGTAAGGTCTCTAATAGTTGGACTGCTTTTCAAAATAGGCCTCCTTCTAGTATTGTTAAAATATATCTAATCTTTATAATATCAAAAAGGTGATTCTTTGTACATGAATTAAGCGGATTTGTGGAACGTTATGAATGACTGGAAAAGATAATTTAGAATCTTTCGTCGTCATTCTACTTCAGATGTGATATATTATGAGTGAGCATTCATTCACTAAGGGGGAATAATATGTTTAAGGAAAAAGTGATTATTGTTACAGGTGGATCAAATGGCATGGGGAAATATATGGCGAAAAAGTTTACAGATGAAGGCGCAAATGTTGTCATTACCGGCAGAAATCTAGACCGCTTACATGCGGCCAAAGAAGAAATTGGCGAAAATGCTTCTGTTTTTCAAATGGATGTCAGAGATGTTGAATCTGTTCAACAAATGGTCAACTTCGCAGATAAGAAATTTGGACGCATCGATGGCCTCGTTAATAATGCTGCAGGAAACTTTATCGTTCGTGCAGAAGACCTTTCAGCAAATGGATGGAAATCTGTCATTGACATTGTATTAAATGGAACATTTTATTGTTCGAGTGCGGTCGGAAAGTATTGGATAGAGAACAAGCAAAAAGGCGCGATTTTAAACATGCTTGCAACATATGCTTGGGATGCTGGTGCGGGTGTCGTACATTCGGCGGCAGCCAAAGCGGGTGTCATGTCGTTAACAAGAACACTTGCGGTTGAATGGGGAACGCAATATGGTATTCGAGTGAATGGGATTGCACCAGGTCCAATTGAACGGACGGGCGGAGCAGATAAGCTGTGGGAATCAGAAGAAGCAGCAAAACGAACACTAGCTTCAATACCATTAGGGAGAATTGGGAAACCGGAGGAAATTGCAGAACTAGCGGCATTCATCATGTCTGAGAAAGCTGCATTCATGAATGGTGAAATTGTTACGCTTGATGGCGGACAATGGTTAAATAAATTTCCGTTTTAAAAATATTTCAACGGTTAATAAGGGATTAATTGCACATCCTTTTATAAAGGAGTGATGTGTGTATGGACATTTGGACGATACCGTTTATTATTGTTGTCATTATTATTAGCACGATTTGTATTTTAACCGTTAAAAAAACAAGTCGAGCTGTCGGAATTTTGAACGAAAAAAATGCGTCAATACCTGAAGCGGTTGAGGATCATCCATTTACATTAAATCCAATATTCTGGATAATATTGGTGGCTACACTATTTGTCGGGATTATTATTTTGTACTATGCATTTTCAAACTATGTATGATAAATTGGATATCTCACTACTGTAAGAAAACCTCTTTTTCAAGGAAGAGGTTTTCTTTTCGCTCTATACAAAAGGCTTCTTGTGATATGATAGATGAGTAGGTTTAGAATTGTCTAGCACAGAGATAGAAGGAGCCGATTTGCATGATTTCTGTTAGAAATAAAGAGTTTTTGTTTACCCCTATCGCAGATTATATTATTTCAGCTGAAAAGGTAGTTCACGTTCAAATTGGTAACAATGCGGAACATGCCCTCCTCGTTTTAACTAAAACAGGATATTCATCAATTCCAGTGCTTGATGCAAACGACCGTTTAAAGGGACTTCTTAGCATTCGAACAGTTACGGATTCTATTTTAGGCTTAGCACATATCGAATATGAACGATTACCCGATTTAAAAGTTGATGAAATAATGAAAACCAATATTCCGACGATACGGACTACAGATCGCTTTCAAAGGGGATTGGACTTAGTAATTGATAATCCTTTTGTTTGTGTTGTAGAAGAAGATGGAACATTTGCCGGTATTTTAACAAGAAGGGTAATCTTAAAACAGTTTAAGAAGTATATATATTCCGTTGACTAACGGTGATGAAACAACCTGAGAAGGCTCCGTAGTAGGGGCCTTCTCTTTTTGAAAGGTGAAATATATGAGATTAAATAAAAAAGCAACGAACAGACCGCTCGTCCTTATATCAGTCATGCTTGCTATGTTTGTTAGCGCAGTCGAAGCGACTATTGTGACAACTGCAATGCCTGTGATTGCATCAGATCTGGGTGGTTTTTCGAGATATAGTTGGATATTTTCTGCATATTTGTTAATGAGTACCGTAACTGTTTTAGTTTACGGAAAATTAGCCGACCTATTTGGAAGAAAGCCAATTTTATTTATCGGTATGACGATTTTTATTATTGGTTCTTTTTTATGTGGATTTGCAACCACCATGGAACAGCTAATTTTATATCGACTTATCCAAGGCCTGGGGGCTGGTGCCGTTATGCCAATTGTGACGACTATTGTGGGGGACATTTATACAACAAAAGAACGAGCAAAAGTGCAGGGTTATTTATCTAGTATTTGGGGTATTTCGGCCGTTTTGGGACCAGCGCTAGGCGGCGGGATTGTTTATTACTTTAGTTGGGAATACGTTTTCTGGGTAAATATTCCACTTGGCATTTTAGCTATGATTGGGATTGGTGTTTTTCTTCAAGAACCTGAAAGGGAGAAAGAAGTTTCAATTGATTATAAAGGCGCAATCTTATTAACGATTTCTTTGTCTGCCATTTTATTTTGGCTAGTTGAAGGCGGTCAATCTTTCGGAAGGCTATCTTTCTCTAGTATCGCATTATTATTGATGAGTTTTGGTCTATTTACATTATTCGTTTTTGTGGAACGGACTGCTAAAGATCCATTAATGCCTTTTTCAATTTGGAAGAATCCAGTAATTTTATATGCCAATTTAGTTTCCTTTACCACTGGTTTTATATTAATAGGGATATCTGCCTATTTACCGACCTTTGTAACAGGCGTTATGGGTCAACCTGCAATTATCGCAGGATTTACTTTGACTGCAATGTCGATTGGTTGGCCAATAGCTTCATCATTCGCAGGGCATTTATTAATCCGTTGGGGGACATTCAAGGTGTCGTTTGTCGGAGGGATTTTTCTCGTTATCGGATCGATGTTGTTTGTCACGATGACTGCAACTTCAGGTCCATTATGGGCAGCGATTTCAAGCTTCTTCGTCGGCATAGGTATGGGGCTAACGGGTACTGCTTTCGTCGTTACAATCCAAGGAGCTGTACCGAGACACAAGAGAGGATCCGCAACAGCGGCGAATATGTTCATGCGTAATTTCGGGAATACAGTGGGCGCAGCTTTTTTTGGCGCAATATTAAATGCTACGCTGATGACTGCCTTTAAAAAGAATCAATCTAGCTTGGACGTTGATGATGTAAATCTTCTATTGACAGAAGAGGGGCGCAAAGCAATTTCGGTGCCAGACATTAATCTTCTCGAAAATGCACTTGGCCAATCCCTTCAATGGGTCTATGTTGGCGTTGCTGTATTTGCAGTAATTAGTCTTTTGCTCATTTTACGAATACCACGGGGAAAGGAGCTTTTAAATGTCGATGATTGAACTCGAAATCATAAAAACACTTGCCGAGGAAGGGAATATGCGAAAAGCTGCTGATCGTTTATTCCTATCCCAACCAGCCTTATCACAACGTCTCCAATCAATTGAAAAAGAATGGGATACATTATTGTTTATTCGCTCACAAAAAGGATTGGAACCAACGCCTGCCGGTGAACTAATCGTTGAGTATGCAAAAGAGGCTTTACTGAAAAAAGAAGAAGCCCTTGAAATGATTGCATCGATGGCGGATAAAGTGCACGGGACATTAAAAATAGCCTGTGCATCAATTATTGGCCATACGTGGTTGCCTCAGGTGCTGAAGGAATTTGTTGAGCGTTACCCGGATGCACAAATATCCCTAATGACTGGTTGGAGCTCAGAAATTGTGAAAGCGTTAAACGAACGGGAAGCGCATATAGGAATTGTTCGTGGTCAAACGGATTGGAAAGGTCGTAAGGAGTATTTATTTCGAGACCAATTGTATCTCGTAGACAATGAAATAACATCCCTTGATCAAATAAAAGAAACGACGCGTCCATTTGTTCAATTTAAAAGCGATTCGAACTACCATCGAGAAATTCAACATTGGTGGCAACGACACTTCGCGCAAAAACCTCAAAGGCAAATCACAGTAGACCAAATTGAAACCTGCAAACAACTTGCGCTTAATGGAATTGGTTATGCAATCCTGCCATCAATCACGTTAATCGGTGATGAAATAGTTAATAAAATCCCACTTTTGAACAGCGATGAAGAATTTGAATTGACGCGGGATACTTGGCTTATTGGATATGAATCGTCTTTTGCATTAAAGCAAGTATCCGCATTCACGGAAATTGTTCAACAACACGCGAAAAAAGTTCAAAGAAATAAAAATTTTCAGTAAGGGGAACTTTACTCTCGCTAATTCGTACTATTATGAAAGTATCATACAAAACGGGGGCCATAAATTATGATGAAAAAAGTTATGGGATTTTTACTGGCAATCACAGTATTTATCTTGATAATTCCGGGTGTAACTGCCTTGGCAAAACCAGATTTGACTGTGAAAGTGTCCGCCGGAATTGATGGGAAAGCAAAGTATGAAAAAGGTGCGCCCGTATCAATAACTATTGAAAATACGGGAACTCATTTTAGTGGTGATCTAGTAATCGATGTGGTGGAGTCCTATCAACAAGGAATGGGTAAAGCCTTTCCTCTTGAAATCGGAACAGGAGAAACAAAGACGATTTCTTTCTTTGTGAATAATTTAGATGGCATGTCTGGCATGTACGGAAATCAACATTTCAAATCCATCTACTTGTACGAAGGCGGTTGGAAAAAAGGTAAGGAAATTAAATATTCAGGTGCAAAGTTTCCAACTGCAACGATGTATCATGACGAAAAGATGATTGTGACATTTACAAATAACATAGACCGACTTATTGCACTAAAAAGTGTCGACATCGGACCCGTCCCCAATGTGTTGGTAATTAATTCGGAAAAAATAGATGTTATGAACTTTCCGGATGATGCACGCGGTTGGGATATGGTTGATTATGTTGTCATGGATGAATATGCTTTTGCTGATTTACAAAGCGAAAAACAACTTGCATTACTTGAATGGGTGAAAAATGGCGGAATTATAATAATAGGTAGTTCAGATAACTTGGAAAATGAAGTTGGCGTTTTTGCACCTTATTTACCATTGAAATTGACTGAACAAATTGACGTTGTCCCCACGGTGTTAAATGAATGGGCGGATACAACGGAATTCGAGGAAACAATCCGTGTATATTCATCCGAACTTAATGACGGCGCGTTTACACTCCTTGAAGAAGAAGGTCATTTACTAATTGCCGACAAAAAGCTTGGTCAAGGGCTAATCATTCAAACTGCATTTTCCTTAGGTGATGAGCCAATGGCAAAATCTTCTGGAATGACAGCTGTCTGGAATAAAATATTTTCTGTTGGAGAAAATGTGGTCAATTCTCCTTTTAAAAAAATGTATGATCCGTTGAATCAACTATCCTATACAGTTGGTACTACTAATGAATTATTTCCTTCCTTTAAAGTTTCTGCATCTCTAATTTTTGGAATCATTACATTATATATCATTATCATTATTCCGATATTGTACTTTATATTAAAACGTAAAGATAAACGTGAATATGCTTGGTGGATTATCCCTGCGATTGCGCTATTAACATCAGTTGCAATTTTCGGATACGGTGCGAAAGATCGAATTGGCCGGGCACAAATTCAACATACAGCAATTTTAAATGTAGAACCGGATGGAAACGTCAAGGGATATTTCGCGGAATCGATACTCTCCAATAAATCGGGAGATTATATCTTTAAGGCTCCTCATGGAACACTACTTGCTGCTTCACCCCAAAATACAATGTTTAACACAAGTGGCAATCTGTTGCATAAAAGAGCGATGCTTGAAAATGATGCTGCAGGTACCGCATTACATTTTAGAAATGTAGGCTATTGGAATGTGGCATCGGTTTATGGCGAAACAAACCTAAAAGACGTCGGGGAGATTGTAAACGATTTAATAGTTAAAAAAGGGTTGTTAACGGGTTCAATAACAAATGATTTTCCATTTGAATTAAAAGATGTAGCAATATGGTCAGGAAGTGATTTTATTCCCTTAGATAATATTGGCGCAGGGGAAACCGTTGAAATCAAAGAAGAATTAAAAACAGCTCTGTTAAGCCCAAGATTGCCGTATCAAGGGATGTACACTTCAGCTGCAAACGACGACCTTATGAAAATACGAAAGAATGATGCGCTAGCTTTTTTTAGTGAGAATATGAGCGCATCAAACAAACCAGTTTTGGTTGGCTATACGGATACGCAAATAGTCCCAGTCACACTTGAAAATGTTAACACTTCACTTTCTTCATTAACTTTGATTGTTCAACCTATAAAGTCAGATCTCATACTACAAGGCAAAATAAATGCTGATGAAACTATGCTTGAAATGTATATGGCGGTCAATGAACCGGGTTATGGTGAGTATGTTATCGATAATCCAATACAGGAGACATACACAGAGGGAATGGAATATACACAGTCATGGAGACTGCCGGAAGAATTAGTGGCCGCGGATATTGACTGGATTAGCATGAAGCTATTCAATCTTGACCATCAATTGTACAGTAGCCAGATATTGAACATCCTAACCGGTGAATTTGAATTAATCGAATCAGATGAGCTGGCATTAACCGAAAACATGTCTGATTATATAGCTGAGGAAGGGATTGTCACCATTCAAATTAACTTTAATAGTGGGAAATATAGTACTGGTGAAGTTCTCCCAAAACTGGAATTAGTCGGGGAGGTGTCAAAATGATTGAGATAAAAGGTGTTACAAAAAAATACGGTAACTTTAAAGCACTAGATGATATTAACTTGTCCTTAAAAGAAGGAACAGTTTTCGGTTTCGTCGGTGCTAACGGTGCAGGAAAATCAACGATGTTTCTGATGCTTGCGACGCTTTTACAACCAACATCGGGAGAATTATTTATCAATGGAATCAGTGTTCGAAAAAATCCTACGGAAATTCGTAAAATGATTGGATATATGCCGGATTTTTTTGGTGTATATGATCAATTGAAAGCGGATGAGTATTTGGATTTTTACGCTGCAAGTTATGGTATTTCTGAATCAGAACGTAAAAAAATTATTCCTCAACTGTTGGAGCTTGTCAATTTGACACATAAACGTTATGAATACGTTGACTTATTATCAAGGGGAATGAAACAACGACTATGTTTAGCACGCAGTCTTATCCATGACCCTAAAGTTCTGATTTTAGATGAACCCGCTTCTGGTCTAGATCCAAGGGCTCGTATTGAAATGCGAGATATTTTAAGATCTTTGAAAAAAATGGGGAAAACAATATTAATATCTTCGCATATCTTGCCTGAGTTAGCGGAAATGTGTGATGAAATTGGCGTCATCGACAATGGTAGAATAATTGCGCATGGTTCGGTCAATGAGATTCAAACTCAACTCAGAGGAGAAAAAGTGATTACAGTCTCTATGACGCGACCAATTGAACAAAAAATCATTCGTTTTTTCGAAGAGAATCCATTCATTACGAATATTGAGTTGTTAGAAGCCATTCATGGATTTAGTTTTGCATTTAAAGGAACTGATGATGACCAGGTTGAATTGTTGAAAAGTGCGATGATAAATGACATTCCTATTCTTTCGTTCACAGAGCATGTTACTAATCTAGAAGATGTATTCATGGAAATAACGAAAGGAGCGACTGAAGATGAAGCTAAAATTAAATAATCCAGTTTTATCGAAAGAAATAAAGTTAAGATTTAGATCACCGAAAAGTTTTAACGGAATACTGTTTTATTTAATCATTATGTGTATTTTCGTTTTCGGTTTTATCTTCGTTACGATGAGTGTCAATCAAACGGCTTATTTCACGCCAGATGAAAGTTTCTTCCTGTTTACGCTGCTTTCGTTTATTCAATTGGGATTAGTATTATTTATTAGTCCCGGACTGACAGCAGGCGTGATTAGTACAGAGAGAGAAAAACAGACGTTGCCCATTTTATTGACGACATCACAAAGTTCCTTTCAAATTATTTTGGGAAAATTACTGTCATCTATCGCCTTTTTATTACTACTAATCTTTGCCGGACTTCCGATTTATAGCCTTGTATTTCTATTTGGAGGGATATCACCTGTCGATTTCGGATTGGTTTTTCTATTTTTATTCGTCACATTATTAGCCATTGGCAGTCTTGGGGTTATGTTTTCGACAATTATTCGTCGCACGATTGTATCGATGATTGCGACGTATGGAACAATGCTGTTTTTAACGACTGTAACGGGGTTCTTAGCTATAATGTTCGCGCAATTGATGTCGTTAAGTACAAACGCAGTACCGACGTCGTTTCCTACCTATTTTTTGGCGTCGATTAATCCCGGAGTCCTCATGGCTTCTTTATTATCACCGGATGTCAAGGAAGGAATTACTTCGTTTACGGTCATAGATTTTCCGATATGGGGAACGTATTTAATCTTTTATTTATCTATCACCGCGTTGTCGTTGTTCATTGCGGTTAAAAACTTACGCGTAAATATGAAACGACTTAAATAAGAGGAGGTTTGGCGAATGGATAGAAAAACATTGTTACACACCTATATTAACGCTGCATTGCTTCGTCTGCGTATTGAGAAAATCGTCTATAGGATGCAAACGGGAATGTTCTTTGCGGTTGTGAGTGCAGTATTAGTATTTATGCTTTCGAGGCTATTCGTCATTCCCTATTATGAACGTTTTGCGATTACCTTAGCGGTTCTTATCTTAGTGGGAACTGCTCTTTATACTGTTTACAATCGAGTTAGAAAAAATGAAGCGACACGACAATTGGATCGATATATTCCACATAATCTTCTGGTGACTGCAGTTTCAATTAAAGATAGTGATTCCTTATTAGCTTCGTCTGTTATTGAAGAGGCTAATGTAAAGGTTTCAAAGGCTTATGAGAGTTTTAAAAACCGAGAAAAGAAGTTTGTAAATTTAAAAATGTTACTCGCAAGTATAGTAAGTTCTGCATTTCTAATTTTATTAATTACTTTTCCATCAGAGGCGCAAATTGAGGCCGAGGCAATTGAAGAAGAAAATCTAATTGTTGATGAGTTGAAAAAGGCGGTTAAGGATTTAGTTGAAAAGGAAAAGATACCGGAAAACAAAACGGCACTAGAGGATTTGCTTGTTAGTTTAAAGGATGCGAAGACCTCTGAAGAAGCACTAAAAGAATTGGTGAAAAAACAAAAAGAACTCCGTTTGCAAGAGTTGCGGTTAACTGAAAAGAAAAAGCTTGCCGCGGATACCGCCAATCCATCTGATGATGGACTATCTGATGCAGAGGAACAAGAATTAACAGCGCTAAACGAACTGTCGACAAATCTAGCGAAGAGCATTGGGAAGGCTAATACAGCATTAAGTAAAATTGGGAAAAGTATGGCTTTACCTGCATTAGCAGAGAAAAATGATTCACCCGCGGTTAAAGAAGCAGGCAAAGGCGAACCTTCAGGAGCAGGCGAAGGTCAAGGGGAGGGCAAAGGGGAAGCTAGTGGGGAAGGTAAAGAGAACGATGGCATAGGCGAAGGCCAAGATGATGGTCAGGGTCAAGGTCAGGATCCAGGTCAAGGCCAAGGCCAAGGTCAAGGTCAAGGTCAAGGTCAAGGCCAAGGCCAAGGTCAAGGTCGGGATCCAGGTCAAGGCCAAGGCCAAGGCCAAGGTCAGGGCCCTGGTCAAGGTGCCGGAATAGGAAAGGGATCCGGCGGACGTGATTTGCTATCTATCCCATCAGAACGGATTGGGACGGCAAAAGATCCTATGATTGATGGCGGAAACCTCAATGAAGGAGAATCTACCGAAGAGCGGGAAGCTTATGGGCTTACAGAAAGAGGAACTATTCGACCTTATAACGAAGTAATTGGCAATTATAAAAAGTCTTATTTGGAAAGTACCGGGAAAATGAATTTATCACCAGATTTACAACGAGTCCTATCCGATTACTTTTCGTCTATTGAATAGAAGATATGGGAGTGAATTGAGCTTATGCCTTACACGCAGGAACAAATTAAAGAAATGAGCGAAAAGCTACGAAACGTGAAAGACGAAATTGGTAAGTTTATTGTTGGTCAACATGAGGCGGTTGAGTTTTCGCTCTATTCGATCTTAGCCGATGGTCATGCACTTCTTGAAGGGTTACCTGGGTTGGGAAAAACAATGCTGATTCGGACGATATCCGAGGTACTTGATCTCTCATTTTCAAGAATTCAATTTACACCCGACCTGATGCCTGCTGATATAACGGGAACAAGTATTATTGAACGAAATGAAGATGGAAAACAAAAATTCGTATTTAAAAAAGGCCCTATTTTTAGTCAAATGGTGCTTGCTGACGAGATTAACCGGGCAACACCGAAGACGCAAAGTGCCTTGCTTGAAGCAATGGGGGAAAAAACGGTTACCGTTCTTGGAGAAACGCGTGAGATGTCGCGTCCATTTTTTGTCCTTGCAACACAAAACCCAATTGAGATGGAAGGAACGTATCCACTCCCGGAAGCCCAAATGGACCGTTTTCTTTGTAAAATCCATTTGCCATTTCCAAAGAAAACAGAGTTGAAAGAAATCATGATGCGTACTACAGGCTCTAAAGAAATAAAAATAGAAAAAGTGATGAATGCCGACGAAATTGTTGTTGCCCAGCAAATGGTAAAAGAAATAATTATTGCCGAAGAAATGATTGATTATGCAGTCGATCTAATTTCGGCAACACATTTTAAGGACGAAACAAGCGGTGAATGGACGGATTATGTTCAATACGGTAGCGGTCCCCGTGGGTTGCAATCAATTATTAAATTAGCGAAAGCACGAGCATTCCTTGCAGGAAGACTTCATGTTTCAATTGCAGACATTAAAATCGTGGCCCTTCCCGCGCTTCGTCATCGTATTTTAATCAATTACGAAGGGGAAGCAGAAGGAGTAGAAGTTGATCATCTTCTATTGAAATTAATTGAAGATGTGAAACAAGGGGCATCTGTTTAATGTCTGAGAATTTATTTCCAAATAAGCTTCTAAATCGATTGGGTGGGCTATCAATTGCGACAAAATCTGGGAGACTCGGCCATCATAAAGGGACACACCGTTCTAAAAAGACAGGTTCTTCATTAGATTTTTCGGATTTCAGAGAATATCATATGGGCGATGATATTCGTCATATCGATTGGAATGTGTATGCGCGAACAGGTCAACCGTTTATCAAACAATTTCTTGATGAACAAGAGATGCGCATTCATGTCGTATTGGATTCAACGAAATCCATGAAGGTAGATGGAAAATGGGATTATGCTCGTAAAATTTGTGCTGGTCTAGGTCATATTGCGTTAAAAAGCGGCGATACTGTTTCAGTTTCGACACGGGTTCATGGTCAAAGTCGTTTCATTCGCAAGAAAGGGATTATGCATCGAGCCGCAGTTACTAAATTTCTATCGTCAATTGAGGAACCGAATTCAGAAAGTGGTTTTACGGACAGTATATTAAGCCATATCCCAAAAGCGGTAACCGTTTTATTTCTTGTGACGGATGGTCTTGAAAAAACGGAAAACTGGGCACATTTATTTAAAAGGTTACGAGGCATTTGTAATGATGTACGTATAATTCTTGTACAGTCGGAATCAGAAGAACTGCCATCATATGAAGGTGATGTACGATTGGTGGATATTGAAAGTAACGACGGTGTCGAAGTTACAATGACAAATCGTTCAATTCGACAATATATCGAGGCGAAGGAAACCCATGAAGGTAAATTATTCATGTTGGCAAAACAATATGGAATCCAGCTTATTCATGGGCAAGTACAGGTCGGCGTCATGACATTGATGACGAAAAAGATGCGCCAAGTCGGTTGGCTGGAATAGGGGGAAGGGTCATTGGGATTTGCTAATTTACTTTACAGTTGGACAGTTCTTTTCCCGATAGCCGTCCTTCTTTATTATTTTTTCCGCAAGAAGTTTGAAGTGAAAACAATATCCTCCACTATGTTTTGGGAACAATCGATGCGCGAAACAAAGGTATCTCCGTATTTGAAGAACCTGCAGAAAAATGCTTTATTTTATTTGCAAATGTTGGCGTTATTACTATTATTATTTATTTTATTGGCACCGTTTATTACAAAAGAAGAAGCGATTCGCGGCCAAACGATTATCATTGTTGATACTTCGGCCAGCATGCTGGTGGAAAAAGACGGAACTTCATTGTTTGATAAACATAAAGATGCGATCAGAAAACTTGTGAATGAACGGTCAGGCCAACCGATTACGATTGTAGCGACAGGCAAAGAACCTACGACAGTCATTCGAGAAGAAAAGAATGCAGAGGAAGTAATTTTAGCAATTGATCAATTGAAAGTTTCGTATGAACATGAATTTATGGAAAGAGCCATTGAATTCACACAGTCAATTGCGGCTGAAAGGGAAGTGGATATTCATATCTTTACAGATTCACTAGAACAGCAAACCCTTCCCGAAGCGAGTGATAAGATGGCGTGGTCGGTGAATGCATCCAATGACAATTATCAGAACGTTTCAATTGATAAGTTTGGCGCTATCGCTACGCAAGATGGAACAGAAGCGATTATTAAACTCATCAATCAATCAGGAAAAAACATCGATGGGATTCTCATTCTGACTGATTCATTAACCGAAACTGTATTCGTAAAAAGTGATTTTATGGTCGAGGGGGAAGATGAGTTACTTTTATCATTTAAAGACTTGCCAACCAGTACTGCTTTAACAGCAAAAATTTTAGTCGACGATGATTACGCAGTCGATAACGATGCGCATATAATCCTTGGCAATGACGCAACTAGTGCGATTATAGATAATCAGTTACATGAGCTTATCAAGAAAGCATTCGAGGCCGTAGGTTTGTCCGTTTCCACCGGGTCTAAAAACGAATTAATTGCATCCACAGATGCATCGATAATCGTGACAAATGATGTTGCATTTCTTGAGTTGGGCAATAAACCAATCATTCTAATTGGTAGAAATGATGGAAATCCGGAAGAAGTTACTGGTGTAATTTCAACTTTATCAGATCCTTTGTTTTCTATTGCAGATCTCTCGGATGTCTATGTAAGTGAAGTTTATCCAGCATTCAATGAACATGAAACAATCGCGATGATTGGAAACAAACCACTTATCCAAAAATCGAGCCGAGGCGATATTATTATTCTAGCGGATGTTGAAATGACAGATTGGCCACTTCATGCTTCATTTCCATTATTTATATGGAGCGCGATTGGGCAAGTGGGTGCTGAAGGAAACGCGTTGGGGACTTTTACTCCAAATGAACGAAGAGCAGTCCTCTCAAGCACCCAAGCAGGGAGAATCGAAGTTTTTACAATTGAAGATGAATATGTGACGACAATCGCAGATTCTTCGAGTTTCATCGCGCCGCAACCGCCTGGTGTTTATAAAGCGCGGGAAGAAGCTATTGAAAAACTATTCACCGTCCAACTCGAACCAGAGGAGCTAAACCTGGAAACAGGCTCATCTTATCGTATTGGCAAAGCGATTAACGGCAAGGGAACTGAAGTGAATAAGTGGATGATTGGAAAATATTTTATATTTCCGGTTTTATTGTTGATGTTGATGGAATGGGAGGTGCAGCGAAGACGTGGATATCCGAATTGAACAACCATTATGGCTACTTCTCTTCATTCCAATTGGGCTATATCTAATCTATACATGGCGGTCATCGGGGCAGAAAATGATAAGCCGCAGTACGATTTTATTTGTACTGCGCGGTATTGCGGTCGCTTTACTTATCTTTGCTTTGACATCACCCTATTTAACACTTCGGGTTACTGAAGAACAAGTCTTATTTGTCGTTGATCGATCAGCTTCAATCGATGAGGTAGGAACGGCTGCGGATTCTTGGATTATGGAAAGTTTGAAGGGAAGAAAAACAAATCATTCCGTCGGGATTTATTCTTTTGCCGAAAATTTTCGCACTGATGTGAAACTGACAGATGTGGAAGTCGTTGTTCCAGTAATTGATAATTTGGAGAAAAATGAAGCAACAGATATTGCAAAAGCAATCGACTTATCTTCAGCCCTTGCAAATCCTAATTTAGCTACTCGCATTGTTTTGTTATCGGATGGGTTAGAGACGGCTGGATCCATCGAAAAAATCATACCTAAATTTAAAGATAAGCGAACAGTGATTGATACAGTGATATTAGAACGCCCTGCAGGAGCTGATGCGTCGATTATTTCATTTGAGACGCCAAGAACTTCCTATACCGGTGAACAACAATTGCTTCGTGTAGAAATAGAGGCTTCCGAACGAACGACTGGCAATCTCTTTATTTATGAAAATGATCAAGTGATTAGTCAACAAGAGGTAAAACTCGAACAGGGTGGAAATTCGTTTTCGGTTAGACGGGCTTCAAGTATGGATGGATTATTGAAATATGAAGCAAAGTTAGTTGTTCCGGATGATAAAATTTTGGAGAATAATCGAATGGTTTCAGTTACAATGATTGAAAGTTCTCCACGCGTGCTCGTTGTAGAAACTGACGGGAATGCATCGATTATTCCAACATTGCTCGATCAAGAAGCGATGGCGGTTGATACAATCAATGCGAAGCTGTTGCCGGAAACACTTTCTGGATATATGGGGTATAGTGCAATTATTTTTGATAACGTTCCGGGTCATATTGTCGGCGAGAATCGAATGGCAATTATCGAACAAGCGGTAAGAAAATTCGGAACAGGATTCATGATGGTTGGCGGAGAAGAAAGCTTTGGGCTTGGCGGTTATTTCAAGACACCTATCGAGCGACTTCTTCCAGTCGAAATGGAGATTAAAGGGAAAGAACAACTTCCATCCCTTGGCTTAATCATTGTACTGGATCGGTCAGGCAGTATGTCGGGTTCTAAAATAGTCCTTGCAAGAGAAGCGGCCGCTCGTTCAGTCGAACTGCTGCGAGATGATGATACTTTTGGTTTTATTGCCTTCGATGATCAGGTTTGGGATATTATCCCACTAGCGCCATTAGGAGATAGGAATAAGGCAATTGAGAAAATATTATCAGTTTCTGCGTTGGGCGGAACTGATATATATCCAGGAATGAAACGAGCCTATGATGATCTTACGAAATCCGATTTGCAACGCAAGCATATCATTTTATTGACAGATGGCCAATCGGAAATGCCGCGTGGTTATGAAGAAGTAATTGCTAATGGAAAGAGTAATAATATTACAATGTCAACGGTCGCCATTGGAAGCGATGCGGATCGAAGATTGTTGGAAAGCCTTGCGGAAAGCGGGGGTGGTAGGTTCTATGATGTCATTGATGAATCGACCGTTCCAGCAATCCTATCACGGGAAACTTCTATGATGACCAGAACCTATATCGAAGACAATCCGTTTTACATGTCTCTCGGTGGTGTTCCCGAATGGAATGCATTATTCTCAGAAGGGGTTCCGGAAATGAATGCCTATATCGCAACGACATTGAAAAATACGGCAACCATGATTGGAGAAAGTACCAAAGAGGATCCGGTTTTATCTGAATGGATGTATGGTCTTGGGAGAACCGTTGCATTCACGTCAGATTCGACGGGGAAGTGGACTGGAGATTTTGCAAAATGGGGCGGGTATGGAGACTTTTGGAATACGGCCGTAGGACGCCTTCTGCCGGCATATGAAGATGTTCCATATATTATCACTCATGAACACGGACGGACGTATACGGTGATGGACAGCGCGCGTAGCGCGGCGTTTCTCGAGGTCGCAATCATTGATGAAAAAGGTGTCGAAGTTCCTTTCACATCCGAGCCATTAGCGCCCGGTAAAATGCGCATAACCGTCGATGCAAATCCAGGACTTGTATTTTTTGGCGTAACGGATGATAAAGGCGGTTATTTTGAAGCTGGAATTTCTGTGCCTTACAATGAAGAATACAAAAGGGTTCCATCAAATGTTCAGTTGCTCGAAAAAATTGCCGACTCGACAGGTGGGATTGTACTGGAAAATCCAACTGATGCCTTTCGTAGCCACCCATATAAGAGTGGGGAAAAGAAAAAGATTGCGCAGGGACTTATTCTCGCAGCGATGATTTTTTTCTTTATTGATATTACGCTACGTCGGTTTGGATTTTTTAAAGGATTAGGGACGAAACGGCTTACTGAAGAGCTTGTAGAAGATACATCAACAACTGCTGAAGAAAGTTTTTCCGAGTTACTGAAAAACAAACGCAAACGATAAATAAACAAAAAACGTTAGACCCGACAATGGTCTAACGTTTTTTCTATCTGATGGGGTCAAGTAATTCCGAACTTCGTCTCGACCATAATAAGGCGATTGAAAAACAAATAAATAAAATAACTGTTCCAATAATATATGGATAAATAATATTGATATCGAATAAAACACCTGCTAATGCTGGACCAATCATATTTCCTAGGCTCATATACGCAGTAATCATTCCTGCCGCGAAACCTTGTTCATCGCCTGCTAATTTTGAAACCAGCGTATTAACAGCGGGGCGCAGAAGTGCTGTTGCTGTGAAAAATACCATGGATACAATCAGTATCATTGAAAATGAATTCACGAATAATATCCAAAGCATCGCAACCGCTGAAATTACAAGATTGACAAGGATAACACGCATTTCACCAAAGCGTTTAAACAATGGCCCAATGACAAACATTTGCGCTATGGTTCCAACGAAACCACCGACTGTGATGATAATGGCAATTTGTGAGATTGTATACCCGTATTTATGATCGACATATAAAGAAATCGTTGATTGAAAATTAGCAAGTCCGAATGAGAAAACGAACATGACAATGAACATAACGAAATAGGGAGTTGCCGCTGAACGCTTTAACTGCTGAAATATATTTTCACGTTTTCGTACAATGCTGGAATCATGAGCCACGTTAGGTTTTGGATTTGGCAGTGCGAAAAATGAAATGATTGCTGCGATGATTGCTACGGATGCACCGATGAAAAAAGGGAATTCCAAGCTGACTTTCGACAAG
Organism: Sporosarcina sp. 6E9; assembly: GCF_017921835.1. NCBI lineage: Bacteria > Bacillati > Bacillota > Bacilli > Caryophanales > Caryophanaceae > Sporosarcina > Sporosarcina sp. 6E9. The sequence continues at coordinate 1,594,316 of NZ_JAGEMN010000001.1, read as the reverse complement.
AACCCACCTATTCCTGGTCCAATCACGAATCCAAATGACATTGATGCAGCTAGCAACCCCATTCCTCTACCACGCTTTTCAATCGTTGTTAAATCCGCAACGAATGCCATAGTCGGTGGAAGAATGAAAGCCGCTCCTAAACCTGAGAAGAACCTAGATGCAAATAACATCCATAGCTCTGTAGCCATCCCAAAAGTTAGCTGCGATATACCATAGACAATCAATCCTATGATAATTAGACTTTTCCGTCCATGTTTGTCGGATAAGTCACCTGCGAGCGGTGAAAAGATAAATTGTGAAAATGAAAACATTGCAATCAAGAAGCCAAGAACTTGTCCTGCCACACCAAATGTACCCAAGTACTCTGGCATAATCGGAATGATGAGACCGATTCCTGACATGGTAACGAATGTATTAAACATTAGTATGTAAAGTGCAAAATTAGTTGATTTGGTCATAATTATCCCAGCTTTCTAAACTGTTTCGAGGTACAAAGTATCTTAACATATGTCCTCGCTTATTACACTTACTTGAAACCTAAAAGATCGAGTAAATGAGTTTGCTAGTTTGTCTTACGTTGCTTAGTTAGGGAAAAACGTTTCCTTCTTTTACAAAAACGTTGCTTGCTTATTGTGAAACGTTTCCTTCTTTTACAAAAACGTTGCTTGCTTATTGTGAAACGTTTCCTAGTTTAGCGAAAACGTTTCTAAGTATGTCTTACGTTGCTTAGTTAGGGAAAAACGTTTCCTTCTTTTACAAAAACGTTGCTTAGTTATTGTGAAACGTATCTTAGTTTAGCGAAAACGTTTCTAAGTTTGTCTTACGTTGCTTAGTTAGGGAAAAACGTTTCCTTCTTTTACACAAACGTTGCTTGCTTATTGTGAAACGTTTCCTGGTTTATCGAAAACATTTCTAAGTTTGTCTTACGTTGCTTAGTTAGGGCAAAACATTTCCTTCTTTTACAAAAACGTTGCTTGCTTATTGTGAAACGTTTCCTAGTTTAGCGAAAACGTTTCTAAGTATGGCACACGTTGCTTTCCGTGATTAATATATCCCTATCCAAAAAAACCACCCGTGAAGGGTGGTTTCAATTTATTGTAATTCCATTTTTAAACCAAGAAATAGCTCGTTGTATGTTCCAAGCATTTCAAGGCCTAAGTTTTTATAAACTTCTAGATGATCCCTGGCTTCTTCATCAGGATAGTATCTTTCATCTTCAATGACTTCTGGATCCATAAAATTCATCGCCGCCAAATTCGGTGTAGAGTAGCCGACGTAATCTGCATTTTGAGCAGCAACTTCTGCATCCAACATAAAGTTTATAAAAGCATGAGCGCCTTCGATGTTTTTCGCGGTTCGAGGAATGACCATATTATCAAACCATAAATTTGAACCTTCTTCGGGTACGACATAGTCGATATCTTCATTATCCCACATCATATCCGCGGCTTGGCCTGACCAGGTTAATGCCACGGCAGCTTCACCGTTCACCATTAATTGTGTAATTTCATCGCCAATAATGGCCTTTATATTCGGTTTAAGCGTTTTTAGTTTATTGGCGGCTTCCTCTAATTCCAAGCTATTCGTCGAATTCAAGGAATAACCGAGTGCATTTAATCCCATACCAATTACTTCACGAGCACTATCTACTAAAACAACTTCTTGTTCGAGCGTTGGATCCCATAAATCTTCCCAGCTTTCGAATGTCTGGCCTTCCAGCAATTTAGGGTTATAGGCAATGCCTAGTGTTCCCCAAAAATATGGGACTGAAAATTTGTTCTCAGGGTCAAATGCCAAATCCAGAAAATAAGGATCGATATTTTGAAAGTTAGGAAGTTTGGCTTTGTCGATGGGTAATAGCAACCCCGATTCATTCATTTTTTCGATTGCATATTCTGATGGGACAGCAATATCATACGTCGTTCCACCTTGTTCAATTTTGGTCATCATCGCTTCGTTGGAGTCGAAAGTTTCATAAATGACTTTAATACCGGTTTCTTCTTCAAATTGCTTAAGAAGATCAGGATCCAGATATTCTCCCCAGTTAAAAACTGTAATTGAATTTTTTCCAGAAGTCCCGCTTGTATTAGCAAGTTTCGCATTTATAAACAATAGAATAGCAGACACGGCCAAAATTACAATTGACACGCGAATAATATCCTTCATTTTCTCACCCCCGAAAATGGCGTTTTGGATTTTCGGTTAATGGCATAATACCCGAATACAAGTAAGAGTGTCACGATAAATATTAAACCTGAAAGGGCATTAATCGTTAATGTAACTCCAGCCCTAGCCATGGAGTAAATTTCAACTGACAAGGTTGAAAAACCGTTACCAGTTACGAAGAATGTCACTGCAAAATCATCAAGCGAATAGGTAAGCGCCAAGAAAAAACCAGCAAATATTCCTGGTTTAATAAAAGGAATAATAACCCGAGTCAACACATCGCGTCTAGATGCGCCAAGATCTATTGCCGCATCGATTAAGGACGGACTCATTTCCTGCAATTTCGGCAACACCATAATCACAACGATTGGTATGCTAAAAGCGATATGCGAAATTAATACCGAAGCAAACCCAAGTTTTACGCCAACCATCGTAAATAAAATTAAGAAAGATGCGCCGATGATAACGTCAGGACTTACAATTAGAATATTATTCATAGAAAGAATCGCGTTTCTTAAAGCCTTTTTCCGGATGAAAGTAATCGTAACCGCACCTAGAACGCCGATTGTTGTAGAAACAAGTGCGGATAGCAATGCGACGATAATTGTGTTAAACAAAATCATGATGAGGCGGGTGTCCTCGAAAACTGCAGCGTAATGTTCAAATGTAAAAGATTCGAAGCCGGACATCGTTCCGCCGGAGTTAAAAGAATAATATAGTAAGTAAAAAATGGGTGTATACAAAACTATGAACACAAACGCTAAATACACTTTAGGTAATTTACTTAGTTTTCCCACTGCCGGCCGCCCCCTTTTCAGAACCACTTGTGAGTAGCATGATTACGAACATGAATAGAATGAGAAATACAGCAATTGTCGATCCCATTCCCCAGTTTTGAGCGACCAAGAATTGTTGCTCGATAGCCGTACCTAATGTAATGACCTTATTCCCTGCGATAAGTCGCGTAATCATGAATAATGAGAGGGCGGGGATGAAGACGACTTGAATCCCAGATTTAACCCCGTTCATCGTCAATGGCAAAATAACGCGTGAAAATGTAGTCCATGAATTTGCACCAAGATCCCGCGCAGCGTCAATCAATGCGGGGTTTAATTTATCAAGCGAATTAAAGATTGGTAAAATCATGAACGGAATGAAAATATAGACCGCTACGAAAACAAAGCTGAAATCAGTAAACAAAAGTTGGTGTTGTCCAATTCCAATCATTTCAAGGAAAGCATTTATTGGTCCGTAGAGACCAAAAAGTCCGATGAAAGCATATGTCTTCAAGAGTAAATTGATCCAAGAAGGAATAATAATTAACAAGAGCCAAAGTTGTTTATGCTTCGTTTTCGTTAAAAAGTATGCAGTCGGATATGCAAAAAGCAATGAGAAAAATGTAATAAGAAATGCATACCAAAATGAGTTCACAATCAGTTTGAAATAAATGGACGTAAAGAAATTTTGGTAGTTGGCGATAGTGAAATTACCGGTTAAATCGAAAAATGAATAGTAAACAATTAGTGCAATGGGTGCAACAACGAAAAGGATAATCCAAGCCGCATAGGGAATAAACGTTAAAAAACGGGTAGGTCTAGCGTTCATTGTCTCCGCCTCCATAAGAGTCGAGTCTTGCGTCAAACTCCTCTTCTGTTTCATTCAAACGCATGACATGAATGTTTTCTGGTACGAAATCTAGTCCGACAGAACTTCCAACTTCAGCCTTTTTGGTTGAGTGAACGAGCCATTCGTTTCCATCTTTATCGTATGTGGACAATTCATAATGGACCCCGCGGAATAATTGCGTATCGACAGTGACAGTTAATTTACCTTTTTCAACAGTTGTTAACACGAGGTCTTCAGGTCGAATAACGATATCAACATTTTCGTTCGGATTAAGACCGGCATCAACACATTCGAATTTTTTACCAGTAAATTCGACTGTGAAATCTTCAATCATAATTCCCGGAACAATGTTGGATTCTCCGATGAAATCAGCAACGAAACGATTGATGGGCTCGTCATATATATCAAGGGGCGTACCAGATTGCTGAATTTCTCCGTTGTTGAGAACGAAAATTTCATCTGACATCGCAAGCGCCTCTTCTTGGTCATGAGTAACAAAGATAAAAGTCTTACCTAATCGTTTTTGTAAATCACGGAGTTCATATTGCATTTCGGATCTAAGTTTCAAATCAAGTGCTGATAATGGTTCATCCAACAAAATGACTTCTGGGTCGTTAACAATTGCACGCGCAATCGCAACTCGTTGTCGTTGTCCGCCTGACATCTCGGATATTTCTCGATTTTCATAACCATCTAAGTTAACAAATGTCAGCGCTTCTTTGACGCGTCTTTTCATTTCTTCTGTTTTTACTTTTTTTATTCTAAGACCAAATGCGATGTTTTCGAATACATTAAGATGTGGAAATAGCGCATAGTCTTGAAAAACAGTGTTTACTTTCCGCTCATTTGCAGGGACATCGTTAATTTTTTTTCCGTTAAATAATATAGTGCCCTCAGTTGGTTCGATGAATCCCGCAATAAGACGTAGAATGGTTGTTTTCCCGCAACCAGATGGTCCAAGAAGCGTATAAAATTTCCCTCTTTCTAGTTCGAATGAAACGTTATTTAACACTGTAGTATCTTCATCATATTTTTTTGTTACATTATCAAAGCGAATAATTGACTCGATTGACATAAGATCCCCCCTTATTTTTCTAAATACGTTTTTTGAAAAAATCCAATCAAACATTTTTAAATTATACGAAAAACAACGTAGAATGCAAGAACTTTTTTGATGAAATAAAATTAAATACAATTGTTATTGTCCCACAGGTTCATTCGATAGTACACAATTTAGACACAAATTAGAGAAGGTGAGCAATACACGGATTTCTATCGAATGTTTGGCGATTGAATTATTGGCATACCATGGTACAATATAGCGGAAAAGGGGGGCGAAACGATGGGAAAGAAAAAGGTTTTTTATTTAGACCCTGATGATAGAAAATGGACGATGGAAGACCTCGGTTTAAGTTGGGATGACTTAGAAGTGACCGAAGAGAAAGTGGCATCAATTGAAGGTGTATTCTTTGCTAATAAAGGTAAAGTTATTAACCGTATGGAACTACCGAATCACTGCCCCGATTGCCTAGATACATTGGCATATAATGATGAATTTGATTCAATCTATTGTGAGGATTGCGATGAGTGGCGTGACAGTCCATGCACCGACCCATCCTGTGAATATTGCGCAAGTAGGCCCGAAAAACCCTCCGACTGTAATTAATAAAACATTCCTAAGTTATTTCTTCCAATGGAACAAGACACAACAATCAGTGGAGGATTTAAAAACTTGAGGAGGATTTTGTTGAAGTTACATGAATTCATGCCAGAGCTTGTTGGCGCAACAGCCTGGATTAACGGTGTTACATCAAAAGAACAGCTGGTAGGGAACAAACCAGTACTTTTTCACTTTTGGTCAGTTAGTTGTTACATGTGTAAAGATGCGATGCCGGTGATAAATCAGTTCCGCGACAAATATAAGGATAACCTAAACATTGTTGCAGTTCATATCCCGCGGTCTGAAGCAGATGTAGACATAAATCTTGTTAAATCGAGTGCGGAAGCACATGATATAAAACACCCGATTTTTATCGATAACGCACTTAAGCTGAGAGGTGCTTTTGGTAACGAGCAAGTCCCTGCCTATTATGTTTTTGATAAAGATGGGCGACTACGGCATTTTCAATCGGGCGGGAGTGGTATGAAGTTACTTGAGAAACGAATTACCCGTTTACTGAATGAAAAGAAATGAATTAACAACCTTTATTATTAATAAGGACATTATTACTCGGCAATGCAATTATTTATATTGCCGAGTATTTTTGTTCTTTGAGCCGAGCGCGACTGTATGCTACACTATTCGGAACAGTGACCTCGTTAGGAGAGATGGTATTAATGAAAAAAGAGTTTGTTGTAATAGGACTTGGGCGTTTCGGGGGAAGCATTGTGAAAGAATTGATTGTATTGGGATCGAATGTTATGGCTATCGATATTTCCAGTGCGCGAGTTGATGAGTATGCATCGATCGCAACACAAGCAGTTACCGCTGATACAACTGATGAATCTGTCCTAAAATCACTAGGGATTCGAAATTTTGAACATGTGATTGTTGCGATTGGAGAAAATATACAAGCTAGTATTTTAACGACGCTGATGTTAAAAGAAATTGGCGTGCCTAAAATAACGGTTAAAGCGCAAAATGATTACCATGCGAAGGTTCTTCGGAAGATTGGTGCCGATAAAGTGGTGCATCCAGAGCGTGACATGGGGATCAGGATCGCAAACAATATGGTCTCGAATAATATTCTGGATTATCTTGAATTATCGGAGGAACATTCCATTGCTGAAATAATGGCAAATGAGAGGTTAGTAGGGAAGACGTTAGTCGAACTCGATATCCGGGCGAAATACGGGATTAACATCGTTGCGATAAAACGAGGCAATGACATTGTTGTATCGCCTCAGGCGATTGAAGAAATTCAAATAGACGATATTTTAATTGTCATTGGATCTGATCATGATATTCATCTTTTTGAGAAGAAGTTATTTCATTAATAAAAGCTTTTATAATAAATTAGTGAGTACTTGAATAAGCCATTATTCGAGTATTCATTTTTTATATGGTTCGTCGATTTACGTTCCGGGCGGACGCGTTCCTGCGGGCGAGCGCCGAGCCTCCTCGTCGCAAGCTCCTGTGGGGTCTCGACTGTCTCGCTAATTCCGCTGGAGTCGCCGCCCTGCACTACAATCAACTGATGTCATTATACTTAGCGTGTTAGTTAGTGCTTTTTTGAATGTAGAAATCTATATGAACTAATAGTGTCTTGAATATATCCAGGTTTTCTAAGAATTAATAGAACATTAATTTAAAACTGCAACTATTTAAATTTAGCGTCTAAAATGAAACGTCAAAAGTCTACCAAGAAAAACCGGCGAAGGCGTTTTACAAGTGGTAGCCGGAGCGTTTTTATAGGGAATTCTAGTAAGCCAATAAAATTTATAGAAAACAAAAAAGTACAGAAATGGAATTGTTGAATTCCTTCTGTACTTTTGTTTTGGGTTAAACTCATTTTTTTTGTTAAACTTCCAAAATAACTGGAAGGACCATTGGTTTTCTTTCTGTTTTCTCATACAGATACGGTCCGACTACATCAATGATTTCAGTTTTTAATGAAGCAATGGTTGTTGGTGAAGTTGATAGTTTTCTTTGCAACTGTCTAGAAAGCATCCGTTGTGCATCATGAATCATGACACCTGACTCACGCATATATACAAAGCCACGAGAGATGATATCCGGACCAGAAACAATTCGGTTTTTCTTTTTATCGATTGTAGCAACCACGATAACTAGTCCATCTTCAGACAGCATTTTACGGTCGCGTAAGACAACATTACCAATGTCGCCAATTCCGCTGCCATCAATATAAACATCGCCGGAAGGAATCCGTCCAGCGTGTCTAGCCGAATCTGCGGTTAGAGCGAGTACGTCGCCGTTTTCTAAAATGAATGTATTCTCTTGTGGAATATCGCAATCTACTGCTAATTCTGTATGCATTTTCATCATGCGGTATTCACCGTGAATCGGCATAAAATACTTTGGTTTCATAAGGCGAAGCATAAGTTTTTGTTCCTCTTGCGAACCATGTCCAGAAGTGTGGATATTGTTAAGTGTTCCATGTAAAACTTCAGCACCGGCACGAAACAACGAGTTAATCGTTTTGTTGATGCTGAGCGTGTTTCCTGGAATTGGAGAAGATGAAAAAATAACAGTATCTCCAGGATGTATTTGAACTTGGCGATGCGTGCCATTTGCAATTCGCGATAACGCAGCCATTGGTTCTCCTTGACTACCAGTACACAAAATCATCACTTCACTAGCTTGTAGTCTATTTAATGAGTGTGTGTCGACAAATAATTCTTTCGGGGCGTCGATATATCCGAGTTCGCGCCCAATGCGAATTGCATTGTCCATACTACGTCCAAATACAGCTATCTTACGGCCAAACTCTTGAGCCGCTTCGATGACTTGTTGCAATCTGTGAATATTAGATGCAAATGTAGCAAATATGATACGTCCATCGACTTTGCGGAAAATTTCATTTAAACTATCGCCGACTTTGCGTTCCGACATTGTAAAATTTGGTATCTCAGCATTCGTGCTATCGGATAAAAGACATAGAACGCCTTCGCCGCCGATTTTTGCCATTTTCGTTAAATTTGCTGGTTCTCCAACAGGTGTGAAGTCAAATTTAAAATCACCAGTGTGAACGATATTACCGGATGGTGTTTTTACGACAACACCAAATGCGTCTGGAATACTATGCGTTGTTCTGTAAAAACTAACTGAAGTTTTACGGAATTTAATGACGTCATCTTCATCGATTGGAATCATCGTTGTTGATCGTAATAATCCATGTTCTTCGAGTTTGTTACGAAGTAAACCGAGCGCTAGCTTTCCGCCGTAGACAGGAACATTTACTTTTCGAAGTAAATATGGAATCCCGCCGATGTGGTCTTCGTGCCCGTGTGTGATGAAAAGGCCTTTAATCTTGTCGACATTACGTTCGAGATAGGAGTAATCAGGAATAACATAATCGATTCCTAGTAGATCATCATCTGGAAATTTAATACCAGCATCAATTAAGATGATTTCGTCTTGAAACTGTACACCATATGTGTTTTTGCCGATTTCGCCTAGTCCGCCTAGAGCGAAAACGCCTGTTTCATTATTTTTAATAGACTTCATTATTATACCTGCTCGAGTTCGAAATGCGGTGAAGCCTTTTCAAATTCAAGGTGCTCTCCTTCAAGTAGTTGAATATATTCAATATTGAAGTTTCGACCTGCAAGAATTTCACGAACCGTTTTCTCTGATTCAGCTTCGATGTACATGCTTTTTGTATTTTCGCGGACAGGTACTTCTAGCACGTTTTCTTGGTAATAAACTTTATAAATCATAATTTTTGCTCTCCTTTTGACGTTCAATTGAAATCATTCTCTATATAGTATCATGAGATTTAGGTAAAATAAAGAAAAGCCGACCAAATTATAGGCCGGCTATAAAATTTATGCTATTGTTTTTTTGCCGAGTATGCCATTAAGCCGTCTCAACATTTTTCGTTTTAGGCGTTTGTACATGGCAGATCACTCCTCACTTATATTATAAGCCGTTCAGAACTTTCTGTCAAGTGTTCATAGTGCTTAATGAGGTGAGGTCAAAAGTCATGCGCGTTCAAAGGGTGTCGCGCCAGGAATTTCTTTGAAGGGCTCGTTCTTATCTATATGATCATAGAACATTATCCCATTTAAATGATCCAATTCGTGTTGAAAGGCAATTGCAGCAAGTCCACGCAACCGTTTCTTAAATTCATTACCGTCCTTGTCGAATGCTTTAATCGTAATTCTAGAATATCGCGGCACAAATCCTTCGACGTTCCTATCGACTGATAAGCAACCTTCACCTGATGTTAGATAGGTTCTTTCAACAGAATGACTTATGATTTTCGGATTGATTGCCACAAAACTTATAGGCTCTCCTTTCATTTCTGTAATATGAAGTGCAAATACTCTTTTGGATACATTGACTTGGGGGGCAGCTAGACCTACGCCTGCACGCAAATTATATTTTTCGGAAATTACTGGGTCATGACTATTTTTTAAGTACGCGAGTAAATCATCGCATAGATCAATCTCTTCAGTAGTGAGAGGGAAAGTCATTTCTTCGGCTGTTTTTCGTAATGTAGGGTGACCTTCTCTTACTATGTCTTTCATTACTATCATCGCAAAATTCTCCTTTTAACCTTTATTATATACATTAGTATAATCGAATGAGATTGAGCTTAAAAGGAATTTAGCATTTGGTTGTACTTATTGTCGTAAACAGATATAATTCAAAAGAAATCGGAGGGGTATTATCTTGAGGAAATATATAGTAAGCATCATTTTAATCGGCACATTATTTCTATCAGCTTGTAATTTTGGTTCATCTACAGAGAAAGACCTTGCGGATGTATTATCGAAGTTAAATAGTGCTGAAGAAAAGTACCGCGAAGCACAAGGGGAACTTTCCAGTCTTGAGAAGTCCGAGCAAAATCTTTTCAATGAAATCATTCAATTAACACAGGAGGAAAAGGAAGAACTTAAAACAAAGGTATCTGAAGCAGAAGAATCCCTTGAAAAACGTCTAACCTTTCTTGCTGACGAAGAAAAGTCTATGAATAAGGCGAAAGAATCTGTAGCAACATTCGACGAAATTATAGAAAAAGCAGATGAAGAAAAAGTAAAAGCTGAAATAACGGAACTAAGAGATTCAGTTAATAATCGATATGATCTGCATTCCGACTTTGTTGAAAACTATACGAAGTTAACAGATTTGCAAAAGGAACTCTACGGAATGCTTGTTGATGAAGAAACTGATGTTTCAAAATTACAAGAAAAGGTTATAGAAGTAAATAAACAAAATGAAACTGTAAAAGAAATTATCAATTCATTTAATGAAGCCACTGGAATAGTGAACAAATTAAAAGAAGACCTATTCAATAAATTAGCAGAAAAGTAATTAATCAAAAAGACTAGATGTGTAAAAAAGCACTCTAGTCTCTTTTTGAATAAAAACTGTAAATCACTCATTCTATTGTAATACAGATTTGATATTGTACTAATACAGCAATCTATTTTTCAGTGAATTCGGACACCTCGTGTGTGCAAAAGTCCATAGTTTACAATGTTTGACCATGTCGATTCAATTACGTATACTAAAAAGTGTAGAGTTTGTATCAATCAATACAACCGTGTTTCATAATACAGTTGATAAAGGAGAGTTGTCGAAAATGGCTTCAAAAACAAACAAGCATTTCGATCCAGTGAAAACACTTCACGAGATTGAAGATAAGTTTGAAATGGTTCAAGTTTTGAATGAAGAAGGCGAAATCGTCAATAAAGATATGGATCCCAAGATGAGTGATGAGGATCTAGTTGAGTTAATGACACGCATGGTCTATACACGAATTTTGGATCAACGTTCAATTTCGCTTAACCGTCAGGGAAGACTTGGTTTCTACGCACCGACTGCTGGTCAAGAAGCGTCTCAAATAGCTTCTCACTTCGCATTAGAAAAAGAGGATTTCATCTTACCGGGTTACCGTGATGTACCTCAGATGATTTGGCACGGCCTACCATTGTCAATGGCATTTTTATGGTCAAGAGGACATTACAAAGGCGGACAGATTCCGGAGGGCGTAAATGTATTCCCACCACAAATCATTATTGGCGCACAATATATTCAAGCTGCAGGTATTGCACTAGGATTCCAAAAACGTGGAACAAAAGCGGTTGCTATGACTTATACAGGTGACGGCGGAACATCACAAGGTGACTTCTATGAAGGTATTAACTTTGCCGGTGCTTATCGTTCTCCTGCAATATTTGTAATTCAAAACAACCAATACGCAATTTCTACACCACGTGACGTACAAACTGCTGGTAAAACACTTGCTCAAAAAGGGATTTCAGCGGGTATTCCAAGCATTCTTGTTGATGGTATGGACCCACTTGCGGTTTATGCAGCAACTAGAGATGCACGTGAACGCGCAGTTAACGGAGAAGGTCCAACGCTAATTGAAACATTTTGCTACCGTTACGGACCACATACGATGGCCGGAGATGATCCAACACGTTACCGTACATCTGAAACGGATAGCGAATGGGAAAAACGCGATCCACTACTTCGATTCCGTAAATATCTAGAAGCGAAAGGTATTTGGAATGAAGAGCAGGAAGAAAAAGTAATTGAAAAAGCAACAGAAGATATAAGAGAAGCAATTAAAGAAGCAGATGCAGCACCTAAACAAAAAGTGAGCGATTTTATTAATATTATGTATAAAGGCGATCTTCCATTTAACTTGAAAGAACAGCTTGATGTTTATACTGAAAGGGAGTCGAAGTAACCGATGGCACAAATGACGATGATTCAAGCAATTAATGATGCTATGAAAACAGAGCTGAAAAATGATGAAAACGTCCTCGTCTTCGGTGAAGACGTTGGAAATAACGGCGGAGTATTCCGTGCAACAGAAGGTTTACAAAAAGAGTTTGGTGAAGAGCGCGTGTTTGATACGCCATTAGGAGAATCCGGAATTGGCGGGCTTGCAATCGGTCTTTCACTGACAGGGTTCCGTCCAGTAATGGAAATCCAATTCTTTGGTTTTGTTTATGAAGTAATGGATTCTATCAGTGGTCAACTTGCTCGTATGCAATTCCGTAGTGGTGGAAAATACAATGGTCCAGTTACAATTCGCTCGCCATTCGGCGGTGGTGTTGCGACGCCTGAGATGCATGCAGATAGTTTAGAAGGTCTCATGGCAGCTCAACCGGGCTTGACGGTAGTTATCCCATCTACTCCGTATGATGCGAAAGGGCTTCTCATTTCTGCAATTCGTGATGAAAATCCTGTCGTTTACTTGGAGCATATGAAGTTATATCGTTCATTCAGACAAGAAGTTCCTGAAGAAGAGTACACAATTCCACTCGGTAAAGCGGATGTGAAACGTGAAGGAACAGATCTTTCGATTTTCGCATACGGCGCAATGGTTCACGAAAGCCTCAAAGCGGCAGAAGAGTTGGAAAAAGAAGGGCATTCAGTTGAGGTAGTGGATTTAAGAACTGTTCAACCACTCGATATTGAAGCGATAATTGCATCTGTTGAAAAAACAAACCGTGCAATTGTTGTACAAGAGGCACAAAAACAAGCTGGAATCGCAGCGAATGTTGTGGCGGAAATTACAGAACGAGCAATTCTAAGTCTTGAGGCTCCGGTTCTGCGTGTAACAGCACCAGATACGATTTATCCTTATGCACAGGGCGAAAATGTTTGGTTGCCAAACGCTAAGGATATTATGGAAGCAGCAAATAAAGTTTTAACGTTTTAATTTAAATTTAGTAGTTATTGATAAATAGGAAGGGTGAACTAAGTGGCATATGTATTCCGTTTACCAGATATCGGAGAAGGAATTCACGAAGGTGAGATTTTAAAGTGGTTTGTGGCTGAGGGCGATAAAGTCGAGGAAGATGACGTTCTATTTGAAGTCCAAAACGACAAGGCTGTAGTAGAAATCCCATCTCCGGTTGCAGGTACTGTAGAAAAATTATTAGTTTCTGAGGGAACTGTGGCAGTTGTAGGAGATGCATTGATTCAAATCGATGCACCAGGATTCGAACATCTTCACGAAGAAAAAGTAGAAGATGAGGCTCAAGAAGAGACTGAAGCACAAGTTCAAGCTTCGGCAGAAAAGGGTCAAGCGATTGAAAAAGAAGAAGCACCAAAACAAGAAGCACCATCAGAAGGTAAGTCGGTAGCATCAGGACAAGATGTTGATCTTGATCGTAGAATTATTGCGATGCCATCAGTCCGTAAGTTTGCACGCGAGAATGATGTTGATATTCGCCAAGTTGCGGGGTCAGGTAAGAATGGTCGCGTTTTGAAAGGCGATGTTGAAGCATTTGTAAATGGTGAGCAGACACAGGCTTCTGCACCAGTTGCGGCAGAAAAAACGAGTCAAACAGCAACACCAGCTGGGGATAACCAAGTTTCACTTGAAGGAGACTTCCCAGAAACGCGCGAAAAAATGTCCAGCATGAGAAAAATTATTGCGAAAGCTATGGTTAACTCGAAACATACGGCTCCGCATGTTACATTATTAGACGAGGTGGATGTTACGGGACTTGTTGCACATCGCAAAAAGTTCAAAGATATCGCCCTTGAAAAAGATATTCGTCTAACTTATTTGCCATATGTTGTTAAGGCACTTGTAAGCACGTTGAGAGAATTCCCTGAGTTCAATACATCATATGATGAGGAGACTGAGGAAATTATTCAGAAGCATTATTATAATATTGGAATCGCTGCAGATACAGAGCGTGGACTTGTTGTGCCTGTTGTTAAGCATGCAGACCGCAAATCAGTGTTCGCGATTTCCGATGAAATTAATAAGCTAGCTGTAAAAGCGCGTGATGGCAAATTGTCAATGGCTGAAATGAGTGGCGCTTCATGCTCTATTTCGAATATCGGTTCTGCAGGCGGTCAGTGGTTTACACCAATCATTAACCATCCTGAAGTTGCGATTCTTGGAATTGGTCGCATCGCTGAAAAACCAGTCGTTAAAGATGGAGAAATTGTAGCAGTTCCTATGCTGGCACTATCTCTTGTTTTCGACCACAGAATGATGGACGGTGCTACTGCACAACATGCATTGAACCACTTAAAGAGATTACTTGCAGACCCAGAACTTTTATTAATGGAGGGGTAAGAAATGGTAGTAGGAGATTTCCCGATTGAAGTAGAAACACTCGTTGTTGGTTCAGGACCTGGAGGTTATGTTGCAGCAATTCGTGCATCACAACTTGGTCAAAAAGTAACAATTGTTGAGAGAGATAACCTAGGTGGCGTATGCTTGAACGTTGGGTGTATTCCATCAAAAGCGCTAATTTCTGTTGGACATCGTTATGTCCAGGCAAAAAATTCCGAGCAAATGGGAATTTCCGCAGAAGTTAATCTTGACTTTGCAAAAGCTCAAGAGTTTAAAGACGGTGTTGTTACTCGATTAACGGGCGGCGTAAGCGGTCTGATGAAGGGTAATAAAATTGACGTTGTTCAAGGAGAGGCATACTTCGTTGATGAGAACACTGTTCGTATCATCAGCGGCGAGTCAGCTCAGACATACAAATTTAAAAATGCGATTGTCGCAACGGGCTCACGTCCAGTTGAAATCCCATCATTTAAATTCTCAGAACGCGTTCTTAGCTCCACAGGCGCGCTAAGTCTTAAAGAATTGCCTAAAAAGTTAGTTGTTATCGGTGGAGGATATATCGGAACTGAACTTGGTTCTGCTTATGCAAACCTTGGATCTGAAGTAACGATTATTGAAGGCGCTGATGATATTTTGGCAGGCTTTGAAAAACAAATGACACAAATGGTTAAAAAAGGTCTAAAGAAAAAAGGCGTTGAAATTGTAACAAAAGCATCAGCTAAAGGCGTAGAAGAAACTGATTCAGGTGTAACAGTTACATACGAAGCAGGCGGCGAGGATAAAACGATCGAAGCTGACTATGTACTTGTTACTGTTGGTCGTCGTCCGAATACAGACGAAATGGGCCTTGAATCAACTGGTATCAACATTGGCGAACGCGGCCTAATTGAAGTTGATAAACAGTGCCGTACTAATGTTCCGTCGATTTATGCAATTGGTGACGTTGTAGCTGGACTTCAACTTGCGCATAAAGCATCTTATGAAGCAAAAGTTGCTGCTGAAGCAATTTCAGGTCTTAAGTCTGAAGTTGATTACCTAGCAATTCCAGCTGTTTGCTTCACGGATCCTGAACTTGCGACTGTTGGTTTAAGCGAACAGCAGGCAAAAGATGAAGGTTATGAAGTATCAAGTGGAAAATTCCCTTATGCAGCTAACGGGCGTGCAATCGCTCTAGACGCTACAGAAGGCTTTGTGAAGCTTGTTGCTCGCAAAGAAGACGGATTGTTACTTGGTGCGCAAATCGTTGGAGAAAGTGCCTCAGATATGATTTCTGAACTTGCACTAGCAATCGAAGCGGGCATGACTATGGAAGATATCGCAATGACGATTCATGCTCACCCAACATTAGCTGAAATTACGATGGAAGCTGCCGAAGTGTTATTGGGTAAACCAATTCATATGATGTAATTTAGTAAAAAACTTCGTCCACAAGGTGAATACATTCGCCTTGTGGATTTTTTTTATATCAGTTAGCTTTTCACCTTATTGGTCATATAGCGTGACTTATTGGTCGCATGAAGATCGTTATTGGATTAATTTATTTATGGTTTAATTTGATAGAAAAATTATGATACACTATACAAAATGAAAGGATGATTCAACATGAAAAAACAACTTGTATACATAATTACGGCACTGGTACTCTTGCTGTCTGCTTGTGCAGGAGATGGTGAAAAGGAGACGACTATTAAAGAAATAGAAGATGCTGCTACAACCGAAAATGGAGCTGGTGATGACAACGCAGTTGACGAAGAGGAAACTGAAGATGATGAGGTGGAAGATGAATCGGAAGAAATTGTAGAGGATGAAGTAGCGGAAAAACTTTATGAATTGGGAGCAGCATGGTATTTCAAGCCTATTGGAGATGCAAACCCGAAAGCGGTCCTTTTAACGATTGATGATGCACCAGACAAACGCTCTCTGGATATGGCTAAAACATTGAAAGAATTAGATGCGCCGGCAATCTTTTTTGTCAATGGGCATTTTATTGACACTGATGAGGAAAAGGCTGTATTAAAAGAAATTCATGATATGGGTTTTGCAATTGGGAATCATACGAAAACGCATGCTAATTTACAGCAAATTTCGGAGGCTGAACAAGAGGAAGAAATTATCTCAGTTAGTGATACAGTCGAAGAAGTTATTGGAGAACGGCCGCTATTTTTCCGTGCGCCGTTTGGGCAGAACACTGATTTCAGCAGAGAACTCGTTCAAAATGATGGCATGCTACTTATGAACTGGTCATACGGTTATGATTGGGAGAAACAATATATGGAAGCCGGCCCGTTGGCAGATATTATGGTGAATAATGATTTCTTGCGAGATGGCGCAAATTTATTGATGCATGATCGAGAGTGGACTGCGGATGCTTTGAAAGATATCGTAGAAGGTCTTCGTGGAAAAGGTTACGATTTTATTGATCCGGCAACAATTCAAGGAGTGGAACAATAAAAAAGGTGAAAATCGAGCTGAAGTAGAACAAGTAGGGGGAGTTAGGAATGCAATGGGAGACGAGAGTGACTGATTTACTTAGCGTTAAGTACCCGATCATTCAGGGGGGACTCGCTTATTTGGCGTATGCGGATTTATGTGCCGCTGTATCAAATGCTGGGGGACTTGGACAGATTACAGCTATGAGCTTGGATTCGCCGGATGCACTACGTGCCGAGATCAAAAAAGCAAAGACGATGACGGATAAGCCATTTGGTGTCAATTTTGCGATTGGACAACACGGCCGACCTTATTCGCATATGATCGACGCCGCATTAGAAGAAGGTGTAGAAGTGATGTCAGTCACAGGAGGAAATCCGACACCCTTTTTTGAGCAATTGAATGGAACAAATGTAAAGAAATTAGTTCTTGTCGCAGCAAAACGGCAAGCTATGAAGGCAGAAGAATTAGGCGCGGATGCGATTATGGTGGTCGGCCATGAAGGCGGCGGGCATCTTGGTCGAGATGATGTTGGGACAATGGTGCTGACACCTCAAGTAGTGGATGCTGTTTCAATTCCAGTCATTGCGTCTGGCGGAATCGGGGACGGCCGTGGTTGGATGGCGGCGCATGCACTTGGAGCCGAGGGGATTGAGATGGGGACGCGTTTTATCGCGACTAAGGAATGTGTACACGCCTCGCAGGCTTATTTGGATGCACTTTTAACTAGTAGCGAGACAGGTACGACGGTAATAAAACGTACATTAGGGACACCGGCGCGAGCGTTAACTGGACCTTGGACAGAAAAAATTATTGATTTGGAAACGCAACATGCAGATTATGAAATGTTGAAAGATTATATTAGCGGGAAAGCAAACCAGAAATTTATTCATGACGGTGACGTAGAAAACGGCTATGGATGGGCTGGTCAAGTTTCGGGTTTAATTACCGATGTGCCGACTGTAAAAGAATTATTTGTGCGAATGGTTAAAGAAGCCGAAGAAATTCGAAGTGGCTGGAACTTTAGTCGTTGAAAGGTGGAATTGTGAAATGGAATACAGCTATCCGCTGAGAACAGATTGGGCAACGGATGAAATTATCTCTGTGATTGCATTTTATGAAGTGATTGAGAAAGCGTACGAAGCAGGTACTGAACGAGACGAAATCATGAATGCTTATCGTGAATTTAAAAAAGTTGTCCCTTCAAAGGCAGAAGAAAAGACATTGTTAAAAGAGTTTGAAGAGGCAAGCGGCTACAGTAGTTATCATATTGTCAAAAGCGCGGAAAACGTAGCAAGTGGTGAAAAAGTAAACGGAACGTTGAAGTAATCAACGTTCCGTTTTCATTCTTTCCCGATAATAATATCGTATACTGGAAGCAATTGGTCGACTGTTTCCTCTGCAAATGCGATAAATTCATCAGTTGTCATAGCGATAGCCTCTTCACGCGTAAGGTGTCTACCGACTAGAAATTCTGCTTTTTTAACGGTTTGTAGCCTAGTAAGGAGTTGTGTAAGCCCTTCTCTTTCGGCTTTAGTAATATGTACGGCGTCTGGTTTCATATGATCGCCCGAAACAAGATACGATTCAGGAAGAGTTGTAAGGACATTAATATTATTTTCCAGCCGTTCAGCAATACCTTTTTTATCTGGGTTTTCATAAATAACTGCAATAATAATGAATAGATGAGTTTGCCATAAGCCAATTTGGAAATGGGGAAGCGCTTTATATCCGCGTTTGGAAGGTGCAACTGCAACCCAACTATCGGTCGGCGGATTGACAGTTCTTCGTAAATGTCTGGCTACATGGGGGAAGAACTCATCGCTACCGTGGGCTGATAATTGGTCCGCGAAATGTCTGCCTAATTTTTCGAATTTGGGTTGGACAAGTGTTTGCAAGGCATTCATTCGTTGTTCTAATCCGTCAATCAAAAATAAGTCGAAATCGTCTGACTTCCAAAAAAATTTTTTCAATCTTATTCCTCCTTTGCATAAAGCACGTTTATCGTAACAGAATTTGGGGAATAATGAAGCTAACGAGGCTCATGACTAGAATTATTCCTCTTGTCTGCATATTGTAGTTATAATAGACGGAATAAATAAACTCATTAGAAAAGGGGTGTCCACGATGAAACAAGTCGTGCATGTTATTCGAAAAGCGGACGTTGAAAAAGAATATGTGAGAGTCCTTAAATTGGAACTGGATTATGAATTGGCGACATTATATGATGCCATACAAGATGAAGATGAAAAGCAAGTTATGAAAAGTACCAACAGATTGCATCAGATTCATCGAGAGCTAGAAACGTTAAATGGTTTCGCACAATGATCATTCATTATCGACTTAGGCATCCGAAGACATCGTTCCTAAATGGAATTGTGTTATCGGGTGCCTATCTTTGTTATACTAGAGGAAATAAAGCTTATCATCGGAAGGGTTGAAGTTTATTGAATTGGGGACTTGTGGATCGCTACGCAAAATCTTTAATAAAGGAAGCTGGTCATAAAATCCGGGTTTCTTTTTTTAATCAAATACATATTGATTCGAAAGCAGATGCGAATGACCTGGTAACAAATATTGATCGTGAAATCGAACAATTTTTTATAAAGCGCATTAAAACTGATTTTCCTACACATAAAATAATAGGTGAGGAAGGTTTTGGCGATAAAGTCGAATCGATTGAAGGTGTTGTATGGATACTTGATCCGATTGATGGGACAATGAATTTTATCCACCAACAACGTAACTTTGCAATTTCGCTAGGTATTTATCTTGATGGGATTGGCATGCTAGGCTATATCTATGATGTTGTTCGAGACGACTTTTATCATGCGAAAAAAGATGAAGGTGCGTATTTAAACGATGAACGATTGCCTAAGTTGGAAAAAGTAGCAGTCAATAATGCAGTTATTGGTGTAAATGCAAGATGGGTTGCACCAAACAGGTATATCGACCATGAAAAAATGATCGGACTTGTGCTTGAATGCAGAGGGACACGCTCATATGGTTCCGCCGCTATTGAAATAGCTTATGTTGCTTCAGGCAGGCTGGATGCATATATTTCAATGAGGTTGTCGCCGTGGGATATCGCAGGAGGAATGGTTATTGCAAATGAAGTCGGGGCAATAACAACAAATTTAAACGATGAACCGTCACATGTTTTAGGACAAGACTCATTTATAGTTGCACGCCCTCGTTTACATGAAGATATATTGAAGAATTATATCCGGCTAATAAAATAAAAAAACTGTGGAAAGAATCGAGTCTCAATCCTTCCCAACAGTTTTAAGGGTAGCGTATATGATTATAACAAACCTTGTTCGCGCATTTTCTTCTTAGTTTTAAATCCGTAGCCCATTACTAAGGTTAATGCGATGATGGCGGCGATGCCACCAGGTATGCTTCTGAAACCAACAGCGATACCGATTGCGCACATTGATAAGATAGCAGCAATGGAATATAAAACGAAAATCCATTTAATGTCTTTCAACTGAAAACCCTCCATCAAATTAAAAAGATTTTATATTATTAACTCTTGTGCTATAATAGCACAGTTACCCAGATGAAAAAAGATTAATGGAGTGAAATCATGACAATAGACCGTAATGACTTAAGAAACATAGCAATTATTGCCCACGTAGACCATGGTAAAACAACACTAGTAGACCAGTTATTAAAACAATCAGGAATTTTTAGAGCAAATGAACAAGTCGATGACCGTGCGATGGATTCTGACGATATTGAACGTGAACGCGGAATTACAATACTCGCAAAAAACACGGCTATCGAGTACAAAGACACAAAGATCAACATTCTTGATACGCCTGGTCACGCCGATTTTGGCGGAGAAGTAGAGCGTATTTTGAAAATGGTTGATGGGGTAATCCTCGTTGTGGACTCGTACGAAGGTTGTATGCCACAAACGCGATTCGTGCTTAAAAAAGCACTCGAGGAAAACTTGAAGCCAATCGTTGTTGTTAATAAGATTGACCGCGAGTTTGCACGCCCTGAAGAAGTAGTGGACGAAGTACTAGAACTGTTTATTGAGCTTGATGCAAATGACGAACAACTTGAATTTCCAGTAATTTATGCTTCTGGATTCAACGGAACAGCAAGTTTGTCTTCTGATCCAGCAGACCAAGAAGAAACTTTACAAGTTCTTTACGATGCAATTCTTGAGCATATTCCTGCGCCAATCGATAATCGTGACGAGCCACTACAATTCCAAGTATCACTGCTTGATTACAGCGATTATGTAGGACGTATTGGAATTGGAAGAGTTTTTCGTGGTTCTATGAAATTAGGTCAGCAAGTTTCAGTCATTAAACGCGATGGTTCAATCAAGAACTTCCGTGTAACGAAAATGTCTGGATTTCTTGGGTTAAAGCGCGTTGATATTCAAGAAGCTTTTGCAGGTGATCTTATTGCGGTATCCGGAATCGAGGGTATCGATGTCAGTGACACAATATGTCCAGTAGAGCATCCCGAAGCACTTCCTGAACTTCATATAGACGAGCCGACTTTGCAAATGGCTTTCCTTGTAAACAATAGTCCTTTCGCTGGACGTGAAGGTAAATGGGTTACTTCAAGAAAAATTGAGGAACGACTTAACCAACAACTTCAAACCGATGTGTCACTACGTGTTGAATCTACAGGTGCCGACTCATGGGTTGTTTCAGGACGAGGGGAACTACATTTATCAATATTGATCGAAAATATGCGTCGTGAAGGTTTTGAACTTCAAGTTTCCAAACCTGAAGTAATTGTACGTGAAATAGATGGCGTAAAGTGCGAACCGGTCGAACGTGTTCAAATTGAAGTTCCTGAAGAGCATACGGGTTCGGTCATCGAATCTATAAGTGCGCGTAAAGGCGAAATGCTAGATATGGTAAATAACGGGTCTGGAACCGTTCGTTTATTATTCCATGTACCTGCGCGAGGCTTAATTGGTTATTCGACTGAATTCCTTACAATGACAAGAGGATACGGAATTATTAACCACACGTTTGATAGCTATCAACCAATGTCTACTGGTAACGTTGGTAGACGAGCACAAGGTGTTCTTGTTTCGATGGAAAATGGAACAGCAACTCCTTATGGAATCCTTCATGTAGAAGAGCGGGGCGTAATATTTGTTGAGCCTGGAACAGAAGTATACGAAGGTATGATTGTAGGAGAACATAACCGTGATACGGATTTGGCGATAAATTTAACCAGAATGAAGCAACAATCGAATATTCGTACTGCGAATAAAGACCAGACTGTTTCGATTAAAAAACCAAGAATCATGACACTAGAAGAATCCCTTGAGTATCTCGATGATGACGAATACTGTGAAGTTACACCATTATCTATTCGTTTACGGAAAAAGATTCTTAGTAAGAGCGAACGTGATCGGATAACTAAGAAGGCTAAATATCAGGATTGAATGTTGTAAATGAAAGGAATGTATTAAATGAATGCTCAGGATACTGAATTTGTATTTGGCCGCATGTCAGGCATTTCACGTTTCATTTATGAGGCGCTAGGGACGACCGCTAGTAATGGCGAAGTTGACTATACGATGGCAGGCTATGTACTGTTTGCCGTTGTATTCCTTATGTCAGCGCTCGTTTATAAATTGGGCTTTGCAAAAGATTTGAAACTAATGCAAAGCATTATTATCTATGTCTTTTTATTCCTAGGTTGTCTTGTGTTAACTTTTCTCGCATTTTTCTTGCCTATCGTAGAAGGGTTAATTGTGGCGGCGCTCATATTAATCATTTATCGTGTCCGTCGGATGAATGAATATAAAGAAGACAAAAACGACTCCCTCGCATAATCCGGGGAGTCGTTTTTTGTATTAAATGATTCATTTGTTTATTAAAATTCTTTTTCTATCGAATGTGAACTGCGTCTGAAAATAAAATTACCAGTGGCGACTCGTGCTAAAGTTTTTTCTTCAATTCGATCCGTACAAATCGGACACATATATGTGTGGATAGGGCGGTTTCTCAACTTTTTTGCGAGCGGTGCTTCATCTGGAAGTTTTCCGATATCGTCGCACATAACACATTTGACACGCATAAAAATTCCTCCTATTCGATGTTGACGGCGACTACACTCTGAATTGGATTATCGATATTGGAGCCATCCTTTAAAAGAACATGGACTGGACCGTTATCTCGAAGTGGTTTACCATCGGTGCTGTATTTTAAGAGTATATCATCTAGCTTCGTTAGTGGAAATGAATAGGATTCTCCGTCGTCGGTGACGAAGGAAATGGTTTTTGCATCCTCATTAGGCACTGCGTTTTTCACGAAATGATGTAGATAAATGCCATAAGTACCCGTTATATCTTTTGACTCTTCAAATTCTTTTTCGACTTCCAATGTCGGAGGGAATGTAGCCCCCTCCATAATTTCGCGAGACCAATGTTTTCCCATAGCCTTTTTATATTCTTCCATTTCATCTTTTTCAATATAATCCTCAGTAAAAAACTTAGTTAAGTCAATACGTCTATCATCAAAAATCCATATGCTCGGATCTAGTGTGATTGAATGTTTTACATTACCTTTTATTTGAATTACGTTATTCAATTTGACATCCTCCTACAAAGTAGCTTGATAATAGTATAGCTCTTTCCAGACGGAAGGAAAAGGTTTCTCGCAAAAACGATTAAATTGAGAGGAAAGACTTGCAATTTCCTTGCTTGAAAGATACAATTTATTAATAATCGATTAGAAGAAATAATAGCTTAATGGGGGCGTCCTCATGGATATTGAATTACAGGAAACATATCAGGAAAAAGCGATGAAACAGCTTCAGGCAGATGCTGATAAAATTGCTCAACTGATTAAAGTGCAGATGGATCATTTGACGATGCCTCAGTGCCCATTATACGAAGAAGTACTAGACACTCAAATGTTTGGACTATCTCGGGAAATAGATTTTGCCGTTAAACTTGGCTTAATTGAACGAATTAAGGGAGATGAAATCCTTACTTCACTCGAAAAAGAAATGACTGTCTTGCATGATTTATATACGAGTAAATAAGTAAAAGACTCAAACTAATTTAAATGGTTTGAGTTTTTTGTTTAAAGTAAAAGAGGTTTTGTCCAATGCATACTTATTCTAAACGATTTTTAAAATACTTTGATTTTCCATTGTTTTTTACATATTTATTTCTATGTTTATTTGGTTTGGTTATGATTTATAGTGCAAGTCTTGTCTATGCGGTAGGCGAGTACAAGTGGGCTCCTGACCATTTTTATCGCAGACAAATTTTCAACCTAGTCATTGCTTTTTCCGCTTTCTTTTTGGCTGCTTTTTTTCCTTACAAGAACTACAAGCGGAAGAGTTTGATGGTTATCTTAGTGAGTACTATGCTTCTATTGCTGGGTGCCGTTCATCTTTTCGGTTATGGAGATGATGTTGGTGCAAGAAGTTGGATTTTCCTTGGGTTTGGTAGTATCCAACCTTCTGAAGTTGCCAAACTCATTATTATTATTTACTTCTCTAGTTTTTTCGCAAAAAAATATGAAGCAGGTACAATTGATAATGTAAATCAGTCAATTGGACCTCCGGTAACTATTCTAGCGATTGCTGTGGGCTCCGTTTTAATGGAAACAGATATTGGAACTTCGTTAATTATAATGATTGTTGCACTTTCTGTGATGGCTGCAAGCGGCATAAAAGCAAAAACTTTTTTAAAGTTAAGTACGCTTATTGCAGGAATCCTTTTGTTAATAGCCCCTTTTGTCTATCTGAACTGGGAAAATATAATGACGACGAGTCGAAAAGGGCGCTTTCTAGCCTATTTAAATCCTTTCGATTATATTACAGGGTCTGGTTATCAAATCGCGAACGGATACATTGCAATTGGCTCAGGTGGTGTCAAAGGGCTAGGTTTTGGTAATTCAATTCAAAAAATGGGGTACTTGCCAGAACCGCATACAGATGTTATTATGGCAGTTATTTCCGAAGAATTAGGTATTTTAGGAGCAATCATCGTTATCGGTGGGCTAGGCTTTATTGTTTTACGTGCTTTATTAATAGCGCTAAAGACGAAGGATCCACATGCTAGAATGCTAGCTGCAGGTGTTGGGAGTATGATAGGAATCCAAACATTTGTAAATTTAGGTGGCTTGACAGGGTTAATTCCACTTACTGGTGTACCACTTCCGTTTATTAGTTTCGGTGGAACATCGGTCATTTTAACATCAATTGCAGTCGGGATTTTGATGAATGTATCAATGTTTATGAAATATGAAAAAAACAAATAGAAGGAAGTGTCTTGGATGGAAAGAATCACTAAGATTTTAGTAGCGAATCGCGGAGAAATTGCGATTCGAATATTTCGAGCGTGTACGGAGTTAGAAATTCCAACAGTTGGTATTTACTCGACTGAGGATAGTGGATCATTCCATCGTTATAAAGCGGATGAATCTTACCTGGTAGGTGAAGGGAAGAGTCCAATAGATGCTTACTTAGATATTGAAGGAATAATTGCACTCGCAAAAGACACGGGTGCGAATGCAATTCATCCAGGTTACGGTTTTTTAGCAGAAAATGCAGAATTTGCACGACGTTTGGAAGAAGAAAACATTATTTTTATCGGGCCGACTTCTACGCATTTAATGATGTTCGGAGATAAGGTGAAAGCCCGGGATCAAGCAATTGCTGCCGATATTCCTGTTATTCCAGGAAGCGATGGTCCGGTTTCTTCAGTTGAAGAAGTTGCAACATTCGGAAAGTCTTACGGATATCCGATAATAGTCAAAGCCTCCTTAGGTGGCGGCGGGCGCGGAATGCGTATTATTGAATCGGAAGATGAAGTAG
Organism: Sporosarcina sp. 6E9; assembly: GCF_017921835.1. Lineage (NCBI taxonomy): Bacteria > Bacillati > Bacillota > Bacilli > Caryophanales > Caryophanaceae > Sporosarcina > Sporosarcina sp. 6E9. Next base: position 1,568,529 of record NZ_JAGEMN010000001.1, on the reverse strand, counting down.
CACAAGCCTTTGAACGTGCGAAATCGGAAGCGAAATCCGCTTTCGGATCTGATGAAATGTATGTAGAAAAATATGTCGATAAGCCAAAACATATCGAAGTTCAAATTTTAGGGGATGCCCATGGAAATATAGTTCATCTTTATGAGCGGGATTGTTCAATCCAACGCCGACATCAGAAAGTTGTTGAAATTGCACCTTCAATTTCGCTTAATGATGAATTGCGCGAAGACATATGTAATGCTGCAGTAAAGCTTATGAAAAATATTAATTATTTAAATGCTGGTACTGTGGAGTTTCTAGTAGCGGAAAATGAATTTTATTTCATCGAGGTTAATCCTAGAATACAAGTTGAACACACAATTACCGAAATGGTAACGGGTATAGACATTGTCCACTCACAAATACATATTGCTGATGGGAAAAATCTGCACGGCGAAGTTGCACAAATTCCGTTACAACAAGACATTCCACTTTTTGGCTATGCAATCCAATCGCGTGTCACGACTGAAGATCCATTAAACGATTTTATGCCAGATACAGGAAAGTTGACGGTCTACAGATCAGGCGGTGGTTTCGGCGTTCGGTTAGATGCGGGCAATGGTTTCCAAGGAGCCATTATTACACCCTATTATGATTCATTACTTGTTAAGGTATCGACATGGGGAATGACTTTCCGCGAAGCTGCATCTAAAATGGACAGAAACTTGCAAGAGTTTAGAATTAGAGGTATTAAAACGAATATTCCTTTCCTTGAAAATGTCGTTAAACATAAAAAATTCCTAGTAGGAGATTATAATACGAGCTTTATTGACTCAACTCCTGAGTTGTTTATATTCCCTACACGGTTAGACCGCGGAACGAAAATTTTAAATTATCTAGGAAATGTTACGGTAAATGGTTTTCCAGGCATAGACAAGCAATCGAAACCAGTATTCCATCCAGTTCGTAAACCAGTCGTTGATTTGAATGTGTCTCCTTTAGCAGGAACGAAACAGATCCTTGATGAACGTGGACCAGAAGGACTTGTTAAGTGGATTCAGGAGCAAGACGACGTTCTCTTGACCGATACGACGTTTAGAGACGCGCACCAGTCCTTACTGGCGACTCGGATGCGTACAGCGGATATGACTGGAATCGCATCTGAATCAGCTAGACTTATGCCGGATTTGTTTTCGTATGAGATATGGGGCGGAGCAACGTTCGATGTTGCTTATCGTTTCTTAAAAGAAAATCCATGGGATCGATTAATTAAACTGCGGGAACAAATTCCGAATGTATTATTTCAAATGCTTTTCCGTGGAGCGAATGCGGTCGGGTATACGAATTATCCGGATAACGTCATACGCGAGTTTGTTAAAAAATCCGCAGATGCTGGAATCGATGTTTTTAGAATCTTCGATAGTCTAAACTGGATTAAAGGAATGGAAGTGGCCATTGATGCCACACGTGAATCGGGAAAGATTGCTGAAGCAGCTATTTGTTATACGGGAGATATTTTAAATGACTCGCGTGATAAATATACGGTGAACTATTATAAGGAAATGGCGAAAAGTCTTGAATCAGCAGGGGCTCATATTTTAGCTATTAAAGATATGGCAGGGTTGTTGAAACCTGAAGCTGCATACCGACTAGTTTCAGAGCTAAAGGAAGTAACTACTTTGCCACTTCATCTTCATACTCACGATACAAGCGGAAATGGAATTTACACGTATGCACGTGCGATTGATGCCGGCATAGATATTGTCGATACCGCGCTTGGTTCAATGGCTGGTCTAACATCGCAACCATCTGCAAGTTCATTGCATTATGCGATGAATGGCAGTAAACGCGGCGTCCGTGCTGATGTTAAAGCGTTGGAAGATCTGGCCTATTACTGGGAAGATGTCCGGAAGTATTATCAGAACTTTGAAAGCGGCATGATGAGTCCGCATACAGAAATTTATGTTCATGAAATGCCGGGCGGCCAGTATTCAAACTTACAGCAGCAGGCAAGAGCGGTTGGATTGGGTGAACGTTGGGAAGAAGTGAAAGAAATGTATTCCCGCGTCAACTTATTATTTGGCGATGTTGTAAAAGTTACGCCATCTTCAAAGATTGTCGGGGATATGGCCTTATTCATGGTGCAAAACAATCTTGATGAAAACACTGTACTCACTAGAGGGAAGGCAATAGATTTTCCGGATTCAGTTATTGAATTTTTTGGCGGACATATTGGGCAACCCCATGGCGGGTTTCCGAAAGAACTTCAAAAAATTATTCTTAAAGACCGGGAAGCCATCACGGTTCGTCCGGGTGAACTGCTAAAAGATGCAGACTTTGAACAAATGAGAGATGAACTTAATAAAAAGTTGAATCGACTGGTGACCAGCCATGAAGTGTTATCATACGCACTTTATCCAAAAGTTTTCGAGGAGTATTCAGCGATATATAAAGAGTTCGGAGATGTTTCAGTTATAGCTACACCTGAATTCCTATATGGCTTGCGCCTTGGGGAAGAAGTCGAGATTGAAATTGAAAAAGGGAAGACGCTCATCGTTAAACTTGTTTCGATTAGTGAACCGCAATCAGATGCAACGCGTGTCATTTACTTCGAGATAAATGGACAACCCAGAGAGATCATTATAGAAGACGCGAATCTTGAATCTAATGTGGTTCGAAAAACGAAAGCTGATCCTGCAAATCGGTCACATATCTCGGCTACGATGCCTGGAACTGTATTAAAAGTAGCAGTTGACATTGGAGCGAAAGTGAGAAGAGGAGAACATCTTTTAATCACTGAAGCGATGAAGATGGAAACCACTATACAAGCACCGCATGACGGAGTTATTAAAGACATATTCGTTACTGCGGGTGAATCGATTTCTACTGGCGATTTACTGATTGAAATGGAAGATTAAATTTGCAAAAAAAGGGAAAGCACTTAGGAGACGATGAATTTCGTTTACTAAGTGTTTTTTTAATTAAAAAAGCCGCCTAATAATTAGGAGGCCGGTAAGTATTTACTTTTTTGATATTCGACTTCTAGATACGAGTAAGATCATGTACGTTAACAACCCGAACAATAACGTGATAAATAATGAATGGAGAAGTGCTAGATAAAGATTTAATCGAGTAAGCACAACTGTCATGCCTGTAATTACTTGCGATGACACGAGTATGAGTGCGATAATCCATCCCCAATAAAATACACGTTGATTTTTGTAATTCCGAATTGCATGAATCGCTATGTATAGGATCCACAGAAATATAAGTGCAGCCGCAAAACGATGTCCCATTTGTACCCATTGATTAAAACTACTTGGTAAACCAATGGCATCATTATTACAAAACGGCCAATCAAGACAAACAAGTTCAGAATTCGTATGGCGGACGAGCGCGCCCGTATAAACAACTACATACGAATATATGGTGACACCGATTGTATGCCATTTAAGATGGGATCCGATTTGTATGTTTTCTGTATCGTATTTTCGATCAATCTCAAAAATAAGTAGCGTTAAGAGAAAAACAGATGCAAATGAAATTAATGAAATTCCAAAATGAAGTGCTAATATAAAATCGCCTTGCCCCCAAAGTACTTGGGCAGCTCCAATTAACGCTTGTAAAATGAGGAAGAACACAGCCATAATCGATAGGAATTTAGTTTCCCGAATATGTCCGAGTGCACGCCATGACCAAATTGCCAATACCACAATTAGTATGCCAACTGTTCCGGTGACAATTCGATGGGAGAATTCAATGAGAACTTCCGCAGTAATTACATCGGGGATTAGTTGCCCGTTACATCCCGGCCAATGTCGACCACATCCCATACCACTGTCTGTTTTTGTAACTAACGCTCCACCCAGAAGGATAAGTAACATTCCGACTGTGGAAGCAACGCCAAACCATTTCAAGTATTTACTTTGCTTCAAAAACCCGACACCTACTTTGATTAAATGATAACCTACGTATTTTTGATGATAACGAATGAGAGACTAGAAAACAATGAATTGTTACTGGAAATAATGCATTCAAACGTTCTATTCACAAATTGTTCATAAAAAAGACCTTATAACTTCACAATTGGTACATAGAAATGATTTACTATAGAGAGTAGACTGTGATAGAAATCACAGCAAAGTTGTGATGAATGTCATCCGAAAAATATGTCGAAAAATAAAGGGATTTTTGCATTATTATAGAAATCGTAGTTAATCTTCGATATAGTGAAGTATAGGGACTTTATCAAGTACATTGAAAGGAGGGGTAATATGTCAAATGGTCGTGCTGTTCCAATACCTGCGAAATCCCAAACGAGCACAGAACAAACTTCTTTTCTTAAAGACTTTTTGGCGCTCATCAAAATCGGCATCGTGAACTCAAATATGATTACCGTCTTTACTGGATTATTTCTAGCGATGCAATTAAGCGGTTTACATTTCTTACATCATATAGATGTCCTTTTCTACACGCTATTTGGAACCGGCCTAATTATTGCGGGTTCTGCAGCGTTAAATAATTTAATTGATCGTGATATTGATCCAGTAATGTCCAGAACAAAACAAAGACCAACTGTAACGGGTCGATTTAAAGCACCGGCTGTATTGGCACTTGCGCTCGCTTTCATTATACTAGGAGAAGCATTATTGTTTACTGCATCACCAGCAGCAGGTCTTTGGGGACTTGCAGGCATCTTCAGCTATGTAGTACTCTATTCTATGTGGTCAAAGCGTAAGCACGTTGGAAACACTGTTGTTGGAAGCATATCGGGAGCTATTCCGCCTTTAATAGGTTGGGCTGCGATTGAACCATCCTTGGGGCTAGGCGCTTGGGCATTGTTTTTAATCATGTTCATCTGGCAACCGCCACATTTTTATGCGCTTGCAATGCGTCGAACAGAAGAGTATCGTGCGGCTAATATACCGATGTTGCCTGTTGTTAAGGGATTTTCTAGAACTAAAAAGTCGATGTTGTTCTGGGTATTGCTACTTTTCCCATTACCGTTCCTTTTAAGCGAACTCGGTGTTGTATTTATCGTTTTGGCTACACTACTGAACGTTGGATGGCTATATTTAGCGATTAAAGGATTCAAGGCGAAAGATGATATGAAATGGGCGACGAAAATGTTTGTCTATTCACTGAATTACATGACGATTTTATTCGTTTCCATCATTATTTTCTCCTTATTTGTTTGAATTGCAGAATAAGGTCAATACCTATGATACAGGTCGTTTGTAGAAGAGTAGACTTGGGTACATATGGTGTTTTATGATTATCGGAATTCTTTCTTTGAAACAGGAATTCATATACAGGGGTTCAATCCCCACAAACATAGTAATTATTAGAAAGAGAGGTATGATTAGGCGATGATGAAAGGACTTAAAAAGTGGCGTCTCTTTGCTCTGCTAGCAGCTCTTACCGTGTTCCTTTCAGGATGCGGTCAGGAAGAACTATCAACGCTTCTACCAGCAGGTCAAGTCGCTAAGGACCAATTTAATTTGCTTCTACTGTCTTCAGGGATCATGTTGCTTGTTATTTTGGTCGTTGTGATCATCTATGTAATAGCACTTGTACGTTTCAGGCGTTCAAAATTAGGTGAGGATCATATGCCTGAACAAGTAGAAGGTAGTAGCACATTAGAACTTGTATGGACAGTTATTCCAATACTTCTAGTACTTCTATTAGCTGTGCCAACGGTGTATTACACATACAAACTTGGCGATGTTACAGCAATGGGCGCAGTAGATGACGAGGGGAATGCTGAAAATCTGGTTGTCGATGTAACAGCGCATTTATACTGGTGGGAGTTTGAGTATCCAGAATTAGGAATCGTCACTTCACAAGAACTAGTTGTGCCGATGGATGAGAAAGTATACTTCAATCTTATGGCGGCAGACGTCAAGCACTCGTTCTGGATTCCAGCAGTTGGAGGAAAACTCGATAATAACGTTGAGAACGTCAACAAGTTTTATTTAAAATTCGAAGAGGATTCTAGCAAACTTGATGAAGGCGTGTATTTCGGTAAATGTGCTGAACTTTGCGGACCTTCACATGCTCTAATGGACTTCAAAGTGAAAACGATGCCTCGTGCTGAGTTTGACGATTGGGTAGCAGCTATGCAATCCACTATCAAAGACAAAGAAGATGCTGGCACTGATACTGCGGCAGCGAGCGAAGGCGAAGAATTATTTGCCCAAAGTTGTATTACATGTCACGCAGTTACAGCTGATACTGCAAAAAAACAAGGTCCTAACTTAACAGCTTTTGGTGACCGTAACCGCGTTGCAGGATTTATGGATCATACAGAAGAAGCACTAAAAGAATGGATGAAAAATCCACAGAAACAAAAACCGGGTAACACAATGCCTCCATTCGAACATTTATCAGAAGCTGAATTGGATGCAATTGCCGGATACCTGATGGGTCTATCCGTTGAAAAGTAATGTAATTTGAATTTGAAGAGGAGGTAAAAAAGTGAGTTCAGTTGCTCAAAAGAAAGGCTTTGGCTCATGGTTATGGGACTGGTTGACTACAGTGGACCATAAGAAGATTGGAATCCTTTATCTCCTAGGTGGAGGTTTCTTCTTCGTACTAGGTGGAATCGAAGCGATGATTATTCGAGTCCAGCTAGCGGTACCGAACAGCGATTTAATTTCTGCTGGATTATTTAACCAAATAATCACAATGCACGGAACAACAATGATATTCCTAGCCGCCATGCCTATATTATTTGGTTTTATGAACGCCATTATGCCACTTCAAATTGGTGCGCGTGATGTTGCATTTCCATTTTTAAACTCATTAGGATTATGGATGTTTGTATTTGGTGGTTTATTCCTGAACATTTCTTGGTTCATGGGGCAAGCACCTGATGCTGGATGGACTTCATATGCATCACTTGCGATTATATCTGAAGGACATGGTGTCGATTTCTATGCAATCGGCTTACAAATTGCAGGTGGAGGATCGCTAATCGCGGGGATTAACTTCCTTGTAACGATTATCAATATGCGTGCACCTGGTATGACATATATGCGTATGCCACTTTTCACATGGACAACGTTTATAGCGTCTGCAATGATTTTATTTGCATTCCCACCACTAACAATAGGTTTATTCTTCCTGACATTCGATCGAATGTTTGGCGGTAATTTCTTTGACCATGCAATGGGTGGAAATACAATTGTTTGGGAACATATTTTCTGGATTTTCGGTCACCCGGAAGTTTATATTTTAATATTGCCAGCATTCGGTATTTTCTCTGAGATCTTTTCAATATTCTCTAGAAAACGTTTGTTTGGATATACATCGATGGTGTTCGCTACTGTGCTTATCGGATTCTTAGGATTCATGGTTTGGGCGCACCATATGTTTACAGTTGGTCTTGGGCCGACAGCGAATGCGATTTTCGCAGTTGCAACAATGGCAATCGCCGTTCCTACGGGGGTTAAGATATTTAACTGGCTTCTTACAATGTGGGGTGGAAGTATCAAGGTTACAACGCCTATGCTCTATGCGATTGGATTTATCCCATCGTTCGTTATGGGTGGAGTAACAGGTGTCATGCAAGGTGCAGCACCACTTGATTACCAACTACACGATACGTACTTTATCGTTGCTCACTTCCATTACGTAATTGTTGGGGGTACTGTACTAGGTATTTTAGCAGCAACTCATTTATATTGGCCGAAAATGTTCGGTACGATGTTGAATGAAACATTAGGTAAAGTAACGTTTTGGTTCTTCTTTATCGGTTTCCACATGACTTTCCTAATTCAACACTGGTTAGGTTTCTGGGGAATGCCACGTCGTGTGTTTACGTACATGGACGGTCAAGGCTGGAACTCGGCAAACGCAATTAGTTCTGCAGGTGCAGTATTTATGGCTATAGGTGTTATCGTACTCCTTTATAACATAATTATGACATCTGTTAAAAATGTCCCAGTTGCTAATGATCCATGGGGCGATGGACGTACACTAGAGTGGGCTATTCAATCACCACCACTTTATTATAACTTTACGCAAACTCCACTTGTTCGTGGTCTTGACAGCGTATGGCTTGAAAAACAAGAAGGTAACGAATCTGGTATAACACCAGCGGTTCCAGTACAAGATATTCATATGCCACATGGTTCAATCATTCCGATATTTATGACATTTGGTATGTTCATTGCCGGTTTTGGTGCTATGTTCCGTGAAGAGACATCTTGGGGACTTCCACTTCTCGTATTTGGTTTGGCTTGGACATTTGTCTGTATGGCAATACGCTCACTGAAAGATGATTTAGGTTATTATGTTCCGAAAGAAGAAATCTTGGAAGATATGAAACGTGAAAGGGGTCGAAAATAATGGATTTAAATAAGAAATTTACCCCTGAGACGTGGCCCGACAATCCAGAAACAGCAACATTTGAAGCAAAAAACAAATTTGTTGGCTTCTGGCTCTTCCTTGGAGGAGAAACAATTTTATTCGCTACTTTGTTTGCAACTTATTTAGCGCTTAAAAACAAAGGACCAGCAAATCTCGAGTTTTCAACTCAAGAACTTTATGAATTACCACTTGTATTTGTTATGACAATGCTTCTTTTAACATCGTCACTAACAAGTGTGTATGCGATGTATCATTTAAGAAACTATAATTTCAAGAAAATGCAACTATGGTTAGGAATCACTGCATTCCTAGGCCTAGGCTTCTTGATACTTGAAGTGTATGAATTTTATCATTACGTTCAATTGGGTTTCGTTTTCAGTAACAGTGCATTTAGTTCAGCATTTTACACGCTTGTTGGAACACATGGTTTTCACGTAGCGATTGGACTTGTTTGGATTACGCTTCTCATTTTCCGTAATTCAAAACGTGGACTTAACTTGTATAATGCAACGAAATATTACACATTCTCATTGTATTGGCACTTTATTGACGTTGTGTGGGTATTTATCTTCACAGTAGTCTACTTGATGGGAAAGGTAGGTTAATATGGCGGACATCGAAGTTTATAAAAAGTCTCCTGGTGAGTTCGATCTTGGTCAAAGACGCGCGCGTAGAGCAATGCGCAGTCAAGTCATTATGTTTTCACTAATGATTTTCTTAACTTTAACATCGTTCACGATTGTAATTGCATCAAATGCTGAAGTTATTGGGTTTTCTAAGTACTATGTAATTCCAGTAATTATGCTGTTTGCTGCCGTTCAAGTCGGGTTACAATTGTATTACTTTATGCATATGCAAGAAAAAGGACACGGTATCGCAGCAATGTTTATGTTTACAGGAGCATTGCTTGCATTCTTAATCGTTTTAACATTTGTAACAATTGTTTGGTGGAATTAATTGAACAAAGCCTGGGGATAATAATATTATCCCCAGGCTTTTCCTATTTGTCATAGAACGTCCATTGAGTTTGGACATACATGTGTATTATAATAAAGGGACAGAGTATTTAAATTGAAATGAAGGGGCGTCTGCTTATGCCGTTAAGTATATTTGGATTTCGTGCGCTATGGAGTCCATGGTTTTTATTGTCACTTGTCGCAGTTGTTTTACTTTATTTTTTAATAACAGTTATATGGCGACATCGATTTGAGGGATCGACACCTCTTACTAAAAATCAAATTATTTTCTTTTTAAGTGGTATGACACTGTTGTATATCGTGAAAGGCTCACCAGTTGATTTATTAGGGCATATTTTATTTAGTGTTCATATGGCTCAAATGGTGGTATTACTGTTGATAGTCGCTCCATTCCTAATTATGGGTATCCCAAATTGGATATGGAAGAAAGCATTTGAAATTAAAATCATCGATCGCATCTTTCGCTTGTTCACAAACTCTGTCATAAGTTTAATGACATTTACGATTGCGTTTTCTGCTTATCATTATCCCATGATTCTTGATTTTGTTAAGCTAAGCATACCGCTACATGCGATTTTCACTTTAACTATATTTATGTCAGCCGTATTTTTATGGTGGCCACTTGTCAATACGCTAGAAGGTCAACCCAAATTGCATGGTTTGAAAAAAATTGGTTATATCGTTTTGAGTGCCTTGTTAGTTACGCCAGCATGTGCGTTAATCATCTTTGTAGACGTCCCTGTATATGAAACATACAGTAGCGGCGAGGCTTGGTTACAAGCGATGGCGTTATGTGTTCCTGCGGGTACACTTTCGGGGCTCGCTGGTCTGGGTATTTCAGGTCCAGAAATGTTTACAAATATGACCACTGTAAATGATCAAAAACTCGGCGGGATATTAATGAAGGTTGGACAAGAGTTAATATATATTGTCGTTATGGGAAAGATCTTCTTTAAATGGGCATATGATGAACGTGCGAATGCAGATGAAATTACTAGACAAGATCTGCTTAAAAGCCAAAATATGACGACCCATGGCTGATTGATAAAGAAGTTTTTCAAAGGGGAGAGTAAAGAATGTCTGTGCCTTTTTTACCTACGCTAAGTACATTTTTTATCATTCTTTCCGCGGTGTTTGTAGCTATCGGATGGAATTTAATCAGAAAAAAGAAAATCGAAGATCATAAAAAAATGATGATTGCAGCTGCAGTTGCTGCTGTTTTATTCTTCATTATTTATATTTCACGCACAATCGTAGTTGGGAATACCTCCTTCGGGGGGCCTGATAGTTTGAAACTATATTATACGATTTTCTTGGTTTTCCATATATTACTTTCCATAATAGGTGCGATTATGGGCGTAATTACAATCCGGTCTGGTTTGAAAAACAATCTTCAAAAACATCGGAAAATCGGACCGATTTCGAGCATTATCTGGTTCTTTTCAGCAATTACAGGCGTTATGGTCTACTTGTTGTTATACGTTTTCTACACAGGTGGAGAAACAACTTCAATGTTTAGAGCGATATTTGGATTGTGAATGAATAGGTATGAAAGGATTTTATTATCCTTTCATACCTTTTTTATTTACTTGCTCTCCTTGCTGCTGATCGGATTTACTGGATCTCACTTAGGAAAGGTTGATTATTCTTTTTACTTAATTTCGAACGGTAGTTTGTACGCACATTGTCTCCATTTGTAAGAAAAACTTATTAATAACGAATAACAAAAAAGCCGCCTAACCTAGACGGCTTGCCACATACACTTATATAAGATGGTCATTAATTCTTGTGTCATTAGATTTTAAAGTTAATTCGAATGATCCCAGCTTCACGTGCTGTCGTGAATAAGATGACTAAAAGTGGACCAAGGAAAAATCCGATGAATCCAAATAATTTTAATCCAATAAACATTGCGATTAAAGTGGGGAGCGGTTTTAATCCGATTTGGGATCCCATGATTTTTGGTTCTACGGTTCTTCGAATAATTAAAAGAACGATGGCTAGAAAGGTTAGTTGTGAACCGGTTGAAACATCTCCGCTGACAAAGTAATATAATGCCCAAGGAGCCAAAATAATAATTGAACCTAAAATAGGGATTAAATCGACAATCCAAATAACCAACGACAAGACAATCGCATATTGAGGTTTTATCAGTAGAAGTCCTATGAATGTAGTAGCTAAAATGATTAAACTAACTAAAAACTGTGCTTTAACAAATCCGAAAACAATTGAATTCAGCTTTGAAACCATAAAGCGAACTTTTTCAGCGGTTTCTTGTGTAAAGTATTTAAACGCCATTTTTTTCAATTCAGGCAACTCCAGCATAAAGAGAAAAAGTGCAATAATGAAAACGATTAAACTTACTAGGAAGTTCGGCACATCCGCTAAAAGTGAAGTTATCTTTTCATAACTCAGGAGATTGAGAATTGATTCACGCAACAGGTCAAAGATTGATTTGAATTCTTCTTGTATTGCTTGAATAACTTCTGCGGGCATTCCGGCTGTATATTGAAACAATTTGTTTTGCATATCAATCCAAATACCGGATAATGTATTAAAGTGACCTGGTGCCGCTTTTGTAAAATCGATAATTTTTCCTATGAGTCGTGTTACCGTATAATAGAGTAAAGATGAAAGTATAACTAAAATAAAAATAAAAACTGATATGACAGCTACTTTTCTTTTCCATTTAAATTTCTTTTCTGTTAGATTAACCAGAGGATCAATAATTAGCGCAGTAAATAGTGCTAAAATAATAGGTAAGGATACGGGAATGATATAAATAAAACAAAGAATAATAAGGATAATACTAAGCGCGATAAAAAAGTTGCGTTTTGTGAACCATTTTGCCAAATGCCATCCCCCCAATCATGTCTTATAAATCCATTATAACCAAAAATGTCATTTTGAATAGGCAAAAAATACCGGAGAACGAAAAGTTCTCCGGTATAAGCCACATTATGCTTTACATTATGCTTTATTCATATTATATGGTTGCAAGGCTTTATGAACAGCTTCCAGTGTTGCTTGGCAGTCTTTAAGAAGACTTTTCGGGAAGTTTTCATCTTCTCCGTATTCAACACCAAATGGATAATAATGTTTACCAATAACTGGTTTTTTCAGGTTCATGATAGCGTCTCGTTTATCAACGTCACCATCTTTAGTGTAACCAAAAATACGTAAGTAATATGTACCGTCTTTGACTACATATTTTTTATCATATGTTACCCGTTCATAGTCCCATTGTCCTGCTCTAACTAAATCATGTTCAAGCATGACTTCGTCAAGTATTAGTAAGTCAGCAACAATATCTTCAATACCAGTATTTTCAAAATACATGTTTAGAATCCTCCTCCAAAATATCGTCCAGCGAATGCTCTATACATATCCATAATAGAACAATTTCACAATAGTTGCAATGACAACATTGTGTCCAGTAGAAGTAGCGATGTTTGTTAGTACATTATATATGAAAGTGGGGATTGTAGTGAAAATATTAATAAGGGTAGCCATTTTATTATTAGTTGCATTAGCTATTTTTTATCTGACTGGAAACCATGTAAAAGAAAATGAACCGCTTCAATCTCCAGTAAAGCAGGGGGCACCAGTTCCAGTGACAGATAAAGGAGTAGGAACCGCAATTCCACAAACATCACGGCCAGAAAAAGGCTTGTCTATTTTTGTGGGTGACAAAACTAAAAAACTTGTTGAAAAGTGGGGAGAACCTACCCGAATTGAACCATCTGGATACGGATACGACTGGTGGATTTATTTAGATGATTTGAAGTTCATGGTGGGGGTTAATGACAACGGACTTGTAAATCAAATATACACCACGGAGTCTGCCGCAGAAATTTATCCTTTTCAAATAGGTCAAAATATTGATGATATATTTCGTTTTACAATTGTAGGATCTGAAGTCGATGTAATGATTGATGAGAACGTCTACACTTTTTCATTAAATGGCGAGGACTTAAAAACACGATTACTAATTATATATAAAGGTTTGTTCGTCCAACTCTATTTAGACAACGAAAGTGGAGATTTACAAGCAGTTAGATTTATTGACCCTGAGACACTTATACTACATCAGCCCTATGAAATGACCTATATGGGGGAATTAATCGTTTCTAAACCGCCATCATCAACATTACAAATTGAAGTTAATCGAACTGCCGAGCGTCAAACTTTTGAAATCACAAATTTGTATCGCAAGAAATTTAATGTTCCGGAAGTAATGTATGATTATGATTTAACTATTTTTGCCCGAGATTATAGTGAGAAAATGGCATTGAAAAATTATTCAGCGGAAGAAACAACAGATTCTGAAAAACTTTCTGATCGTCTAGACGAAGCGATGATTGAACATCGTAAAGCCGCAGAGAATATTGCCTTCGACTATGTAGATGCGATTGAGGCAGTTCATGGATGGTTAAATTCACCTGCTCACCGTAGTATACTCCTAGATAAGGATTTTACTCATATGGGAACAGGTTCATATGGGAATTATTATACACAAGACTTCATTAAAGCTACAAAAGAAGATATTAGAAGGAAATAGCCGTTACCAAAACCTAAACGGATAGGGACGGACAACGTGATCCGTCCAATAAGTTAATTTGTAATCCAAGTTCCACTTTCTGTTCCGGTGATGCCTCTAATATAAAGAGGTGTCGCTGTTTTTTTTGCGTGTAATGCAGCACGTTTTTGTATGATAGGTTTTTCGCAATTAAGAAAGCCTAGAAATTCATCAAAGCTAAGTGAATCTAATCTTCGGGCGCTCTTGATGATTGCAGGGTCTTCGGTCATAACACCAGGAACATCTTTGAAAAATTGAACATGTGTCGCCTGAAGTGCATCTCCCAAAGCGACAGCGGTTAAATCACTGCCACCTCTACCAAGGGTCATTATATTTCCTTTTTCGTCCATTCCCTGAAAACCTGGAATGATAACGCAGTCAACTTCATGTAGATAGTGGTGAATTGATTTTGTGTCGATGGTCGCAATTGAAGCATCGCCATACTCTCCGGAAGTCACAATTCCCGCTTGCATTCCATGAAGAATCTTATTACGAATGCCAAATTGATGTAATTCGGCAGAAAGAACGCTGGCAGCAATTAACTCTCCACACGATGCGACAAGGTCCTTCGCTGCCTTATTGGATGAGAATGCCTTCGACAAGTTAAGTAAGCTGTCTGTGGCGTATGGGTCGCCAAGACGGCCGATTGCAGAGACGACAACGACTATTTTTTTAAATTGTTCAATCCCATCTTTTATGTGGTTGATGCATTTCATTCGCATTTCTTCGTTTTGCATGGCGACTCCGCCGAATTTCTGGATAATCATACGCGTCCCCCAATTTTCTTCGTGACATTTGAAACACCTTGTTCATAGGATAAAGTAGGTTTGCTCTCAATATATTCGATAAAAATTAAAACGTTCGGGAAGGGGAGTCGGGTGCTGCTTTTACAGGAGTTATTAAAAGACTGGCCGTGTACGATTGCTGGCGGGAATTATAGAGTAGCTGTAAAAGGAATTACGGAAAACTCACTGGATGTAAAACCCGGTTTCATATTTGTTGCTAGAAAAGGGAAAAAAAATGATGGAACACTTTTTATAGGGGAGGCGATAAATGCTGGCGCAGTCGCAATTGTTATTGATAAAACCACCAGATATCAATCCGACAGCATCCCGATAATTACCGTGCCAGATTGTAGATTATTTTTATCTCATGCAAGCGCGGAACTGGCACAAAACCCTGCCAACCATTTGACGGTTATTGCCGTAACGGGAACAAATGGTAAAACGACAGTCAGTCATTTCATTGGTCAGTTATTAATGATGCAAGGCAAGCGAGTTGCGGTAATCGGCACGACGGGAATTTTCATCGATGGAATATCATTTAATTATCAGGCACCCCAAATGACGACATTGTCTGCGGAACATTTACATCCATTGTTAGCAAGTTGTTTGGAAAACGGGGTTACCCATGTGGTTTTAGAGGCTTCTTCGTTGGGATTATCGACGTACCGGTTGGCGCATTGTAAAATTGATATCGGGTTGTTATTGAATATTGGTTCGGATCATTATGATGAACACGGCGGAAAAGAATCGTATATTAATGCGAAGAAGAAATTATTGCTTATGGCTAGGAAAGTCATTGTTAATCGAGATGACCCGGTGTGTGTGCAAATGGCGCAATCCGTAGCTAAACCATGCACATATTTTGGTACCTGCCTCGACTCAGACATTCGTCTGAATTTTGAAGCGCAAAAACTATTCGTTCATTGTGGGAAAGAACACGGTGCGTTTTCTCTACCTCTACTTGGGGAATTTAATCGCATGAATGCAGTAGCCGCAATAAGTGTTCTTCATACCTTATCCTATAAACTTTCATCTGTTTTACCATACGTCGGTTCATTACAATTGCCAGAAGGTAGAATGGAACAAGTCAATAAATCAAATATAACTGTTGTCATCGATTATGCGCACACCCCGGATGCACTTCAAGGCGTATTATGTTCGTTGATGAAAACATCTACAGGAAGACTGATTACTATCTTCGGTTGTGGTGGTGAGCGAGATAAGGGGAAAAGGGCAGAAATGGGTCAAATTGCTTCTTTTTATTCTTCAACCGTTATTATAACAACAGACAATCCTAGAAACGAAGACCCGATAGCAATCATCGATGATATAATTTCAGGTATAACGGATAGTGCGAATGAAATTATCATCGAACCGAACAGGGAGTTAGCCATTCAAAAAGCCGTTAATATGGCAGATGCCGGTGATATCGTGCTTATTGCGGGAAAAGGTCATGAAAAAATTCAACATACAGCTGAAGGGACTTTTCCATTTTCAGATATGAAAATTGCTAAACAGGCATTGCTTCGAAAAGAGGGAAATTAGAAAAAAAGATTATTACATTCACGGGATTGAAAATTTCTGTTATGATGGAAGGGTAAATGGAGGGGATGAAATCTATGTTGATGACCGATGAATGGGTCACGATTTTAGAACACGCGGAAGAACTCGCCGATTATATACTCTCTTCGGATGTAATCGAAGAGTACAATAAATGTTACCAAGCTGTTTATTCAAATGACATCCTTGTGAAATCGATTAATGAATTCACAGAGATGAAAGAACGCTATGAAGAAGTACAACGATTCGGGCGTTATCATCCGGATTATAGCCATGTCATGAAAGAGATCCGGTTGCAGAAAAGAGCGCTTGATATGAATGAACAAGTTGCTGCACTTCGTCTTGCTGAAAACGATGTTCAATATCTGTATGACGAAGTTGGGTCAATTATTGCGAAATCTGTATCGGATTCAGTGAAAGTTCCAGCCGGAAGTGCATTCTTCGCAGATTCATCATGTGGAAGTGGTTGCGGCTCTGGTGGAAGTTGTTCGTGTTCCGCATAATAATATTACACCTTATTTCTGGTTAAGCCGACAGAAATAAGGTGTTTTTTGTATAAGAGAAAGTGTTTGCTTATTCAATTGTATTGTCGTAGATGACTTGCATCACGAGTTCAGGATTACTAGTGATAAATCCGGCAGCCCCATTTTTAATCATAGAAAGGATAGCGTTTTGATCATCAACATCTTTGTAATAGATTGGAATATTTAACTTTGATAAAAAGTTAATAAATCCTTCACTGCTAATGGAGAAAATACCGAATTTTTCCGGGACTTGAAACATATCCACTTGCGGGTTATACAAATGTCCGAATTGACTTGCATAGGCTGCATAAGCCTTTTTCACTTCATCGTCCCCAGCCCCTGTAGCAACTCGGTTTTGCGCGTATAAATTAAAACGATCAACTTGCTCGTCATATGAACTTGTAACCGCGACTCGGTCTTCAGCACTCAATTCTTCAATTAGCCGCCATAGCTTTGAAGGCATTAGGCTACCTTCATATGTGTCAGGGGAGTCCTTCATATTGATACTGACAAACATATGTGGAAATCGATCCAGAAGTTCTTTCAGTGTAAGTAATTTTTCGCCTTTACCACGGAAAGGATAGGCTTCATTTTCATCTGTAAAATGATAGCCAGCATCGGCATCTTTTAATTCATTTAATGTGAAATCGGCTACTTTTCCAGCAAGATTCGTAGTGTCGTCTATATATTCATCATGAAAAACTAGAATTTCTTCATCTTTCGTTAATCGTATATCAACACAAAATCCATGAACACCAAGTGAGGCGGAATTTGTGAATGCCGATAATGTATTTTCAGGAGCACCCATTCGTCCACCCCGATTCGCTAAAACGATTGGATTGTCAAATTCAAGTGCTTTTTTACTTTCGCGAATGATAGGTTTGGCAACTGCTTTGGAAGCAGCCCATGCAGCTATACCGGCAGCACCTACGGATATGGCAACTTTAGTTTTTCTACCCAATGATGGATCCTCCTTCATCTGAAAGTATGTACTAGTATAAGTACATCCAGCTCCGAATGGCAACCGCTCGGGTCGTTTCGGTCTTGAACATGTAGGAAGGATTGAACTGCATCCTTCTTTGGCAAAGAGCACCTTTATTTCAAGTCCTCCAACGCCTTTCGCGGTAAACCGCCATTCTCCGCTTTTGTTTATTATAAGTTATAAGTCTCGAGTTGTCAGCTATATGTAAGTTGCAGCCCATTTCTGACATATGGTATTGTAGGGAGTAGGAAAAGAGGGGAATTCTTATGATTGATCGACAAGGTGTTATCATTTATCTCCATCACTTGAGACAAGCGAAATCGCTTCGAAAGTATGGTCATGTTCATTATATATCAAAGAAAATGAAATATGTCGTTCTCTATTGTGATCAAACTGAAGTGGAATCCGTCATTAATAAAGTAGAACAACTTCCAACTGTTAAAAAGGTATTGCCTTCTTATCGTCCATTTGTAAAAACAACTTACGAAAATGCAAAGCCAGATAAAGCAAAGGAATATGATTATAAAACGGGACTGTAAGCAGCTATAATACGGGAGAGGTTGAGTACCATTGAGAATTATTGCGGGAGCAAAAAAAGGATTGCGCCTAAAATCTTTGGAGGGCGTGCATACACGTCCGACATTGGATAAGGTTAAAGAGTCCGTATTCAATATGATTGGTCCTTATTTTAACGGCGGAATCGTTGTGGAGCTTTTTGGTGGAAGTGGGGCACTATCCCTAGAGGCTCTGTCTCGAGGCGCTGAGAAAGCGTATGTTTTCGAAAAAAATAGAAAAGCATGTGCGATAATCCAGTCTAATGTGGAAAAATGCCGTTACGACGAAATTGTACATATTAAGCAAACTGATGCTAGAAACGCTTCGAAAATTTTGCAGCAAAATAATGAGATGATTGATTTACTGTTCATAGATCCACCTTATGCCCAAAATGATTTTTATCAACTAGCCGAGACGATAGCGGATAATAATTTGCTGACTGATAGTGCTATTATCATCTGCGAACATGATAATAAAACAGTATTACCAGGGGCCTATGGTGAGTTCCAGAAAATTAAATCTTCAAAGTACGGCAATATCACGATATCAATTTACGAGAAATGAGGTTTTAAGAATGTCTAAAATAGTAGTTGTCCCAGGTAGTTTTGATCCAATCACCAATGGACATCTTGATATTATTAAACGAGCTGCGAAAGTTTTTGGACAAGTAAATGTCGTTATCATGCATAACTCATCAAAGAACTATCTGTTCAGTGTTGATGAACGCATGGACTTGATAAAGCAAGTGACGCAATCGATTCCAAATGTAAAGATAGAAACTTCCAGCGGGCTAATGATTGACTATGCTGAAAAAGTAGGAGCGGTTGCAGTTGTCCGTGGACTACGGGCTGTGACAGACTTTGAGTATGAAATGCAAATTACATCGATGAACCGTGTTCTAGACGAAAACATTGAAACGTTCTTTATTATGACAAATAATCAATATTCGTTTCTAAGTTCAAGTATCGTAAAAGAAGTCGCGCAATACGGCGGAGATATTTCTGAACTTGTTCCAGTACAAGTGGAAGAAGCATTGAAGAAGAAATTCGCAAAATAATAGTCTGGAAAAAGGCTATCATGGGAATCCATTCATGATAGCCTTCTTTTATTACAGCAATAAGTAAAGTAAAATCGGAACGATGACAATACACCAGACTCTGCCTATCACGTAAGGTCGCATAGAAACCTTCGCCGTTTTGGCGATAACCGCAACTTGAATATGAATACTTAGCCCATTCATTGAAATAATTGCTGCAATGAGCAATGGGTAGATGGTTAGCCCGCTAAAATGGGTCGTTGCGGATTGGACGCCGGAAGTCATTTCGAAAATTGACAAGGTCACAGTTTGTGCAATACCAGTGTCAACTGAAAAAGTCGATGCAATGACACTGGATAACACGATTCCTAATGCAGAGAAAAAAATAACGGTTGTTGCAACGAGAATAATAATTTCCGAGCTATCCTTTAGCGAATCCAAAAGTGGCATTGTCGATTGTTTTGGTACTGGTGGTTGAATCTTGCCCTTCAATTCTTGTTCATTCTTAATAAATAGCAATGTCATGAAAAAGAAAATAATATTTGCGATATGGATCGCAATCAATAACTTCCACCCTGTGTTGATATCGCCGAATAGTTCAATTCCTACGAAACCGATAACAAACATTGGGCCAGGAGCATGGCATGACGCTAATAGAAGACCAGCTTGTTTTCGCGTCAACTCTTCATTTTTTGTCATTTCCGATACAGTGACAGCGCCGACCGGAAAACCACCAAAAGAGCCGAGTACATAGGCTTTCACAAACTTTTTCCATGGGGCTCCTACCTTCCCGGCGGTTACCGGCATTTTTAATAACCATTGCGTTAAAATGATATAGGGGAGCAAATAAGGAAGCAGCGCGTGAACAAATAGCCTTGCACCTGCTTCAGCACCGTCGTGTGCAACACCTGGTTGTAAGATAAAGAGCAGGATTAACCCCCATATAATAAAGATGTTTATCATCTAATGGTGCATTCATCTAATTTAGCGTGCATGCACTCCGCTCCTTCCGCTTGTGGAGTAAAGGTAAAATGAAATTAATCCGATACACTACTATATATGTCAAACCCGTACAGGCTATTAATAAATGGAGGTGCATAATAATGAATACGAAAAAAATCGGCATAACCGGAATTTTACTTATCCTAATTGCGATCCTGTTTGTTTACCCGATGGACATTTATATATCCAAACCAGGGGGAGCCTATGATCTAACGCCTTTAGTAGATGTAGAAGGTGGCGACGAGAATGATATCGGCACGTTTAGTTTAATGACGATTTCATTGTCAAAGGCAACTGCGGCGTCATACGTCTATTCACAGTTTTCAGACCAACGGAAAATTCTCCCTGCAAAACAGGTTCGCAGATCGGGTGAAAGCGAGACTGAATATAATTTGCGACAGAAAAGGTTAATGTCTGATTCGCAGTTTAATGCGATAACAGTTGCCTTTGATAGAGCTGATATTCCAATCGATGTTACCTTTGATGGGGTGACAGTTATGAGTGTGTTAGAAAATGGGGCAGCTGACGGTATTTTAGAAGCAGGCGATCAAATTCAATTAGTAGATGGCGTTCGATTAAAAGAATCTGGTCAGTTTGCCGACATTATTTCACGAAAACTTCAAGGGGACGAAGTGAATCTGTCACTAACACGAAAAGATGATGATAAAAACGTAACCGTTACGTTAAAAGAAATACCCGAAGGTGATGGGCGTGTAGGATTGGGTGTTCAATTTCTAGAAGACAGAACATTAACGACAGATCCTGAAGTGACAATGCATACATCCAATATAGGCGGACCTTCGGCAGGGTTAATGTTCACATTAGAAATAATGAATCGATTAATGGATGAAGACCTTACAAAAGGCTATAACATAGCTGGTACTGGAGAAATGTTAGAAGATGGAACCGTCGGAAGAATCGGCGGTGCGGATTTTAAAGTAATTGCGGCATCCCGTAAAGGTGTTGAAATTTTCTTTGCTCCGGATGATGAAATTCCGAAAGAAGTGTTAGAGAAAAATCCTGGGTTGCAAACAAATTATGAGGAAGCCGACGCAATGGCGCAAAAGATCGGCACGAAAATGAAACTGGTCCCAGTGAAAACAATAGACGATGCACTCGAATACTTGGAAAAACTAGAGCCAAAATAAGCAATATAAAGTCTTGGAAAATATAGAAGTGTGTGAATCTTACATTACAAATAAAACCTATTGAAAAATGATAAACAAATGTTACAATAAAAACATTCTAATAACATTCACTCATATAATCGCGGGGATATGGCCTGCAAGTTTCTACCGATTTGCCGTAAACAAATCGACTATGAGAAGCAATGGAAGGGTCATGCAATGTATAAGCATGTCTCCTTTTCATATCTTTCGAAAAGCTCGAAGGACATTGCTCCACTCTAGTCATGATTGGATGCACGGTCTTTGGGCTTTTTTTGTCGTTAGGTCGTGAAATATGAAGGGAGAACATTATCGTGGAACAATTAAAGAATAAGATTATACAAGAAGGAAAGGTATTATCCGAATCGGTGTTGAAGGTCGATTCTTTTTTAAATCATCAAATCGACCCAGAATTGATGCAAGAAGTGGGCAAGGAATTTGCGTCACGATTTGCTGATTCAAATATTACTAAAATATTATCAATAGAATCATCTGGTATCGCACCGGCTATGATGGCGGGATTATATTTAGGTGTGCCAGTTATTTTTGCTAGGAAAAGAAAATCACTAACATTGACCAATCATTTATTTACATCAAGTGTTCATTCATTCACGAAAAATGAAACGAACGACATTTCCGTATCCAAAGACTTTCTGTTAGCCGATGATGTCGTGCTCGTGATTGATGACTTTTTGGCAAATGGACAAGCAGTTCATGGGCTAGTTGACATTATTGAACAGGCAAAAGCACAGTTGGCTGGCGTCGGGATTGTTATCGAAAAGGGATTCCAACCTGGAGGCGCTACAATACGCGAACAAGGTATACGTGTCGAGTCGCTTGCCAACATCCGATCTTTGGAAAATGGAAAAGTGGAATTCTTTAGTGAGGTAAGTGCTAAATGAAAAATGGTACTAGAACCGCGGCATTAAGTATCCAACACGTGCTTGCAATGTACGCGGGAGCAGTTATTGTCCCGCTAATTGTTGGAGAGGCGCTCGGACTGACTTCAGTTCAGCTAACTTATCTCGTCTCCATTGATATATTGATGTGCGGTGTCGCAACGATTTTACAAATCATGAATAACCGTTTCTTCGGAATCGGCCTACCAGTAGTCTTGGGTTGTACATTTACAGCAGTCGGTCCAATGATAGCGATTGGCGGAGAGTTTGGGATTTCTGCGATATACGGCGCGATTCTTGTGTCGGGATTATTCGTTATTGTTATTAGTAGTTTTTTTGGAAGCTTGGTCCGCTTTTTCCCACCTGTGGTTACAGGATCAGTCGTGACGATTATAGGAATTACATTAATACCAGTTGCGATTAATAATGCGGGTGGTGGTCAAGGTGCAAGCGATTTCGGCTCGTTGACGAATATCTCACTTGCTTTCGGTACTTTGCTATTTATTATCGTGTTATATCGGATGTCTACAGGTTTTATGCGCGCAATTTCTATTTTGATAGGGTTACTCGCTGGTTCAGCTGTCGCGATGTTTATGGGCATAGTCGATTTTGCGCCCGTTAAGGAAGCGTCTGTTTTCCATATGGTGAAGCCGTTTTATTTTGGAATGCCTACTTTTGAATGGTCGGCAATTTTAACGATGATTCTCGTTGCAATGGTTTCTTTAGTTGAATCTACCGGTGTTTATTTTGCCTTAGGAGATATCTGTGAGCGGAAATTAAAGAAAAATGATCTTGCAAAAGGATATCGTGCAGAAGGAATCGCTGTATTATTAGGCGGGTTATTTAACGCATTCCCATATACGACGTTTTCACAAAACGTCGGGCTAATTCAAATGTCCGGCGTGAAATCAAGAAAAGTCATTTTCATCACAGGATTGATGCTGGTCACACTTGGTTTTGTACCAAAAATTGCTGCGATTACAACGATTATTCCAACTGCTGTATTAGGTGGAGCGATGATTGCAATGTTTGGAATGGTTATTTCTCAAGGGATTAAAATGCTGAGTAAAAGCTT
The DNA here is from genome assembly GCF_017921835.1 of Sporosarcina sp. 6E9. Classification (NCBI taxonomy): domain Bacteria; kingdom Bacillati; phylum Bacillota; class Bacilli; order Caryophanales; family Caryophanaceae; genus Sporosarcina; species Sporosarcina sp. 6E9. Next base: position 1,545,037 of record NZ_JAGEMN010000001.1, on the reverse strand, counting down.
TGTGTCATCGCAAGAAAATTCGATGATTATCGCTTGTTCCATCGGAATCGGTCTAGGTGTCACTGTAGCACCAGAGTTATTTGCGAATCTTCCAACAAGCCTACAAATGTTTACAAGTAACGGTATTGTTGCGGGCAGTTTGACCGCAATTGCGTTGAATATATTATTCAATATGCTTCCGTCTCCTAAGAAAAAACAAGCAAAACTAGCTGAACAGAAAGTTTAATCTCATATTGTAGCATAGGAGGGATTTCAATAATTCTTCTCCTATGCTTTTTTAATAAAAAATGCGAAGACGTTTCCAGGTCTGATCGAAGTGTTTCCTTCTCAGTCACGCCAGAAAATCGGTGCATGCATATAATCAGCACCAATTAAGCTTTGTTCTGTTCCGTTTGCGATTCCAAGTGCATACATATTTGATGCATGCACATCCATTTTCATTGACGGATCTGAAAAGGCGGCGACTTTACTGACAAGCGGGCGTTTTAAATCCTTTTTATTTTCATTTAAATAAAGTCTTCCAGTTTGCGTCATACCTAATAAGCGCAAATAGGATGGCGCTTCGATTTGACGGCGGATATCATACGTGAATCCGGTGAAGATATGAGTGAGCATACGTTGGATTCTGGTCCATGTATATCGCTTTGATTTGACTTTATTCATGAACTCATCAAATGTCCCGCTCGTTTCAGCAGCACGATAGAACAGGTTCTCAATGCCTTCTGTCACATCAGCGATACGCTTTAGTCGTTCCGATCCTTCCCGAAGGATTGTAAATCTTAAAAAAGGATAGAATGAGTCCCAATTCCCAAATGATTGACGTTCGGCTTGCCATTTGCGTAAGGCGTTATATGTTTCAGGTGGATAAAATCCTTGAACAGCGTCAAGCGAATTCGATTCGAAAAAGGATTTTCGGATTCCAGTAGCGCTGGCAATTGAATTCCCTTTGACTGCATCATCATGATAGTCAGCTATAATACGGGATATAGTCGCGGCTTTCATAGACGATTGAATGTTCCTGGCGGCCTGCAAATAATGAAAACCCAAGATATTGTTCGGTTTTGTTAAATCTGCAAATGGCCTATCAGACGCAGAGGATTGAATTGCTTGTTGATAGGCTGAATTAAGGGCTTTAGGATAACTCATGCCTTCCTGTACAGATTTTTTAACAATTTCTTCATACTCATATTCAGCATTTGTTATGAGCTCCAAGCTATTGTTAAAAGGCTCTATATCGCCGTCTTCGCTTCCAAAACAATAGGATTGACAGCGAGCGGCATCTAGAATTTGAATGGCTCCTTCTGCAAATACAGGAGCATGTGCTGTAGCGAAGGCATATGGAAGTTCGAATACAAGGTCAACACCATTTTGAAGCGCCATTTTCGTGCGAGCCCATTTATCAACAAAAGCAGGTTCCCCGCGTTGCAAGAAATTCCCGCTCATAACAGCGATAACAAGGTCGGCATTTGTCGTCTTCCGTGCTTGTGATGCATGAAATTTATGTCCGTTGTGAAACGGGTTATATTCAACAATAATTCCTGTTGCTTTCAAAGCTGTCACTCCTTTGTTACAATGATGTTATTATACCTATGGGAATGGTGAAGTGACAAGAAATTGTCTTGACATCCCTTTGTTCCCATTATATAATCAAGAATGTTGTCTTGAGGTGATCGACATGAAATGGTCCATCAATCAATTGCAGAGATACAGGCAAGGGGACATGCCGTTTGACGAAACGGTTAACCTAGATTCCGTTAAAAAACGGAACCCGGAAATCCGGGATATCAAGCCTATCCATGTAACCGGAAGTTGTACAATTGGCTCGAGTAATCTCTCCTGCCGATTCCGGCTTGAAGGTACGATGACACTGCCTTGTGCCCGAACGTGGGAAGATGTCGCTTTTCCATTCTTAATTGAATCTATTGAACGATTCAGTTGGGATGAAGCGGAACTAGCGGCCGATGATGAAATTCATCAAGTCAGCGGAGATTTTGTTGACTTGACCCCCGTCTTTGAGGAGCTCGTCCTCCTTGAGGTGCCCCTTCAAGTTTTCAGTGAAGATGCTGATAAAATGAAGACGGCTGAAGGTAAAGGTTGGTCATATGCGACCGACGAGGCGTACAATGCTCGGCTCCAACAAGAACGTGAAACAAAGGTGGATCCGAGGCTTGCCGGATTGGCAAACTTATTTGAGAAGAAAGACGAATAAGGTAATTCGTTTAAGGAGGTGCCCCAGATGGCTGTACCAAAAAGAAGAACATCTAAAACTGTAACAAAAAAACGTCGTACACATTTTAAACTACAAGTACCAGGAATGGCTACTTGTGATAACTGTGGCGAAACAAAGCTAGCACACCGCATTTGTAAATCATGCGGACACTACAAAGGAAAAGAAATCGTAGGCGAATAATTAGATTCGTTTACATAAAGAATGTTTTTGAACGTTCTTTATAAAGGCTACCGTGAGACCATGGATCTCGGTAGCCTTTTTTCTATGCGAAAAATACCTTCAATTGCTATACTAAGTTTAAAGTGGAGGTGCAATTGAATTGGCATACAAAATTACAATTGAAGAAAATATCGCTACATTCATGATTGATCGACCTGAAATGAGAAATGCAATAAACACCGAAGTAGTCGATGGACTTGAATCTTTTTTAGAGAAGATTGAAAATAATTTAGAAGTTTCGTTTGTTGTTATTACAGGAGCAGGTGACCGTGCATTTTGTTCGGGAGGCGACTTGTCTGAGTACCAAGACCTTCAAACTGCAGAAGATTCGTTTCCGATGCTCAGTCGAATGGCAGGCCTCTTACATCGAGTCGCGACACTTCCGATGCCTGTTATTGCGCTCGTGAATGGAACAGCTGTCGGAGGCGGCTGCGAGCTTGCAACGGCATGCGATTATCGTGTTGTTTCGGATAAAGCGAAAGCGGGCTTCATTCAAGGGACACTTGCCATCACAACTGGATGGGGCGGCGCGACATTATTATTTGAGAAGTTCAGCAAGCAGGATCAAGTATTCCGTTTATTATCCGAAGCAGAAGTTCATAGCGCCGATCAAATGTTAGAAATCGGTTGGGCGACTGAATTGTATAGCGGTACTGCTGAGGAAGGACTGGAAAAGTTTCTAGAAAAGATGTTGAAAATACATCCTTCTGTCCACAGAGCCTATAAAACGATCGCAATTCGAAAATGGACTGCTGACTTTATTAAAGACCGAATGTTGGGTGAGGCACAGAATTGCTCAATACTTTGGGAAAGCGAAGCGTACCACAAAGCAGTCAAACGCTTTTTACAATAAAGTTGCTAAAAAGGAAATGAAAATAGATTAATTTTAGACAAAGGTTGAAAACGGTTTCACTTATCGTATAAACTAGTAAGTGAATGGGAGATTCACTTCAAACAGTTTGGGGGATTAAATTATATGAAAAAGATACTGATTGCAAATCGTGGGGAAATTGCAAGTAGGATCATACATACGTGCAAACGTCTCGGCATTGAAACGATTGCGGTGCATTCTGAAGCTGACGAACATATGCCGTTTGTAACAGAAGCTGATGCAGCATTTTTAATCGGGCCACCGCCCGTACAACAGTCTTATTTAAAAGGGGAAGAAATTCTGGAAATTGCGCTACGCGAAGGGGCAGACGGCATTCATCCGGGGTATGGGTTGCTGTCTGAAAACGCTGAATTTGCATCTCGAGTGTCAGAAGCGGGTCTGAAATTTATTGGACCGGACGCTTTGACAATAACAGAGATGGGGGACAAAGTTGGCTCAAGGTCTACGATGAAAGCTGCATCTGTTCCGGTTGTACCCGGGACAGATGACGGGGTGGAATCACTTGAAGATGCCATTCGTGTTGCAAAGACAATTGGATATCCAATCATGTTGAAGGCGAGTGCAGGCGGCGGCGGTGTGGGCATGGTGCGCTGTGAAAGTGAGCAAGCGCTCAGTCAACAATTTGATTCGGTGAAAAGTCGAGCGAAAATGTATTTTGGAAATGATCTCGTTTTTATTGAAAAATATATTACAAATGCCAGACATATTGAGGTCCAGATTTTCGGTGATGACGCTGGAAACATTGTTCATTTATTTGAACGAAATTGTTCCGTACAACGTCGCAATCAAAAAGTGATTGAAGAATCACCATCACCGAATCTATCAGCAGAAACGAAAAATCGTCTTTATCAAGCGGCTATCGACGCGGCAAAAGCAGTAAACTATAAAAATGCAGGAACGGTAGAATTTATCGTCGATGAAAATGATGAAATCTACTTCCTCGAAATGAACACGAGGCTTCAAGTCGAGCATCCTGTAACGGAAGAAGTGACTGGATACGATCTTGTAGAGTGGCAAATAGAAGTTGCCCGCGGAAATGAACTTCCGGTTAAAAATCAAGACGACATTCAACTTAATGGGCATGCATTGGAGTTTCGCGTATATGCGGAAGATCCGAAAACGTTCATGCCGTCTCCGGGAACAATCACGAAACTGAAATTACAAAGTGACATCGACGGCATTCGAATCGATAATGGCTACGCCGAAAACGGAAAAGTCACGCCGTTTTATGATCCATTAATTTCAAAAGTGATTGTGCATGGGAATACACGGGATGAAGCGATTGAAAAATCAAAAAGGTTTTTTGAACAAGTCGAGATTGAAGGATTAAAAACGAATATATCTTTATTTACAGAAGTGTTGAATGAGGAGTCGTTTAAGGACGGTACTTATACGACGGCAATTCTCACTGACTGGTCTAAAAAATAAGAGGAGGAAATGAATATGACACAATTAAAATCAACAATGGCGGGAACAGTATTCACAGTAAATGTAGCAGTTGGAGAAGAAGTGGCGGCGGGTCAAGTCGTGATTGTTCTGGAATCAATGAAAATGGAAATTCCAGTTGAAGCAGAAATAGCGGGAAAAGTGACGGCTATTAATGTAAATGTTGGCGACTTTGTGAATGAAAATGATGTTCTAGTTACTTTAGGGGAGTAATCGCTAAAGAACATCAACTCATGTTTTAAAGAGGGAAGGGGATCGGGATGGTAGAAAAAGTAGAATATAATAAAGATCTTGAATCGAAACTTAAAGAAATCTTTGCGGGCGGTCATTCGAAATATCATGAACGCCTAAAAGAACAAAATAAAATGTTCGCAAGAGACCGCTTAGCACTTCTTTTTGATAACGGTAAATATACGGAGGATGGTCGCTTCGCGAATTATGAAGCGGGGGATCTTCCGGCAGACGGTGTCGTCACGGCTATGGGGGAAGTTAACGGCCAAACTGTTTGCGTGATGGCGAATGATTCGACGGTTAAAGCGGGTTCTTGGGGTGCGAAAACGGTAGAGAAAATCATTCGGATTCAAGAAATTGCAGAAAAAAATCGTGTTCCGATGCTTTATCTCGTCGATTCAGCAGGTGCGCGAATAACAGATCAACTTGAAATGTTCCCGAATCGACGCGGTGCGGGAAAGATATTCCATAATCAAGTAAGATTATCTGGTTTTATTCCACAGATTTGTATTTTGTTTGGTCCATCGGCAGCGGGCGGAGCGTATATCCCGGCATTTTGCGATCTTCTTATCATGGTGGAAGGCAATGCATCGATGTATCTTGGGTCACCGCGAATGGCTGAAAAAGTTATCGGTGAAAAAGTAACGCTTGAACAAATGGGTGGCGCGCGCATGCATTGCTCGATCAGCGGATGCGGAGATGTGCTTGCTACGAACGAAGAAGAAGCTATCGCGGAAGCACGTCGATACCTAGAATACTTCCCGGCAAATTATATGGAAAAACCGAAAGTTAAAGAAACGATTGAAGCGAAAGCGGGTCGTACACTAGAAGCAATCATCCCGGAGAACCAAAATGCACCGTTCGATATGTATGAAGCGATTGATGCATTAGTCGATGAAGGCAGTTTCTTCGATGTGAAAAAATTATTCGCCCCTGAAATTATTACGGGGTTAGCACGAATCGAAGGGCAACCCGTGGGAATTATTGCGAATCAGCCGAAAGTAAAAGGTGGCGTGTTATTCGTAGATTCAGCGGATAAAGCAACGAAATTCATCAATTTATGTGATGCATTTTCAATTCCATTGCTATTCCTAGCTGATGTACCTGGTTTCATGATTGGAACAAGCGTGGAACGCGCAGGTATTATTCGCCATGGCGCAAAACTAATTATGGCAATGAGTTCTGCTACGGTGCCGAAAATTTCGGTCATCGTACGAAAAGCTTATGGCGCAGGTTTATACGCAATGGCGGGTCCAGCTTTTGAGCCAGATGTTTGTATCGCACTTCCCACTGCGCAAATTGCGGTAATGGGTCCTGAGGCTGCTGTAAATGCGGTCTATTCAAACAAAATTGAGTCCATTGAAGATCCAAAAGAAAAACTTGCTTTTGTTCAAGAAAAGCACAAGGAATATCAAGAGGAAATCGACATTTATAAAATGGCATCGGAAATGATTATCGATGATATCATCGAGCCGTCAGACTTAAGAAGCGTCCTTGCGGATCGATTCAGATTGTATAGTACGAAAGAAATAGCGCCAGCACCGAGAAAACATCCAGTATATCCTGTATAATGGAAATATAGAGTAACGAATAGGCCCGCTATTATGCGGGCTTATTTATATGAAAGGAGAATTAGGAAATGGATGTCGTAATTGTTGGCGCTGGATCAGTTGGATTACTACTTGGTTCGTACTTATCTGAATCTGGCCTAGAGGTCACAATGATCGTTCGAAGGGAAGGACAAGCAAACGCTCTTAATAACAATGGGATTCGAAGAATAAATGAAGATGGTTCAGAAACGATTTCACGTATTCATGCGACAACATCAATGCCAACAGGTAGTGCATCTCCTGTCTGGATAATTGCGGTAAAATATATAAATTTACAGCAATTACTAAACGAACTAGATAATTTACAAATCCTAAATCCCATGCTATTTATCCAAAACGGACTCGACCATTTCGGAATGGCGAATGCCACATCGCTTCCGAATCTTGCATTCGCTACCGTTGAGCATGGAGCGCGCAGGCTTGACGATAATACCGTGCAACATAACGGAGTCGGTCTTGTAACGATTGGAGCGGGTAGAGGCGATTCTACTATTTTCGGTATAATTGAAACTGCACATTCAGATCGCTTTCCGGTAACGAGACATGTCGATGCGGAATTTGTATTGATGAGAAAAGTATTGATAAATTGCATGATTAATCCCTTAACCGCGATACTCGAAGTGGAAAACGGCGAGTTGCTCACAAACCCATCATGCCATGAATTATTTGTAGCACTATATGATGAACTCATCAATGCGTTTCCTGATATGAAACCTTTTCTTTCGATAGAGGCAGTATCAGCCGTCTGTCAAAACACCGCGCATAATAAATCATCGATGTTATCTGACCGACTAGCAGGGCGTCCGATGGAAATAAAAACAATCATCACAGCAGTAATTGAAAAAGCCAATGAATTACATAAAAAAGTTCCCCTTCTAGCTATGTTAGAAAAAATGCTTTATGCAATTGAAGGCAAGGGAGAACAACTATGATGGAAACCATTTTATCTGTTCTGTTTGGTATTCTTATATTCTGTCCATATATAATGACGATTCTTATTTTAATGATTTATAGAAGACTAGGAATAGCGCCGGCATCTATACTCGGCCAAGCAGCTGATTTAACTACGCCATTTCTATTTCTTTCGGTATATATAATTTCACGAACGATTTTTGGGGATTTAGTTGGATTTTACATATCTATCACCTCAATCATCATTATTATCATCTATTCAATTGTTGAAAAGAAGAGTGTTAAAGAATTTCTTGTAAAACGTTTTTTACGAAAAGTTTGGCGATTATTTTTCCTTCTATTATCATTTTCGTATATTATCTTGCTCATCATCGGCCTGGTACTAAAAATAATTGAATACACCCTATAAGCGTTTGTTTTTAATCAAGCCCTTTAAAATGATATACTTTGGATAATTAGGAATGTAAAAAAGGGGCTCGCATATGAAAGTGGAGAATATCGCATTACAAGAGCAAAATAAAGTAATGCAATCATACAATCATGATAATGAATTCATACATACGTATTTTGATTATGAAAATAAAGAAAGTTCATATCCAGAAAGACTGGCTGAATTATCAACACGCAATTTTAAACGAAAACAACTTGTGGAAACGGTTCGTTCGTTTATGGAGCCGTTTGGGATTTCACCAACTGCCCACAAACATTTGGAGGAACTCGAGGAAGATGCAGTTACAGTAGTCGGCGGGCAACAAGCGGGAATACTTACAGGTCCTTTATATTCGGTACATAAAGCAATTTCAGTAATATTGCTTGCAAAGAAACAACGCCAAACTTTGGGCGTTCCAGTTGTCCCGGTTTTTTGGGTGGCGGGTGAAGATCATGATATTGATGAAATTAACCATGTCTATACAAATGTAGCTGGACGGATTACGAAGGAAAAAATTCAAGATAAATTCGTCTTGAAATTAATGGCGTCTGATGCGACGTTCGATCAAGTCGAAATGAAAAAATATGTTGAAACGATTTTCAGCAGGTTCGGTGAGACGTCTAATACAAAACCATTGATGGAAGATGTTTTAGCTGCTGTGGATAAAGAAAATACGTTTACGGGTTTCTTTGTTCGATTGATGAATGGTCTCTTTGCAGAGGAAGGATTATTATTCATCGATTCGGCATACAAACCGTTACGTGAGCTGGAAAGCGATTATTTCCAACTACTTATTCATGAATCGGAAAACATTGCTGCAGCCATTGTCGATAAGGAATCAATGTTCGATTCTGAAGGATACGGGAGGCCGTTTGATGCTGAAGGGGATGCTTCGCATTTATTTTATGTACATGAAACTGGTCGGATGTTACTGACGCGAAGAGATGAGTTCTACGTGAATGATAGTGCAGGACTTCGATTTACTACCGAAGAAATGTTGGAAATCGCAAAGGAGTCGCCATTTCTATTAAGTAATAACGTCGCAACTAGACCTATAATGCAAGATCTGATATTTCCGGTTCTCGCATTCGTAGGTGGGCCTGGAGAAATTACGTATTGGGCTTTGCTGAAAGAAGCATTTCACCAAATCGGTATAAAAATGCCAATCATTGTCCCGCGGTTATCGTTAACACTCGTTCCGAGAGATACCTGCAAAGCGCTAAAAGAGAAATCATTGACATTCCAAGATGTCATTTCAGGTGAAGTCGCGGGAGCACGCGCGGAATTTATCGCGACATTGCAAAATAAACAATTTGAACAAGCAGTAATCGAGGCGGAAAAAGTTCTGAAAAAGGAATACGAAAAAATCAGTCGTACAATAGATTCCGATGAACGTATGATGAAGGATATTTTGAAAAAGAACTTGAATTTCCATAAACTGCAGTTCAACTATTTAAAAGAAAAATCCGAGGAAGCGGTAATCATCAAACATGAAGTTGCGCTTCGTAAATTTAGTCTTATTGAAACAGATTTATATCCAAACAATGGTCTGCAAGAACGAAGTTACACGCCATATAAATACATGAATGTATATGGTCCAACCCTCATTAAAGATTTATTAGAACTTTCATTGGAATTTGATGGAACTCATAAGTTAATTCACATTTAACAAGTAACACGCCAATCTGCATCTTCATGCGGTTTGGCGTGTTTTTTAATTGCTTAGGAAACTAAAAGCTTATTGACTGTGGATCTCTTCTAACGTAGATATTTCACGTCTAGCTCCAGGCGCCAGCCCCTCGAGTCGCTTCAGGCTTTAAGACGTAGGAAGGATTGAACTGCATCCTTCTTTGGCAAAGAGCGCCTTTATTTAAAGTTCTCCAGCAAGGAGGAATTGACCCGCATTCTTCTCCTCACGGCTAAACGGGCGCCTTGCGCTTTTGTCATTAGGATTTTTATATATTAGGTCTATTGACTATAGGAGAAAACTCGGATAGCATAAATGATTGAATTATCAAACTCGTTTCAATAACTTGAAAACATGACTAGAAGGGGGACTAGTATTGTGTACTATATTCTATCGAAAGAAATGGGGATGATTCCATGATCAAATTAATACATTTTGAAATGACCAAAATAATTAAATCAAATTTCTTTCGAATGATACTACTAGGTTTTTGCATTTTTATAGTTGCTTACTATGTATTTATAAACCTGAATACAATAAGAGTTGAAGATTTAATAGTAGATGCAGAAAGCACTGTTCAATCCAATAATGAAAACCTTGAGAGATTAAGGGAGTCGCTAGATGCGAGTGATGAGCAGGGAAAAAAACAGATTGAAGATGAGCTAGAGTTTTGGGGAGAATGGAGCAAAAAAGATGAAATAAAACTGAAAGCGCTCCAGGAAAATGATTGGACGACACTTCTGGAACTAGCCATCGCAGAAGATGAAGATCGTTTATCCGCCTATACAAAAGATGATTATTACACTTCATCTTGGCCGACGCCTTTTACAATGGAGACGCGCCTTGAAGGGTATAGGTGGTTAATAGAAAGAAATATTGACCCTGTACTTCGATATGATTTCTGGTCTCATATGACATTCTATGATGTGAATTTTCAAGTCGACGGTATTAGCGAAGAGGAACATAAAGCCTGGCTTGTCAAGCTTAGTACTAAATATTCGTCCGCTGGAATGTATTATCTAAACCACCTATTTCGAATTCTTTTTGGCGTATCCGGCGCGGTATTTTTCCTTTTTCTATTCGGGGATATCGTGACGAAAGAAGGATTAGGTAGAAGCGGGCCGATTCATTTACTGCAAACCCAGCCAATTCGTCGAGATAAAGTGTTGCTGAGCAAGTTTTTAACCGTACTATTATCAAGCGTATTTATTCTCGTAGGCGCAAGTATTATTTCATTAATACTCGGAACGGTTTTTGATTCGTTTGGCTATTGGAATTATCCAGTTTTAATTTACGGGGAAGCGTATTCATACTTTTTTATGAATATGAGCACATTTATTTTAAAGTCAGCATTCCTATTTTTTATGATTCTACTCTTTTGTTATTCCATTCTATTTCTCTATTCAATTTTAACGAAAAGGGCATCTATTGCGCTTGGATTAACAATCGCCACCATCATTATAGGCATTAAACTAAGTGAAGGATCCGTCTTGTTTAGCTTGGCGCCGTATATACCATTTTATTACTTTTCAGTGCCGCAAGTGATGACGATGGAATTAGCTGTAACATTAAAGAACTTCGATTTTTCCTATATGAATGGGCTAATTTCGTTAGGGGTATCTAGTTTCATTATTTTATTTGTGACCTATATCGTTTCTGTCATGCAATATAAATTTGGTCGTTAACGAAAAATTGAATTGGGAGTGATGAGATGATTGTTCAAGTTAGCAATTTAAAAAAAAAATATAAGAAGCAGACGGTGTTAAAAGGAATTGATATAACAGTGGAGTCGCCGCAAATTATCGCGTTAGTCGGCCCCAATGGATCTGGAAAGACGACATTACTCAATTGTATGACAAATCTTCTTTCGTTCAATGAAGGGAACGTCGAAATCCTAGGGAAAAAACATACGGACACATCTCTTTTTTATGAATTGTCCTATTTACAAGACAATCGTATTTTATATGGGGATTTGACCGGCTACGATCACTTGAAATTCATCTGCCATGTCCAAAAAATCCCGTTAACTAAAATTCAGGAAGTCGCCGAACGGGTTGGAATGGCAGATTACATAAAGAAACGAGTTAGAAATTATTCACTCGGCATGAAGCAACATTTATTGCTGTCGATGGTAATTATTAACGAGCCAAAAATATTGCTATTGGATGAGCCATTGAACGGACTAGATCCAACAAGCGCTATAAATATGCGAAAGATTTTGCTGGAGTTATATCAAGAAGGGACGACTATTATTCTATCTTCACATAATCTCGATGAAATTGACCGATTGACAAATACGATTTACTTCATGAAAGATGGTGCACTTCTGAAAGAGTCACTTCAAGACCTAGCGACAAATTACTATTTGATTACCGTAAATGATTTGGAAAAGGCGAAAGAAGTATTGGAAGAACAAAAAACACCTTTTACCATCAATGATAAAAATCAAATAGGTTTTCTCGAAACAGATATTGATCTACAAACATTTATCACGCAGCTCAATAAAAGTTCTATCACTATCGAAAATATTGAGAATGAAAAAGTAGGAGCGGAGAAGCGGTACCAAGAGTTATTTGCAGGGGAGAAATCTGTATGAAATTACTAACCTTCGAATTAAAAAAGGTTTTCTTTAGTAAAAAATTCATATACCTGTTATTGCTAATTATCATTGGCATCAGCGCTCTTTTTCTGCGTAATATTACATTTCAGGAATATATCGAAAAAGAAGAACTAAGAGAGATAGAATCACAAATCAACACCGCCCAGGGAAAATCGAGAATACATGGATTAGAAATAGAACAAGATCCGGAAAATGAAAAAGCAGAATTACTAAAGAATATTACGTCTACTATGCTTATCTCGCTGTATGACTTAAGGGCGGCGAACCCAGGAGATGATTGGAAAGCAAAACTAACACTTCAAAACCAAGCGCTATTGGATACTGTGAAATACAAAGAAGAAGGCGGCGACCATCCATTCTCTTTTAAGGAGATCGAACAAAGGCTTGCCATGAATGAAAAATTATTGGCGGATGATATTAAACCCGAACATCCAATGTATAGCTTAGTGTTACCGAATTTTATGAAGCATATTGTTGATATGTATATTAACTTTGGGGCAATTATTATTTTGGTCCTCATGATTGGTGAAATCCTTTCGGGGGAGTATGAAAATCATTCCATAAATCTATTATTTACTCAGCCGTTAAAAAAGACGCAGATTATTATGAGTAAGTTTTGGAGTTCTGTCATCGTCTATTTGTTTACGACAGGGGTTATTCTCGGGATAATTACCCTAATTGGATTTATTTTTGGGGAAAAGGGAGCATTTAATTATCCAATTCTCATCGAAAGAAACACTCAAATTGATTTTATAACGATTTCTGAATTTTTAACTGAAGGATTATTTGTTTTGACGGTCACGATGGTCATGGTAATTGCCCTTTATTTATTATTTGGTCTGCTGTTTAAGCATACTTTGTTAACGCTGTTTGTTTTATTGGGTGCGCTGGTTGGGGGCTATGTCGTCACATCGTTCATGACGTGGCCAGCTTTTGCATGGCTTAACCCGTTTCAATACTTGTTACCAGAAAAAACAATTATCGTGCAAAATGGAAGCGAGTGGTATCAAGGGATACCAGTAATTCTTTTATTGACAGTTGTATTTTACATCATGGCTTCGCTAAAAATTAAAACAAGCAAAATTGATTAAAAAACTGAAAAAATGTCACTCCGCTAAAAAAGCTGAGTGACATTTTTTCTGCGGCTATCGTATCGACAAAGAAAAAGCATAGATGGCTTTTCCTTTTAAATCACCATCCCATGTGAGGATAGCTGAATAATAATAGACGCCTTTTCCTTTGGGGGCAGTGAATTTTTGGTTGATTACTTCGAAAGTAGATTCTTCGTCTTTTCCTGTCTGGATTAATACAAACTCTTCTGGACTAGTTAAATAGAGACGGTCCTTGTCTGATGCAATAAAAGAGAAAGAAACTTCTGCTTCTTGAGCCACGCTCATGTGAGTTTCCCCCTTTAAAAGTTCCTGCGGTGGGGTAGGTTCGATTGAACAAGTTTTATCATCTTCCTCCTGATCCCAGCAATACGTATCTATGATGCCACCATAAGCTGAATTTTCGTTATGGACACCGAAATCGAATGGTTTCCCTATTTCTTGTGGCGTATCTACAAGCGATTCTTCCTTAACTTCTTCTTTTACTGAACACCCAACTAAAAAAATACCAATTAACATACTGATAATTATCTTCGACTTCCTCATGATAATTTCCCCCTTCTATACATCTAAAATTATTAAAATTAAAAAAATATCTCATACAATTCTAACATCTTTAACATTTCTTATCTATTACCGTTTTAATTTATAGATTGAGACACTTGTTTTTTCTTTAAATAGGGAAACTCCTCCACAAGGTTACTAAGTCTAAGAAATCGCGATATTATCTCATTGAAACAAGTACTATTTACACATTTTCAACGAAAACAGAAAGAAATACCGATTAGTGGTGGAGGAATGTGGGGGGATGTGGTACATTTATTTTACATGGTGGGGTGAAGAGTATGTTCATGGGTGAATATCAACACACAGTAGATACAAAAGGTCGCCTAATCGTTCCTTCAAAATTCAGGGAACATTTGGGTGGTAATTTCGTGTTGACTCGTGGCCTAGATAACTGTCTCTTTGGTTATCCTATGGATGAATGGAAAATACTCGAAGAAAAGCTTAAAGCCTTACCTGTAACGAAGAAAGATGCGCGTGCATTTACCCGATTTTTCTTTTCCGGAGCAACAGAAGTTGAATTGGATAAGCAAGGCCGCATTAACATCCCAGCATCACTGCGTAACTATGCGAAAGTCGAAAAAGATTGTGTTGTTATCGGTGTATCCGGTCGTATTGAAATTTGGTCGAAACCACTATGGGATACTTACTATGACGAATCCGAAGAATCTTTCAATGACATTGCAGAAAACATTATCGACTTTGATTTTTAACTTAAGAAAGTAGGCGGACTTAATTGTTCAATCACACAACGGTATTGCTCGAGGAAGCCGTCGATGGTTTAAATATAAAAGAAGACGGCATATACGTTGACTGCACACTTGGTGGCGCAGGGCATAGTATAGAAATTGTGAAAAGACTTTCAGAAAAAGGTCGTCTCATTTGTTTTGATCAGGACACTTCCGCTATCGAAGTTGCAAAAGAACGACTTAAAGATTATTTAACAAACGTTACTTTTATTCATTCGAATTTTAGGTATTTAAAAGAAGAACTTGCGAACATTGGCATAACCCATGTTGATGGCATTCTCTATGATTTAGGTGTCTCATCACCGCAACTTGATACACCCGAACGTGGATTCAGCTACAATCATGACGCGCCGCTCGACATGCGCATGAATATGGAAGCGACATTGACAGCTTATGACGTGATTAATGATTGGTCTTATGAAGATCTGGTTCGAATCTTTTTCCGCTACGGAGAAGAAAAGTTTTCAAAGGGGATTGCAAGAAAGATTGAGGCGGCCCGTGAAGAATCTCCTATTGAAACAACTGCACAGCTTGCAGAATTGGTGAAGAGTGGAATTCCCGCTGCAACAAGACGTACTGGGGGACATCCAGCAAGAAGAGTGTTTCAAGCAGTACGAATTGCTGTCAACGATGAGTTAGGGGCGGCAGAAGATTCTATCTCCGATGCAATTACATTGCTAAATCCCGGCGGTAGAGTTTGCGTAATCACGTTCCATTCATTAGAGGATCGGTTATGTAAAGCGATTTTTCGCGAAGCATCTTCTTTACCAGAAATGCCGCGTAATCTACCGATAATTCCTGATGGAATGAAACCTTTATTAAAGCAAATTACGAGAAAACCAATTATTCCAGATCCAAATGAAATCGAAGAAAACAAACGTGCCAGATCCGCTAAATTGAGGATTGTCGAAAGAAATTGAAGAGGGGGATAACGAATGGCGATAGAGCAAAGAGTGATGGTTTCACCGCAAAGAGAATATGAAACACATGATTTACCAAAACAACAACCGAAAATCAGGCGTAGCAAAAAGCTGTTTTCAACCGGGGAGAAATTCCTTTTTGTGTTATTTACAGCTGTCCTCGTTCTTTTCGCATCAATGATCTTACATACTGAAAGCCAATTAAATGATGTGAACAGAGAAGTACAAGCACTTAGCGGGAAGATCGAGGAAACAACAAAACAGAATACGGAATTGTCCATCCAAGTGAAGGAGCAATCTACCTATGAAAGAGTATGGGAGAAAGCTAGGGAGCTCGGTTTGAATCTAAACGAAAAAAACGTTAAGGTTGTGCCTGGACGATGAAGAAGAAATTCAGATTCCAATGGGGAGCCTTTCTAATGTTTATCGTTTATGGAGGGCTCTTTTTCTTATTATTTGGAAGGATTGTTTTTATTCAGGTTACTGGTGAAGCAGAAGGCAAAGTCCTGGCTTCAATGGCCGAAAGTAAATATGCTAGGGAATCGATACTTACCGCAGATCGCGGGAAAATTATTGACCGTAACGGCGAGCTGATTGCATCCGATACATTAAGTTATCGGCTTGTAGCGGTATTGGATGAAGGTTTAAGTGATTCAAAGGTAACTCGACATGTTGATGACCCAGAAAAGGCAGCCGAAGTTCTTTCAAAATACCTTCCGCTTGAAAAAGATGAGTTGGTTGAAAGATTGACTAGAAGTGAAGAGCAAATTAAAGAAGGTAAAAAGAAACAAGTCGAATTTGGCAGTGCGGGACGAAATATTAATCATGAAACTGTTTTAGCAATAAGAGAGGAAAAAGTCCCTGGAATACAATTTATCGAATATCAAAAACGATTTTATCCGAATGGGAATTTCGCGTCTTACTTAATCGGTTTTGCCCAAGAGGAAGAAGATGATAAAGGCATCATTTCTACAGTAGGGAAAATGGGACTTGAGGCAACTTACGATGAACAATTGACGGGGGAAGATGGCAAGGTAAACTTCAAGTCTGATAGATTTGGAATTACGCTCCCGAAAGCCGACAAGCAAATTGTGCCGGCTAAAGATGGTCTTGATATTAAACTTACAATCGATAAAACGATTCAAAACATAGTTGAAGATGCAATGAATGAAGTCGATAAAGAATACTCGCCGGATAAAATGTCAGTAATTGTGGCCAATCCGAAAACTGGCGCAATTCTAGCCATGAGCCAGCGGCCATCATTTGATCCTTCAACACGTGAAGGTTTGACGTCGAATTGGCTTAATGAAGCAGTTGAAAATACGATTGAACCAGGATCTACGATGAAAATATTCACTTTGGCCGCAGCGATTGAAGAAAATAAATGGGATCCAAATGCGACCTTTAAATCCGGTCAATATACGCTTTACGATCGTACGATTCGTGATCACGTTCGTGGCGGTTGGGGAACAATTTCTTTTCTTGAAGGATTCCAACGCTCATCGAACGTTTCAATGGCTTATTTATTGGAACGGTTAGGCGACCGCGAATTCATAAAGTATATGGAAAAGTTTGGTTTCGGGGCTAAAACGGGTATTGACTTACCGAAAGAATCTGCAGGCGTAATCCTCGATCGATTTCCTTCCGAAAGGTTAACGACTTCTTACGGGCAAGGGTCAACGGTAACTCCGATGCAAATGATGCAAGCAGTAACGGCTATTGCAAATGACGGAGTGATGATGAAGCCTTATGTGATTGATGAAATATACAATCCGAATACAAAGAAAATTGTCGAGAGTAAAGGGCCCGAAGAAAAAGGCCGGCCAATATCAAAAGAGACAGCCCAAAAAGTGAAAGAAGCTTTAGCGACGACAGTTACATCTGATGCAGGAACGGGAAAAAGATTCGCTTTGAATGGCTATACAGTCGGGGGGAAAACAGGAACTGCTGAAATACCAAGTCCGAATGGCGGTTATTTAAGCGGTGGCTCTAATTTTCTATATTCCTTTATTGGAATGGCGCCGATTGAAGATCCGCAATTAGTCACCTATGTATTAGTGCAACATCCTAAGTTGAAGGCGGGAGAATATGGATCCGATCCTGTATCGAAACTTTTCACTACAATTATGGAAAGTAGTTTAAAGTACTTGAATATTGTTCCGAATGATATTGAAGACGTTGAAACGAATAAACTAGATAGTTTTGTAAAAAAAGATTCTAAAAAAGCGATTGAGAAACTGAAGACAGATGGTTTTTCACCTGTCCTAATCGGTGAGGGCGGAAAAGTGACGAGTCAATATCCAGAAAATGGCGCGCTACTTTCACCTGAATCTGTCGTATTATTAGCAACGGAAGGTCAAACGACATTGCCAGATTTCACGGGATGGTCGAAAAAAACATTGTTATCGTTTAAAATGTTATCAGGCCTAGATATAAGAATAACGGGAGACGGTTTTGTTACCGAACAAAGCCATACAGCGGGAACAGTACCAGGGGAAGATGAACCCATTGTTATCCATTTGCAACGACCATCAGAAATTTATAAAATAAAGCCAAAGGACGCGGAAGAAATGGATGATATTATCGGCGGTTGACGAATAGCGCCCGATGCCACTTCATAAGTTAGTAGAAAATGTGAGGTGTGTCAGCGCTGCGTAAAATCATAGAGTTACAGTCCAAAAAGAGATTGCGAGCAATCTTCGTCTTTTTCATTTTGTTATTTGGCATGGTTATCCTAAAATTATTTCAAGTTCAAATTATTAAGCATGAATTTCTTAAAAGTAAAGCAGAAGAGAATTGGGATCTTGAAATTCCTTTTGGCGGAATGCGTGGTAACATTATAGATCGAAATGGCGAACTAATTGTCGGGAACCAATTAGCGCCGACGCTTTATTTTATGCCTTCCCAAAATAAAGATATAAAAGATGTTGCCACGACACTGGGGAGGATTTTGAATACGGATGTTGCAGCTCTTGAGGAGAAACTATCAAAGAAAACCTATATGGTTAAAATAGCTCCTGAAGGGAAAAACATTTCGAAGGATCAAGCGGATGAGATTGCCAAACTACAAATTGCGGGTCTGTATACAGGCGTGGATTTTGTTAGGCATTATCCAAACAAAGAGTTGTTATCACGATTACTAGGGTTTACGGGATACGATGGCCAAGGACTGGCAGGAATTGAGTATGCTTATGATGAAATTCTACAAGGTACCGGTGATCGAATTCGATTATATACAGATGCGAAGGGTGTTCCTTTACCACATGTAGATGACGGGTTTAGAACAGGAGATAAAGGTGCTACTGTCGAATTAACCATAGATCTTCGAATTCACAAAGTTGTTGAACGTGAATTGCAACAAGCAATGGAGAAATTTGAAGCGACGCAAGCACTTGCTATCGTGATGAATCCCAAAACTGGCGAATTATTATCTGTAGCATCTTTCCCGACTTTTCATCCAGCAGAATATCAAAAAATAGATCCTAGTATTTATAATCGTAATTTGCCAGTATGGATGACATTTGAACCGGGTTCTACTTTTAAAATAATTACACTTGCTGCTAGTTTAGAAGAGCAATTGATAGACTTAGAAAAAGGACAGTTTCACGACCCTGGTTATACGATGGTTGCCAATGCAAGACTTCGTTGTTGGAAAAGAGAAGGCCATGGCTCCCAAACATTTTTAGAGGTCGTTGAAAACTCATGTAACCCGGGTTTTGTAGAAATGGGCAGACGTTTAGGCGGAGATAAATTAGATAAATACATTCGGGATTTCGGGTTTGGTCAAACTACAGGTTCAGGAATTGCCGGAGAATCCAAAGGTATTTTATTTTCAAAAGAGGGATTTGGACCCGTCGAACAAGCGACAACTGCGTTCGGTCAAGGTATTTCGGTAACGCCGATTCAACAAGTTCAAGCCGTTGCCGCAGCAATTAATGGCGGTAATCTTTATAAGCCGTATATTGTAAAAGAAATTGTAGACGCTAATGGAAAGTCGATTCAAAAATTCGGTCCGGAACTTAAAAAGAAAGTCATCAGCGAAGAAACATCTAAAGAGGTTAGGCATGCATTGGAGTCAGTTGTCGCAAACGGTTCTGGACGTAATGCGTATACAGATGGACTTCGCGTTGGCGGAAAAACAGGTACCGCGCAAAAAGTGGTAGACGGACATTATAAAGACGGCGAATATATCGTTTCCTTTATCGGGTTTGCACCTGCTGATGATCCAGAACTTCTCGTTTATGTCGCCATTGATAATCCAAAAAACTCTGTTCAGTTCGGAGGCGTAATCGCCGCACCGATTGTAGGAAGAATTATCGAAGAAATAGCACCGGTAGTCGGTATTACAAAGCGGGAAAATCAACTTGAAAAAGAATATCGTTGGGGAGATGCAATCACTCATCGGGTGCCGGATCTCACTGGAATGACAAGGGAGACCGTCCGCAACCAACTTTATACGTATCGAATCGAATGGCATGGTAATGGTGAAAAAGTTAAACATCAACTTCCTGCAATCGATACGCTTATCACTGTTGACGATATTATTCACGTTTATACAGAATGACATTTGGGTTGATGAACAATGAATGCCCATAAAAATTTATGCGAAGTCTGAACCAGTATTAAGTTCATAACTGTTTCAGAAATAGAAGGAGAAAAATCATGACACTCGCTACTACGTTGACGGCAATGGCTGTCGCATTTACCATATCAATAATATCGGGGTTCTTAATCATACCAGCCCTAAGACGAATGAAGTTTGGTCAAAGCATTCGTGAAGAAGGCCCGAAAGCCCATCAGAAAAAGGCGGGAACGCCGACGATGGGCGGGCTTATTTTCCTAACTTCAATTATCCTATCAACCCTTATACTGGATTACATATACGATGATGTTTTGACGACACCTACAATTGTATTGTTATTAATTCTTGTAGGCTTTGGATTGATTGGATTTTTAGATGATTTCATCATTGTAGTGTTAAAAAGAAACCTTGGTTTAACCTCATTACAGAAGTTGATTGGCCAAATCATCGTTGCGATTATTGCGTTTTTTCTGTTGCAAATGGGTCCGTTTGAAACAACAGTAGCTATTCCGTTTACGGCGATTAATATTGATCTTGGAATTATGTATATTGCATTTCTAATATTTTGGCTCGTTGGTTTTTCCAATGCTGTCAATATTACGGACGGACTTGATGGTCTTGTTGCAGGTTGTTCTGCAATATCCTTCGCGGCGTTTGGTGTACTTGCACTTCATTACGGGCAAGAAGATATAGCTACATTTACATTTGTGGTCTCGGGTGCCATGCTTGGCTTCCTCTTCTTCAACAGCAAGCCTGCCAGAGTGTTTATGGGCGATACTGGTTCATTAGCGCTGGGGGGAGCTCTTGCCATGATTTCAATCCTTATCAAGCAAGAAGTTTTGTTATTATTAGTTGGTATTGTTTACGTCGTTGAAACCTTATCAGTAATAATCCAAGTCATTAGCTTTAAATTGACAGGTAAACGGGTATTTAAAATGAGCCCCATCCATCACCATTTCGAATTATCTGGATGGTCGGAGTGGAAAATTGTCCTTGTATTTTGGGGTGTTGCAGCCTTAGCGGCAATCGTACCTGTACTGTTGGAGGTGTTATAAGATGAAGAATACAATGCAATTTAAAGATAAAAAAGTACTGATTCTTGGGCTTGCGAAAAGTGGATATGCAGTGGCGAAGTTACTCCATTCATTAGGCGCTGATATCACTGTCAATGACTCTTCCCCTGAGAATGGGAATAAAGAAGCTGCAGAGTTACGAGCTGATGATATTTCAGTTATTTGTGGTGGTCATCCTATAGGGATTTTAGATGAAGGATTTAGTTTAGTCATTAAAAATCCAGGCATACCTTATACCAATCCAGTGGTTATGGACGCAATCAAAAGGGAAATTCCAGTTTGGACGGAAATCGAGCTTGCCTATAAAATTAGCGAAGCGCAAATCATCGGAATAACGGGGTCAAATGGCAAGACAACAACAACAACCTTGCTGTTTCATATGCTTAGCATTGGTAAAAAGCGTCCATTAATTGCGGGGAATATTGGTACAGTATCCTGTTCAGTTGCAGAACATGCAACTCCGAACGATGTCATTGTGCTTGAAGCATCCTCCTTCCAACTTATGGGGACAGAAACATTTAGACCGAAAATAGCGATTTTGACAAATATTTATGATGCGCATCTAGATTATCACGGAACATCGGATGCTTATGCTGAAGCAAAAGCAGAAATCACGAATAATCAGCTTGAAGATGACTTTTTTATATACAATGAGGAACAAGAAGCCGTTCGCGAGATTGCCATGAAATCACGGGCGATATTAATTCCTTTTTCAGTTAGTGAGAAAAAAGAAATCGGTATATCTGTCGATGAAACTTATATATATTGGAACGGGACGCCTTTTATTAACCGTTCTATTATTAAATTGCCAGGGCAGCATAATCTTGAAAATATTTTATCTGCAACAGCAGCCGCAATATTAATGGGTTGTAATAAAGATGCGATTGAAGATGTGTTAGCATCATTTACAGGGGTTAAGCACCGGATGCAGTATGTGAAAGAGTTACAAGGCAGAAAATATTTCAATGACTCTAAAGCTACCAATACATTGGCTACCAAAAGCGCGCTTGCTGCTTTTGACGTGCCGACTATATTGATAGCTGGCGGATTAGACCGGGGTCATTCCTTCGAAGAGTTAAGACCATTTATGGGAAACGTGAAAGCAGTCGTAGCGCTTGGTGAAACTCAGAAACGATTTGCTGAATTTGCATCTTCATGCGGTATTGAACAAATATTAAATGCGGGAACTATGGAAGATGCCGTACGCCTTGCGCATGCCCTTTCCGAAGTTGGAGATGTTATTTTATTATCTCCCGCAAGCGCAAGTTGGGATCAATATGTCAGCTTTGAAGTTCGCGGCGATGCGTTTATAGAGGCAGTCATGTCCCTTTAAGTATAAAATACTGACCGTGGAAGGATGCGTTAACTGGAAAAGAAATTGAAGATAGCGTTTGTCTTATCGGCAATCGCATTATCGTGTATAGGATTGGCTTTTGTCCATTCCGCAGGTTCTTATTGGGGTACCGTTTATTACGCAAATTCTTCTCCTTTTATTATCAAACAATCGATTCATATGGTAGTATCCATGGGCATTGCATTATTTATCATGAAAAGCCCGCTGACATCAAAAGAAAAAACGTGGACGATTATTTATTGGCTTGTGATAGTGGCCCTAATCGCAGTTAAGATACCCGGTATTGGTGCTTTTCGTAATGGTTCACAAAGTTGGATTGTATTTGGTCCGTTGAGTTTACAACCAGCGGAATTTGCTAAAATAACTGTGATTACTAAACTTGCAAGTAGTCTTCGGTTTAGAAGCAAAGGAAAATACGTCTTCAATCTTAAGGATATAGGTATTATTTTACTGCCAGCCGGGTTAATCATGTTACAACCCGACCTTGGTTCAACTGTCATTCTAGTCGTTTCAGCGTTCATCGTGTTATTTGTAGCCGGTTATTCATTACGTTTTTTTACAATAATTGGTGTTACAGGTTTGGTTGCATTTATCGGGTTAATCGCAGCGGCATCGTATCGACTCGATCGCATAAAATCATATATCGATCCATGGAACGACCCACTGGGCACTGGATTTCAAGGCATACAGTCCTTATTTGCAATTGCTCCAGGTGGCCTTTTTGGACATGGTTATGGAAATAGTCGGCAAAAGTATTTGTATTTGCCTGAGCCTCAGAATGATTTCATCTTCTCGATTATTGCAGAAGAGTCAGGGTTTTTAGGGGCTACGATAATAATTTCATTATTCATAGTGCTTCTCGTAGCAACATTTGGAATTGCCATAAGATCAAAGGACCGCTTTTCATTTCTTGCTGTAACCGGTATGGGGTCAATGATTCTATTCCAAACCTTTTTAAACATCGGTGTAGTTTCAGGTTTATTGCCAGTCACGGGGGTGACGCTGCCGTTTATCAGTTATGGTGGTTCATCACTTATGACGACTTGGATAGCAGTTGGAGTAGTCATGCATTTTATGAATGAAAAAACATAGTGAATAGGAGGGGAGCAATATGGAGAAAGTCATCGATATAGAAGAACGAATTCCGTCAATGCGGGAGAAAAGGCGCAGAAGAACCAATAAAAAATTCATCTTTATATTGTCAATCTTTGCTTTAGCTCTCCTCGTCATTCTTTATTTTCAATCACCCTTCAGCAAAATTAATAATGTAACAGTGACAGGGAATAATTTACATGATAAAGAATTTTACATAGAAACGAGCGGTCTAATAAAGGACAAGTCTTTTTGGGGATTTACCAGAAATAAGACCGAGGAAGTTCTTGGCAACCTCGAAACTGTAAAAGAAGTTTCTATTACTCGAAAATGGCTTAATGATATTGATATTAATATTACTGAATGGAATACGATAGGCTATTTGGAAAAGGAAGGTCAATTTAAGTTATTACTTGCAAATGGCGAAACATTTTCAGCAGATGAATTAAAGCCAAGTGACAAAGCTCCTATCCTAAATGGTTTTGACGATTCCGTGAGCAGGAAGAAAATAACGAAGCAACTCTTAAAGATAGAAAATAATGTCTATCAATTAATTTCAGAAATCATTATGAATGACGATAAACATGGCTCAACAGACTTGACGATTTTTATGTATGATGGATACGAAGTGCGTGCCATGATTTCGACTTTCGCTGAAAAGATGGCTTATTATCCAGAAATCACAGCACAATTGCATGATCACGAAAAAGGCGTAATCGATATGGAAGTCGGCACATTTTTCACGCCATATAGTAAAGTATACGGTATAAGTGAGGAGGGCGATGTGAGTGCCGAAGAAGATGAATGATGCCTACAGGAAAAAAGGTTGGCATATTTTATTTTCAATCGTATTTTTAGTGCTAGGTTTTATCCTTGCATTTTCCTATAAGACATTGGGGAAAAGTAAGGAGACAATGAGTCCGGTATCTGATTCATTCTTAGCGGAAGAAAAATATCGAGAAGAATTAATTTTACAAAAAGAACGAAATAAGGAACTTTCCGATGAAATCGGCGTCAAGCAGGAAGGTATACGGTCCTATGAGCAATCATTTTCCGCTAAGGAGAAAGCTCATGCTGACTTAGTTGAAGAAGCAAAAGATCTTCGCTTGCTGCTTGGTGTAATTCCTGCTACTGGTCCGGGTATCAAAATAATACTGAAAGATGCGGATTATGATCCAGTAGAACAAAATCCAAATGATTATATTGTCCATGAGAGTCACATTTTTAAAGTTATAAATGAATTAAGAATCTCAGGGGCGCAAGGTTTGTCAATCAATGGTCAACGGATTACAGCAAACTCCTTTATAAAGTGTACAGGCCCGGTGATTACGGTGGATGGAAAAACATTTCCGGCTCCATTTGTAATCGAAGCCATCGGTGATTCAGATGTACTAGCTTCTTCTTTATATTTAAAGGGAGGGGTTATCGACGGTTTAATACGCGATAACATTGTCGTTACGACAGAGCAAATTAAAGAAATGAAATTGGCGGCTTTGGGGGAATAAGCTAGACGCGAAGGAGGAAGCCCAGGTGCGAAATCAATTCAAATTCTCGATTGTTTTGCTCATAGTAGGGTTTATGGTTGCTGTTCAGTATAATACAGTGAAAAAACCTGAAGTGCGTGATACACGAGACGTTTGGGCAATTCGGCAGGAATTAGCTGCCGAAAAGAAAATCCACTCTGAATTACTAAGTGACCTCCGCGAATTGGATAAGACAATCGATACATACGAAGCTTCAAAAGAAGAAAATGCCGGAAAAGTACTTTTGGAAACAGTGGACAACCTTTATGAACAAGCGGGCATGACGGATATCGAAGGCCCAGGGTTGGTCATTCAAATACGTCCTTCCATGGAAAGTGTAGCATTCGGGTTGCCTATTGAGGGAATTTCCCCAGACTTACTAACGCGCTTTATTAATGAGATAAATCGCATAAAAGGAAATTCTATCGAAATTGACGGAAAAAGATTCACCACGTTAAGTTCAATTCGGGATATTAACGGAAAAACAACTGTGGATGGCTTGAATGTATCGGTCCCACCAATAAATTTGAAGATTATAACCCAAACCTTCGCTGACGCTGAAAAACTTTTTAATACATTGCATGCTTCAGAAATTCATGATGATTTTTATCTTGATAATTTAAACTTAGAAATTGGTGAGCCTAAGAATGAAATTAAAATCCGTGGCTGGAAAGAGCGATACACTAATTTGTTCTTAAAAGAATTGCCGAAAGGGGAATGACCATGTGGTTGCCAATTTTAGGGTTGATACTTGGTGTAACGCTTGGACTATTATCAGATCTACATATCCCGCAAGTTTATGGCAATTACTTATCGATCGCCGTTCTAGCTGCGCTGGATACTTTGTTTGGCGGTATACGCGCCCATTTACAGCAAGTGTATGATGATAAGGTATTTGTTTCAGGATTTTTCTTTAACATCGCGCTTGCAGCTGGTCTTGCATTTTTGGGCGTACATCTTGGCGTAGACTTATATTTAGCAGCTATATTTGCATTTGGTGTACGATTATTTCAAAATATCGCGGTTATCCGTAGAATTCTTCTTGCCAAATGGACGGAAAAAAGACAAGATTCCAATGTGGAAAATGCCAAATGAAAGGAAACATTTACATTATGCCAAAATTATTTAGACAATACTGTTATAATGCAATAGAATGGTATATAACAATTGAATTTGGAGGTGCCAGTCATTGAACCAATCAGAATTGTACGTTTCATTAGATATAGGATCATCATCAGTAAAAGTACTAATTGGTGAAGTTGATGGCGGGACTCTACATGTTATTGGAGTAGGGAACGTTCAATCAGCCGGAATTCGCAAAGGAACAATAATTGATATTGACGCCACTGTCGAATCGATTAAAAAAGCTGTTGACCAAGCTGAGCGAATGACAGGTATGCAAATTCATGAAGTAATTCTAGGCATACCAGCCAATGGAGTTGTACTTCAAGACGTTAAAGGCGTAGTAGCGGTTAGTTCAGAGAATCGCGAAATTACAGACGAGGATCTTGATCGGGTTATGCAATCGGCCCAAGTGATGTCTGTTCCTCCAGAACGAGAAATTGTTAATATTATCCCAAAACAATTTATAGTAGATGATTATGGAGAAATAACAGATCCGAGAGGTATGATTGGCGTCCGTTTAGAAATGGACGGAACGTTGTTTACCACATCTAAGACCTTACTTCATAATATCTTACGATGCGTTGAACGCGCCGGATTAACAATACGCGATATCTTTTTACAGCCTTTGGCTGCGGGAACATTTGCGCTCTCAGATGATGAAAAAAATCACGGAACTGCATTTATCGATATAGGTGGAGGTTCGACGACCATTTCGATTTTTGGTGATGATCGATTCATGTCTACAAGCGTTATACCTGTCGGTGGTGACCACATAACAAAAGATTTATCGATTATTTTAAAAACACCAACCGAACAAGCTAGGAAAATCAAACATCAATATGGCCATGCATTTTATGATGATGCCTCTGACGATGAACTTTTCGAGGTTCCGGTAATCGGAGCCGACTCAAAGGATCAATACAGCCAAAGGTACATATCAGAGATTATTGAAGTAAGATTAGCAGAGCTCTTTGAACTTGTCTTAGAAGAACTATATAAGATGGGGGTTCATGATTTGCCTGGCGGAGTAGTTTTAACTGGTGGAATTACAAAGCTTGACGGAATTCTTCAGTTAGCTAGACATATATTAAAATCGCGCGTTCGTGTACATACACCAGAATTCATTGGTGTAAGGGAACCAATGTATACGACTGCAGTCGGGCTTATCCAATATGCTTATATGCATGAGGCTTATTTTGGTGCAACTTCCGATGCGCCGCCCGCTTCGCTTGTCGAGGCATCTGCAACAACGCATACCCACTCGAATAGACAACCTGAAAGAAAACATGCAAACAAACCTGGTTTGTTTAATCGGGCAAAGAAAGTTTTCGATAACTTTTTCGAATAATTGAATACTATAAACGAACAATCTTGTAAGTAGGATAAGGAGGAGTAACGATGCTAGAATTTGAAACGAACGATGACTCACTCGCAGTCATAAAAGTAATAGGCGTTGGAGGCGGGGGGAATAATGCTGTAAACCGAATGATAGAGCATGGAGTAGAAGGCGTAGAGTTCATCGCGGTGAATACAGATGCTCAGGCACTCAATCTATCATCTGCAGAAGTTAAATTACAAATTGGAACGAAACTAACGCGCGGTCTTGGCGCTGGAGCTAATCCAGAAGTTGGGAAAAAGGCAGCGGATGAAAGTAAGGAACAAATTGAAGAGGCACTACGTGGTGCAGATATGGTGTTTGTGACTGCCGGAATGGGCGGGGGTACAGGTACAGGTGCTGCGCCGGTAATCGCTCAAGTTGCAAAGGAGCTAGGTGCGCTAACGGTAGGTGTAGTAACTAGACCATTTACTTTTGAAGGACGCAAACGTCAAACGCAAGCCATTGGCGGTATTACTGCGATGAAGGAATCCGTAGATACGCTAATTGTTATTCCGAATGATAAATTACTCGAAATTGTCGATAAAAACACGCCAATGCTCGAAGCGTTCCGCGAAGCGGATAATGTACTTCGACAAGGTGTACAAGGTATCTCTGATTTAATTGCGGTCCCTGGCCTAATAAACCTTGACTTTGCTGACGTAAAAACAATCATGTCAAATAAGGGTTCAGCGCTAATGGGGATTGGTGTTTCAACAGGAGAAAACCGTGCTTCAGAAGCAGCCAAAAAAGCCATTTCAAGTCCATTGCTTGAAACGTCTATCGATGGTGCAAAAGGTGTTCTAATGAATATTACGGGTGGATCGAATCTGAGTCTCTTTGAAGTACAAGAAGCGGCGGATATTGTTGCGTCTGCATCGGATGAAGATGTCAACATGATTTTCGGTTCTGTCATTAATGATAACTTAAAAGATGAAATTATCGTAACGGTCATTGCAACAGGGTTTACTGAGGAGCAATTAGTCGCAACACG
The DNA here is from genome assembly GCF_017921835.1 of Sporosarcina sp. 6E9. NCBI lineage: Bacteria > Bacillati > Bacillota > Bacilli > Caryophanales > Caryophanaceae > Sporosarcina > Sporosarcina sp. 6E9. The sequence goes on along the minus strand of NZ_JAGEMN010000001.1, from coordinate 1,516,300 downwards.
CCCTACAAGAAGCTCTGGCTTCAGTGCAACGACTCAGAGTCGTCCGCAACCTCGTGAACAGCAGATTGAACGTCCACGTCAACAACCACGACGTGAGGAGCAGGAGCAGTACCAACAACAAGAACCAGAGCCTGTTCGTCAACAACAAAATAACCACGCCGATGACGGATTAGATATTCCAACGTTTTTACGTAACCGTCAACGCCGTAAATAAACATAAAAGACTTTTTAGTAGGTTTATAACTTACTAGAAAGTCTTTTTTTTGTTTGTATTTGTACTGGAACATTCATTAGTACAGGGATCGTCGCTTTCCGTTCCGGGCGGACGCTTTCCTGCGGGCGAGCGCTGAGCCTACTCGTCGCAAGTGCTGCTCCTGTGGGGTCTCAGCTGTCTCGCTTATTTCCGCGGGAGTCGCTACCCTGCACTCCAATCGACTAATTTCAATGTACGAAGTAAGTTAATAGGTGCATATTTCTTACCAATATAGAAGTCCATATTCGCTTAAAGTGTATCAAAAGAATTATTTTTTCTGATAGTCTTAAAAAGAACTTTTATTTACAAATTATCTAAATCAACATTCCCAAATTAGAGACGACAACAATATACAAGAACAATCCAGCGTAGACGCCTCCCGAGTGGTAGCCAACCGAACAGCGAAGGGTTCGGTTTGTATAATTTCTGTGCACTTTACAGAAATTATACAGGCTTTGATAAAGGACAGTGATCTTCTGTCTGGCTTCTCGCGGGAGGCATCCACCAAGTGCGGAAAGATACAGATCAATCTTTCTTTAGCGCCGAAGCGAATTTCATAGAAGAATTCTATAACAACTCATACTTGTAAATGACCAATCATATAATCCCGATATGAAAATAATTGTCGAATGTTTTTTTTATTTCATTGCTCAATCCGACAAACATTTCAATACATGCATGCTAATGTTATTCATAGGGAGGGCGTCCTATGTATGGAGAGCTGATTATCGGACTCAATATGCTGTTTAATTTTGTAATTCTTTCATTCGCAAATAAAGTAGCCAATGTAGGTTCGACACGTGGACGTCTGCTAATCGCTAGTTTACTAGGCGCTATACCAGTAACTTTTTTTCCGTCCTCGTCGATTGCCATACTCGTTTCCTTTTTGTGTATGACAATCTATGCATTTGGAGTGAAACTGGATCAGTGGAAAAACTCTGCAGCAATGGTGTTAATCGGCGCCGTAGTTGCGGGCGGATTACTAACTGTTTTTCAAACAAGAATATCGACCCCGAAAGGCAGTGTATCAATTTTCATCTATGCTACAGTCGCCTACATTTCCCTTTACTTAATGAAAAGTAAGTGGTTAGACGTTCGAACGGTACGACGTGTTTCAGAGTTAACTGCTGACTCGACACTTTGCATATGGAATGAAAAAGTTCAGCTTACCGTTTTTGTCGATTCCGGTAATAGTTGTACCGAACCGCTATCAGGAGCACCTGTTCATTTTGTCTCTTTTCGCCTGTTAGAAGACATTATCCCAGATGAATTAAAAAAATCCTTATTATCGTGGGATCCGCAAGGTCCTTCCACATTAACCGAATTTCCAGAAGAATTTTTGAAAAATATACGACTGATTAAACTTCTAACTGTACAAGGGCATTCATGGGCAGTCGGCATTAAATTTGAAAAATGGACAATCGAAGGAGGAAATGAACTCGAGCAGGGCTATATCGTTTTGACAAAAGAAGATCGTCGCTATCCTAATGGTGCCGGAGCAATCTTACACGTATCTGCAATGGAAACATTAATTGAAGAAAGGGGAACTGTTCATGCTGCATGAAGCAAAAAAGTGGTTGTCGATTATCACCTCATTTTTTAAAAGGAAAAAGAATGGCACGTACTACATTGGAGGGCACGGTGCGCTTCCAAAGCCATTGACCCGGGAGGAAGAAGCGGTAACAATTCGTGCATTTATGGAGGGAGATATGGATGCACGCGATACGTTAATCGAAAAGAATTTGCGTCTTGTCGTTTATATTGCGCGTCGATTTGATAATACCAATACACATATTGAAGACCTTATTAGTATTGGAGCAATTGGACTCATAAAGGCGATTGAAACGTTTAAGCCAGATAAAAACATTAAACTCGCGACATATGCTTCCCGTTGTATTGAAAATGAAATACTAATGCATCTTCGTAAAACTAACAGAACAAAATCGGAGATATCTTTTGATGAACCACTAAATTCGGATGCGGATGGAAATGAGCTATTATTGTCGGACATCCTAGGGACAGAGGCAACAATAATTATTGATAATGTCGAGCGTAAAATTGAGCGTCAACACATGATTGAAGCCATTCGGACACTGGATGATAGAGAGCGTTATATTATGGCTTGCCGTTTTGGATTAACTGGTAAAGTCGAAATGACTCAAAAAGAAGTAGCTGAAATGCTCGGTATTTCTCAGTCTTATATATCGCGACTTGAGAAAAAAATCATCATGGAATTACGTGATATGTTAAATCATCCCATTGCATAATGGTTTAATTTGGAGCGATTGATTTTCGCATATTTCGCTATTCTGCGGATAGACTATTTCGTACAGTCATCTACAGAATGTGGAGGAATAGCGAATGGCACGTACACGAGTTGAAATATGCGGAATCGATACATCTGAATTGCCATTACTCTCGAACGAAGTAATGAGAGAAACATTTGTCCGATTGCAAAGTGGTGACATGTCCGCGAGGGAAGAACTTGTAATTGGAAATTTACGTTTAGTTCTAAGCCTAGTTCAAAGATTTATATATAGAGGTGAACAGGCGGACGATTTATTTCAGGTTGGATGCATTGGACTTTTAAAGTCAATTGATAACTTTGATTTGAAACACAATGTTCGGTTTTCAACGTATGCTGTTCCGATGATAATCGGAGAAATCAAAAGGCATTTACGCGACCATCATGCAATTCGGGTATCCAGATCACTTCGAGATATCGCGTATCAAGCAATGAGAGCAAGAGAAGAATTTATAAATGAAAGACAAACAGAACCGCGCCTCTCTGATTTGGAAGATGCGACAGGAATACCGGCTGACGAAATTCTTTATGCCCTAGATGCAATCCAAGATCCAATGTCGCTCCATGAACCAATGAATGGGGGCGAAGGTGATCCGGTGTTTTTGATGGACCAACTACAAGATAAAACTGTTTCAGAAGAAAGATGGCTGACATATGTTTCGGTAAAAGAAACGGTTTCATCAATGAACGAACGGCAACAAGATATCCTTTCAAAACGATTTTACCTTGGACAGACGCAAACGGAAATTGCTAAAGAACTTGGTATCTCGCAAGCACAAATTTCAAGGCTTGAAAAGAGTGCAATCAAGACAATTAGAGATGGCATGGAACAAGATATATAAATTCGATTATAAGATGTATGTTGCAAAGACTTCATAAATCTCCGTAATTATTACTTTTAACGCAATGCAGCCAATGCATTGCGTTATTTTTTATTTATAAGCATATATTCAATTAAAGGAGTGTTGATATGAAATTTTCTGAAATTCAAAAAAAAGAAGTAATTGACGCTACGAAAGGTTCTTTCCTAGGCTATGTTGAAGACGCGACAATTGATATTGCTAACGGAAAAGTAGAATCTTTACATGTTAATATTGGAGAAAGAAGTCTGTTTTTTGATTCCAAACAAAAAAATGTGAAGAAAATTCCACTGAAGGACATTTCAATTATCGGTAAAGATATCGTACTCGTTGGCAAGAAAGGTGGAAAAGAATGATATTTCATTGAAAAGTGAAGCGTTGCTTGGTACAATGAAATGAAAGATATATGAAAAGTAGTGATTAGAATGGGCAATCTTCAAAAACGTATACAAGAAATCAAAGAAAATATTTCAGTAGCTTGTACTAAAGTTGGAAGAGATCAATCTGAAGTAACGATTGTCGCTGTTACAAAAAGCGTTTCCGAACAAAGAGCGGCAGAAGTTGTGAATGAGGGAATCGTTGATCTTGGCGAGAACAGAGCTGAAGGTCTCGTTCAGAAACAACAAAATATGCAGGACGCGGATGTCTCCTGGCATTATATCGGAAACATCCAAAGCAGAAAAGTTCGGGATATTGTTGGAAACATTAGCTACTTACATTCACTAAGTAGAATAAACATTGCGAAAGAAATTCAAAAACGTGCCGCTGAACCCATTAATTGTTTCGTGCAAGTAAATGTTTCGGGCGAAGAATCTAAATCGGGTGTTACACCACAGGATCTAGAACGTTTTATAAATGATCTAGCTGAATATGATAAGATACGTGTCGTCGGTTTAATGACAATGGCGCCGAATACTGAAGATGAAGCATTAATACGTTCGGTTTTCAGTCAGATGCGCGTTCTACGAGATCAATTAATGGAAAAGAATATGCAACATGCGCCTTGTACAGAACTTTCAATGGGCATGTCAAATGATTATTCAATTGCAATTGAAGAAGGCGCGACGTTCGTACGTATTGGAACTGCACTAGTCGGAGCAGAAAGCGAGGGTGTCAGATGAGTCTTAAAAACAAATTCCAAAACTTCTTTTATCTAGACGAAGAAATTGAAGATGTAGAACCCCAAAGGAAGCAAGAAGAACAGCGTCCGATTGAACCCCCGAAACGGACAAAAGCACGTGCGCAACAATCAGTTAAAACTGAGCAACAACCAAACAGAGTTGTCAGTTTACAAAGCGTTCAAAAGTCATCAAAAGTCATTCTAATTGAACCGCGAGTTTATGCTGAAGCACAAGACATTTCCGAGCACCTGAAAAACAAAAGAGCCGTAGTCGTTAATTTGCAGCGTATTGAAAGAGATCAAGGCGTTCGCATTATTGATTTCCTGAGCGGTACTGTTTATGCACTTGGCGGAGATATTCAACGTATCGGAACAGATATTTTCCTTTGTGTTCCAGATAATGTTGAAGTTGCCGGGGCCATATCCGATTATTTCGAACAATAGAAACTAGATGAGGTGTACGATTTATAATGGTTCAATTTATAGTAATATTAGCAAATGTAATAAGTAATGCAATTACATTATTTAGTTTCATGCTCATCGCATATATTTTAATGTCTTGGGTACCATCAATGCGCGAAGGTAAATTCGGTCAATTATTGGGTAAAATTGTTGAACCGTATTTATCTTTTTTCCGTCAGTTCATCCCGCCACTGGGCATGATTGACATTTCACCAATCGTTGCGATCTTCGCTTTACGTTTTATTGACAGAGGGGTTGCAACTGTTTTTAATATGATTATTCAAGCAATTTATTAACAACTTTTAAATCCTCACAGTTGTGAGGTTTTTTTAAACAACATGGAAATAGCTAATCAAATTAGACAATTAATTTTTTGGATAGTTTTTGCAGCGTAGATGAGGAGTATAGGCCGTGGATGCAATCATGCAACATTTTAGAAAAGATGAACAACCTTTCATTGAAATGGCTATGGGGTGGGTACGGGAAGTGGAAAACTCGTATGCGCCTAAATTGACTGATTTTCTCGATCCTAGGGAGCGCTTTATCCTGGATTCGCTTATAGGCGGAACTGATATAGTGGTCGAATCTTACGGTGCATATCCAGAAAGTGAAAGAATGAGGGTATTACTTTTTCCAAGTTATTATGTTCCCGAACCAAATGATTTTGAAGTGACGATATTTCGTGTGAAATATGCAACTAAGTTTTTAACGCTCGAGCATAAGGATGTTCTTGGATCACTTATGTCGCTTGGAATCGAACGAGCTAAATTTGGCGATATACAACTCGCTGGGGATGAAGTGCAATTTGCTGTGGTTTCCGATATGAAGGACTATTTGACAGCGAATTTTACATCCATTGGAAAAGCAAAAGTTTCTGTTGAAGAAGTTACAAACAAAGAAGAGCTGATTGTCACGCATGATTTATGGATTGAATCGTTGCAAATCGTTAGTTCAATGCGACTAGATGCAGTTATTGCATCACTATTAAATTTTTCGCGACAAAAAGCTTCCGTAATAATCCGTAGAGACAAAGTTAGAGTAAATTGGGCCACGCAAAATGATCCATCAGCAGAACTATACGAATCGGATATGTTATCTATTCGAGGATTCGGTCGATTTAAAATAATTGCTGTAGAAGGAAGAACCAAGAAAGATAAAGTTCGACTTCTAACGGGACATCTAGAATAATCATTACAAACTATAAGTGAAAATACTGATAACTGATGTCATTTTGACTGATTTTATGTATAATGAAATTTACTAAGGTAATAGGAGGATTCGACATATGGCATTATCACCGCTTGATATACATAACAAAGAGTTTAGTCGATCAATGTTTCGTGGGTATGACGAGGATGAAGTCAATGAATTTTTGGAACAAGTACTGAAAGATTATGAAAATGTACTTGAAGAAAAAAAGGCGTTGGAAAATAGTTTAAAACAATCAACAGAACAAGTGACTCATTTCAATACAATTGAAACGACACTCCAAAAGTCGATTCTCACGGCGCAAGAAGCTGCAGAAGATGTTCGTCGTAATTCGATGAAAGAAGCGAAGTTGATTATTAAAGAAGCGGAGAAAAATGCAGACCGCATTGTTAACGAAGCACTATCACGTGCACAGAAAATTGCGGTTGAAATAGAGGACTTGAAAAAACAATCTAAAGTTTTCCGGAATCGTTTTAAAATGCTGATAGAAGCGCAATTGGATTTAGTCCAGTCAAATGACTGGGATGATCTGCTCGAATATAAAGTGGATGCGGAGCAACTTCATAAAGTAGCAGAAGAGCGGTAAAGTCAATAATACTAATACTTGACACCTTTTATGTTCAGAATTATAATTATGAGCATATATTGTCAGTAAACAATTTTGTGCATATACAGTTAGTACCAAAACATAAACTTCATATAGTTGACGAGCAAGGATAGAGAAAGTAATTTTCTGCTGTTGTATAAAGCGATTCAGGGATGGTGAGAGCCTGGAATACACACTGGAAATGAAAAATCACTCTTGAGCTGGTTTGCGGAATTAGAGTACGCAACCCCGGATATACCTCCGTTATGGTATCTGAGTGGCAGCATATTTAATAGCTGCAAGTAGGGTGGTATCGCGAGTAATTCTCGTCCCTTTTTAGGGACGGGATTTTTTTATTTTATTTTATGAGGAGGATTTTTAATGGATTATAAAGATACATTATTGATGCCAAATACAAAATTCCCGATGCGCGGGAATTTACCGAACAAAGAGCCTGAAATGCAAGCGAGATGGGCAGAGATGGACATTTACGGCAAGGTGCAAGAACGTACGAAGGATCGACCATTTTTTATTCTGCATGACGGACCGCCATACGCAAATGGTGATTTACACATGGGCCATGCGCTTAACAAAGTACTGAAAGACATGATTGTTCGTTTTAAATCGATGACTGGTTACAACGCACCTTATGTTCCGGGTTGGGATACGCATGGTTTGCCAATTGAGCAAGCGCTTGTTAATACGGGCGTAAAGCGTCACGAACATTCAGTTGCAGAGTTTCGTAAAATGTGCGAAGAATATGCGCTTAAACAAATTGATAACCAACGTACACAATTTAAACGCATTGGCGTACGCGGAGATTGGGATAATCCCTACATTACCTTAAAACCTGAATTCGAAGCGCGTCAAATTGAAGTTTTTGGGGAAATGGCTAAAAAAGGCTATATTTATAAAGGATTGCGCCCTGTATATTGGTCACCATCAAGTGAAACTGCATTGGCCGAAGCAGAAATTGAATATCATGATAAAAGATCACCTTCTATCTATGTTAGCTTCCCGATTAATGACGGACTTGGCGTACTCGAAAATGATGTCCAGTTTTTAATCTGGACGACGACTCCTTGGACAATTCCAGCAAACCTTGGAATTACTGTCCATCCGGAATTTAATTATATTATTGTTAAGGTCGGAGAAGAAAAATTCTTAATTGCAGAAGATTTACTGTCATTCGTGGCAGGCGAAATCGGTTGGGAAGACTATACAGTAGAACGTGTACTAAAAGGCGCCGAATTAGAACGCATCAAAGCCAAACACCCATTGTATGATCGTGATTCACTCATCATGCTCGGAGACCACGTTACAATTGATGCAGGTACAGGTTGCGTTCACACAGCACCAGGACACGGGGAGGAAGACTTTTATGTCTCTCGTACTTATGGTATTGACGCATTAAATCCAGTCGATGACAAAGGCTTTATGACAGATGAAGCACCTGGGTTTGAAGGTCTATTCTATGAAGATGCAAATAAAGCAGTTTCAGAAGCGTTAGAGAATGTCGGCGCACTTGAAAAATTATCATTCGTAACACACTCGTACCCACATGATTGGAGAACGAAAAAACCTGTTATTTTCCGTGCAACTGCACAGTGGTTTGCTTCCATCGAAGCTTTCCGCGATGACTTATTAACAGCAATTAGAGAGACGAAGTTCACACCTTCTTGGGGAGAAACGCGTCTTTACAATATGGTACGAGACCGCGGAGACTGGACGATTTCACGTCAACGTGTTTGGGGAGTTCCAATTCCGGTTTTTTATGCGGAGAATGGCGATCCAATTATTATGGAAGAAACGATTACTCGCGTATCGGAATTGTTCCGCGAGCACGGTTCTAATATTTGGTTCGAGTGGGATGCGAAAGACTTGCTTCCAGAAAACTTTACGCATGAAAGCAGTCCGAATGGCGTATTCACTAAAGAAACGGATATTATGGATGTTTGGTTTGATTCAGGATCAACGCATCAAGGCGTTCTTGAAGAAAGAGATGATCTTGTCTCTCCGGCTGATTTATACCTTGAAGGATCCGACCAGTACCGAGGGTGGTTTAACTCATCACTTACGACAAGCGTTGCGATGAACGGCCATGCACCGTATAAAGGCGTATTAAGCCACGGTTTTACGCTTGATGGAAATGGACGGAAGATGAGTAAATCTGTTGGTAACGTCATCGTACCGGCAAAAGTAATGAACCAATTTGGCGCTGAAATCCTTCGTTTATGGGTCTCTTCAGTAGACTACACAGCGGATGTTCGCGTTTCGGATTCGAACTTTAAACAAGTCGGAGAAGTATACAGAAAAATCCGTAATACATTCCGTTTTGTTCACGGAAATACATCTGACTTCAATCCAAATACAGACAGTGTAGCATTCGAAAATCTTCGTCCCGTTGATCAATATGTCTACGTTAAACTACAAGGTTTGATCAAAGAAGTTCGTCAGGCATATGAGGACTATGAATTTGCAGCTGTATATCATGCAGTAAATAATTTCTGTACCGGTATTTTAAGCTCATTCTATTTGGATATTGCAAAAGATGTTGTTTATATTGAAAATAAAGAACACCCACATCGTCGTTCAATGCAGACAGTTATGTATGATTCATTGTTTGCTTTGGTGAAGTTATTAGCACCGATTCTGCCGCATACAGCAGAAGAAATGTGGTCTCATCTTGAGCATGTCGAAGAGGAAAGTGTTCAATTGACAGATATGCCGGAAGCGCAAGATTTCGGCGAAAAAGCGAAGGAACTCGTTGAGCGCTTCGCAACATTGATGGCTGTCAGAGACGATGTACTGAAAGCACTGGAAGTCGCAAGAAATGATAAAGGCATTGGGAAATCGTTAGAAGCAAAAGTGACGGTCTTCGTACCTGAAGAACTAAACGATATCTTCAAAGCGGATGATATCGATTTTGCACAATTCTTCATTGTATCGAAATTCATCGAAGGCGACGCTTCATCTACACCGGAAAATGCGCTTAAACTTGACACGGTAAGTGTTCTAGTTGAACCAGCGGATGGTGAAAAATGCGATCGTTGCTGGACAATTTCTGAAACAGTCGGTCAGGATGAAACACATCCGGAGATTTGTACGCGCTGTGCAGATGTTGTAAAGAAATATTATTCATAAAAATAACGAATTATAATCAGACAGTTGTGGCAGTCTTTCTATGACGATTGCTGCAACTGTTTCTTTTTTTGTGGTAATATTAATAGTGAATCTGTTGACGGGAGTTGTCGGTCTTGCTTATTTATTATGCATTGGCAATAGTTGTTATCTTAATCGATCAAATAACGAAATGGCTCGTTGCAACCAATATGCAATTGGGTGAAAGAATTACAATTATCGATCCGTATTTCGAACTGCTTTCCCATCGAAATAGAGGCGCAGCATGGGGCATGTTAGAAGGTCAAATGTGGTTGTTCTACATTGTTACAGTGATTGTTGTTGCGGGAATTATTTATTACTTTCATAAAGAAGCACGTGGACATAAACTTTTTAGCATCAGTTTAATGTTACTTCTCGGTGGTGCAATCGGTAACTTTATCGATCGTTTATTACGTGGAGAAGTTGTTGATTTTATTTCTGTGTTAATTCCAGTTATCAATTACGATTTCCCGATATTTAATGTCGCTGATGCCGCACTGTCAGTTGGCGTAGCAATCCTCATTATCCATATTATCTTGGATGAAAAAAAGAATAAGAAAAAGGTGTCGTAAATGGAAATTATTCGAATCGAAATAACAGAAGAAGACGAAGGTAGTCGTATTGATAAGGTTTTATCGACGAGTCGACCGGATTTATCACGAACACAAATCCAACAGTGGATAAAAGATGGTGATGTTTTAGTCAATACGAAAACAGTTAAACCTAATTACCGTGTGAAAACAGGCGATCTCCTAACGGTCGACGAACCTGAACCAGAGGAACTTGATATCACTGCAGAAGACCTGGAATTAGATATTGTCTATGAAGATAGTAACGTCCTTGTTGTAAATAAACCACGTGGCATGGTCGTGCATCCTGCAAAGTCACACGCGAGTGGCACGCTTGTAAATGGACTCATGTATCATTGCAAGGATTTGTCCGGGATAAACGGCATACTGCGTCCAGGCATTGTCCACCGTACTGACAAGGATACATCAGGACTGTTAATGGTGGCGAAGAATGATAAAGCACATATTTCGCTCGTCAATCAACTCGTTGAGAAATCAGTGAAAAGAGTCTACACGGCGCTTGTTCACGGGCATATCCCACATGATAATGGAACAATCGACGCGCCAATCGGTCGTGATACGCGCGATAGACAGAACATGACGGTAACGGATAAAGGAAAAGATGCGGTCACGCACTTTAAAGTCCTTGAACGATTCGGCGAATACACGCTAGTCGAATGTACACTCGAAACAGGTAGAACGCATCAAATTCGTGTCCATATGAAATATATTGGCCATCCACTAGTCGGAGATCCAAAATATGGTCAAGCAGAAACAATCGATTTTGGCGGTCAAGTACTTCATGCGGGAACACTGGGATTCAAACATCCAGAAACATGGGAGTTTATAGAATTCACAGTAGAGCCTCCAGCGGATTTTCATGCGTTGGTTGAAAATATTCGTAATAACGTTGACATTCCAAAGAAGTAAAAGTATACTACTAAAAAGCAATCAAATAGCGATACCTTTAAAATCAGTCCAGAGAGGCTGGGAAGGTTGCACGGAAAGTACAGTGGCATAGCTACGCCTATTTTGCTGTACAAATTTTCTGCAAGTATACCCTCCCGCCTTAATTGGCAGGGAGGTTTTTTGTTTGAACTTATATAACAGGAGGAAACCAAATGACTGAAAAAGCAAATATTCTCGATGAACAAGCAATCGGACGTGCATTGACGAGAATTGCATATGAAATTATAGAAAGAAATAAAGGAATTGACGATTGCATCCTTGTCGGTATCAAAACGAGAGGGGTATATCTTGCGGACCGGCTTTCAAAAAAAATCGAGCAAATAGAAGGAAAGGCGATACGTTCAGGTGAACTTGACATCACACTTTACCGTGATGACTTGCAAACAAAACATGATGATAATGAACCCCGCGTACATCAAGTTGATATCTCGCATGATGTCAATGATCGAAAAGTTATCCTTGTCGACGATGTACTCTATACCGGACGAACAGTTCGCGCCGCTATGGATGCAGTGATGGATCTAGGACGACCGTCGCAAATACAACTTGCCGTGCTTGTCGACCGGGGACATCGTGAACTGCCGATTCGACCAGATTTTGTCGGGAAGAATATACCGACATCGAATCTCGAACGAGTCGTTGTGAATTTGCAAGAAGCCGATGATGAAGATAGCGTCACAATTCATTCGAAAAAATAAAGAAACGATATGGGGGAATTATGAATGAGCGACAAGGTTTTAGATGTACATGAAAAACCGACGCCAGGTAAATGGTTAACACTTAGCTTGCAGCATATGTTCGCAATGTTCGGGGCGACAATTCTTGTCCCGCAACTTGTTGGATTAAGCCCGGCAATTGCACTATTAACGAGTGGAATCGCGACGATAATATTCATCTTAGTCACACGTTTTCAAGTTCCTGCCTATCTAGGCTCTTCATTTGCCTTTATCATCCCGATTCAAGTAGCTACAGCGAGTGGCGGAATCGGAAGTGCAATGATCGGAAGCATGTTTGTCGCGCTAGTCTATGCGATTGTCTCGCTCCTGATTTGGAAAACAGGTTACAAATGGATTATGAAATTGCTTCCGCCGATTGTTGTAGGTCCTGTGATCATGGTTATCGGACTCGCATTAGCTCCAACAGCAGTGGGAATGGCGAGTACAGTCCAAGTGGAAGGGGAACCAGTTTACAATTTGCTCCACTTTTCTGCAGCACTCGTTACACTGGCTGCAGCCATCATCTGCATCATGTTTTTTAAAGGGGTAATCAGCCTGATGCCAATTTTAATCGGTATCGTAGTCGGCTATCTATACTCAGCAATCATCGGAATCTTGGATTTTTCAAAAGTTTTAAAAGCAAAATGGTTCGAGTTTCCTGAAATGCTCATCCCAGGTATTGATTATTCATTCGTCGTAACACCAACGCTTCTTTTTATCATGGTGCCCATTGCCATCGTTACGATATCCGAACATATCGGACATCAACTTGTTTTAGGTCGCATCGTTGACCGGAATTACATAGAAAACCCAGGATTAAATCGCTCATTACTCGGTGACGGTCTTGGTACATTAATCAGTGGATTAATCGGGGGGCCACCGAAGACAACATACGGTGAAAACATTGGCGTCCTTGCAATAACGCGCGTATACAGCATTTACGTCATCATAGGTGCAGCAGTTTTCGCTATCCTGTTCTCGTTTTTAGGAAAAGTGATGGCGTTAATTGCCACAATCCCAACAGCAGTTCTTGGGGGAATTTCCATCCTGTTATTCGGAATTATCGCTTCATCGGGTCTCAGAATGCTCGTAGATCATAACGTCGACTTTGGGAATCAACGGAATCTAGTAATCTCATCTGTCATTCTGGTGATTGGAATAGGAGGCGCAACAATTAAATTCAGTGAAACATTCGAAATTGAGGGAATGGCGTTAGCAGCCATCGTGGGGGTATTGTTAAACCTACTATTACCGGGAAAAGCCGAGGAAAAGTTAACAGACGAAACAGCTTAAAACGGTCTAAGGGGGATGATTCGGATGAATGATTTAGTATCTATGCAACAATTAAATGAAACTGAAATAATCGCACTTCTGGACCGCGCTCAAAACTTTGAAGAATACGGCGCACGTGAGCTACCAAAAAAATATACAGTTTCAAATTTATTTTTCGAACCGAGTACAAGAACCAAAACGAGTTTCGAAGTTGCGGAACGAAAGCTTGGTTTAGACGTAGTCCCGTTCGAAACAGGGCTTTCCAGCACGATAAAAGGCGAGACTCTCTATGACACCGTCAAAACCCTAGAGTCGATTGGACTTGATGCACTCGTCATACGACATCCTGACGTCGGGTATTACGATTCACTAATAGGCAAAACAAATATCTCCATCATTAACGGAGGGGACGGGTCGGGTCAACATCCTACGCAGTCGCTACTCGATTTATATACAATCCGTGAAGAGTTCGGATCATTCGAAGGCCTGAATATTCTCATCGCAGGGGATATTGCCCATAGTCGTGTGGCAAGATCGAATGCTGATGCCTTAACCAGATTAGGTGCTCATGTCACTTTCCTATGCCCAGCCGAATGGTGCGGTGAATTCGACGCAGTTCATGAGTGGAACGATAATCTATTAAACTCTGATGTCGTTATGCTACTCCGCGTCCAACATGAAAGACATAATGAAAAATCGATATTTACAAAAGAAAGCTATCATAGTCAGTATGGCCTCACGCTAGAACGGGCAAGTAGAATGAAAGAAAATGCAATCATCATGCATCCCGCTCCATTCAATCGTGGTGTAGAAATAGATGAAAAATTAATTGAATGTCCAAAATCAAGGATTTTCAAGCAAATGGAAAACGGTGTGTATATTCGAATGGCAGTACTAGAATTAATTCTAAATGGGAGGAATTAACATGGGGACACTAATTCAGGAAATACAATTACTAAATGGCGACGGGGGTTTAATCACGAGAGATGTCAGAATCACGGGTGACAAAGTATCGGAAATCGGTGAGCAACTAGAAGTCGGGAGTTCGAAAGTCATCGACGGAAAGGGCTTGTTTCTTTCACCAGGATTTGTAGACGTTCATGTCCATTTACGCGAACCGGGCGGTGAACATAAAGAAACGATTAAAAGTGGAACGCTAGCGGCAGCAAAGGGCGGTTATACAACGATTTGTCCAATGCCGAATACAAGACCAGTACCTGATACAATCGAAAACCTGACACATGTAAATAACCTAATAGAAGAAAATGCCTGCATTCGAGTACTCCCATATGCATCCATCACGATTCGTGAGGCAGGAAAAGAACGAACAAATCTGTCGGAATTAAAAGAACACGGCGCATTCGCATTTACAGATGACGGGGTAGGTGTTCAACAAGCTGGCATGATGTACGAAGCGATGCAAGACGCAGCGAAAATAGGGATGGCCATTGTCGCACACTGTGAAGATAATACATTAATCTACGGCGGGGCGTTGCATGAAGGAAAACGAAATAAGGAACTTGGCCTTCCTGGAATTCCTTCTATTGCAGAATCCGTTCACATTGCACGCGATGTCCTGCTCGCAGAAGCTGCAGGCGCGCATTATCATGTTTGTCATGTTAGCACGAAAGAATCTGTCCGAGTCATTCGCGACGCAAAAAAAGCGGGAATTCACGTAACAGCAGAAGTGAGTCCTCACCATCTTCTTTTGTCAGAAATTGATATTCCGGGGGATGACGCAGATTGGAAAATGAACCCGCCACTACGCGCAGAAGATGATTTGCAAGCACTTCGCGAAGGATTACTTGATGGAACGCTCGACGTTATTGCAACGGATCATGCACCGCACACAGCTGAAGAAAAAGCGGCTGGCACCAAAACGGCACCCTTCGGAATTACAGGATTGGAAACAGCATTTCCATTGTTATATACAAATTTTGTAAAAAAAGGAACCTGGACACTTCAGCAACTAGTCGACTGGATGACGAAGAAACCAGCTAAAATCTTTGGCTTGCCATACGGAACACTTGAAGTCGGGGCTACTGCTGACCTCGTGTTAATTGATTTGAATAAAGAGCAAGCGATTGACCGAGAAACTTTCGTCTCAAAAGGAAAGAATACACCATTTGACGGGTGGGTATGCGCTGGTTGGCCTGTGAAAACAATTTTCGAAGGAAAAGTCGTTTGGGAGGATGGAGAATAATGAAGAAAAGAATGCTCATTTTGGAAGACGGCACGACGTTTATTGGAAAAGCATTTGGTTCAGATGAAGCTTCAATAGGGGAAACAGTTTTCACGACAGGGATGACCGGATACCAAGAAGTGATTTCCAATCCATCCAATTGCGGTCAAATGATTGTTATGACATATCCGCTAATCGGGAACTACGGCATAAATCGCGATGATTTCGAATCGATTGAACCTGCGATGAATGGAATAATCGTCCGAGAACTTGCTGACGAACCATCGAACTTCAGAAGCGATATGTCATTGGACCAATTGCTGACTATGAAAGGTATCCCAGGAATTCAAGGCATCGATACGCGAAAATTAACGCGAATTCTCCGTGAGAAAGGCCCGTTAAAAGGGACCTTAACAGTAGCCGGTGTAGAAGTTGATATCGAAAAAGAAATTGAGCACGTAAAAGCATATAAACGCCCAACAGATCTCGTATCCCAGGTTTCAACTAAACGACCGTATCCAAGTCCAGGCAGAGGTAAACGTGTTGTGGTTATCGATTACGGCATGAAACATGGCATTTTAAGAGAATTGAACAATCGCGACTGTGATGTCATCGTTGTTCCATACAACTCCACTTCCTTGGAAGTTCAGTCATTGTATCCGGATGGTATCGTGTTAACAAATGGACCAGGAAACCCGGAAGACGTAGGGGGTGCGGTAGATACAATCAAGGATTTACTCGGTAAAGCACCAATCTTCGGCATTGGACTAGGCCACCAATTACTTGCGCTCGCATGCGGTGCTCGAGTTGTTAAATTGAAAAATGGTCATAGAGGTGGAAATTACCCGGTAAAAGATTTACAAACGGGACGAACAGAACTTACAGCGCAGGGCCATGGTTATGCAGTTGACGAGGCGACGTTAGAAGGAACAGGCCTTCGTATAACGCATAAAGCGCTAAATGATGATTCCATTGAAGGTTTGGAGAGTACCAATTATAAAGCATTTTCAGTTCAATTTTATCCCGAGGCATCACCGGGACCTGAAGATGCCAATCACGTATTTGAGCGTTTTACCGGAATAATGACAACGAACAACCGAAAGGAGCAATACAATGCCTAAACGAAATGATATCGAAACGATTTTAGTAATAGGTTCTGGACCAATTGTAATTGGTCAGGCGGCTGAATTTGATTATGCAGGTACACAAGCTTGCCTATCTTTAAAAGAAGAAGGTTACCGAGTTATTTTGATCAACTCGAATCCTGCGACAATTATGACAGACACAGAAATTGCCGACAAAGTTTATATTGAGCCAATCACACTTGAATTCGTCAGTCGAATCATTCGGAAAGAACGTCCGGATGCATTACTTGCCACATTAGGTGGTCAAACTGGATTAAATATGGCAATTGAGCTCCATGATTCAGGCATATTAGATGAATTGAATATTGAAATACTAGGAACAAAATTAGATGCCATTCACCAAGCGGAGGATCGTGATTTATTCCGAACGCTGATGAATGAACTTGGGGAGCCTGTACCTGAAAGCGACATTATCCACAATTTAGAAGAAGCATTTACGTTCGTAAATAGAATTGGTTATCCGGTCATTGTTCGACCTGCTTTCACACTTGGTGGAACAGGCGGCGGAATTTGTGAGAACGATGAAGAGTTAAGAGAAATTGTTGCAAATGGTCTAAAGGCGAGCCCGGTGACACAATGTCTTCTTGAAAAATCCATCGCCGGTTTTAAAGAAATTGAATATGAGGTCATGCGCGACTCCGCTGACAATGCAATTGTCGTTTGTAATATGGAAAACATCGATGCTGTTGGGATTCATACTGGCGACTCAATCGTTACAGCGCCATGTCAAACGCTCACAGATCGCGAAAATCAAATGCTGCGAAATGTTTCATTAAAAATCATCCGTGAACTAGGAATTGAGGGCGGCTGTAACGTTCAACTTGCACTCGATCCGCATAGTTTCGACTACTATATTATCGAAGTCAATCCACGTGTCAGTCGTTCTTCAGCATTGGCTTCAAAAGCGACTGGATACCCAATCGCAAAATTGGCAGCGAAAATTGCAGTCGGTTTGACGCTAGATGAAATGATGAACCCGGTGACTGGTACAACTTATGCTTGTTTTGAACCAACACTTGATTATGTCGTGACTAAAATTCCGCGTTGGCCATTTGATAAATTTGAGTCAGCCAAACGAAATCTTGGCACTCAAATGAAGGCTACAGGGGAAGTTATGGCCATTGGCCGTACGTTTGAAGAGTCGATTTTGAAAGCTGTTCGTTCCCTTGAAATTGGTCAATTTGACTTAGTGTTAAAAGATGGCGCTGAAATGACAGATGAATGGATTGAAAAAAGAATCCGCCGTGCGGGCGACGAGCGACTATTTTTTATCGGTGAAGCTTTGCGCAGAGGGGTTACAGTCGAGACACTTCATGAGTGGAGTATGATTGATAAATTCTTCCTTCGAAAATTCGAAAATATTATTAATCATGAAGATGTTGTTAGTGAAAATCCATTCGATCAAGAAACGTTATACGAAGCGAAACGCATGGGTTTTTCGGATGTTGCGATTGCGAAGCTTTGGCATACAAGAGAAATCGAAATTTACAATTTACGTAAAGAACTCGACATTGTCCCAGTCTATAAAAAGGTCGATACATGTGCCGGAGAATACGAATCCGACACGCCATATTTTTATGGAACCTATGAAGAAGAGAATGAATCACTTCAAACTGATAAAAAAAGCGTTATCGTATTAGGTTCTGGCCCGATAAGAATCGGTCAAGGGGTCGAATTCGATTATGCGACGGTCCACTCTGTTTGGGCCATTCAAGAATCGGGCTATGAAGCGATTATTATAAATAATAATCCAGAAACTGTTTCGACGGATTTTTCCATATCTGACAAACTATATTTTGAACCGCTAACGTTGGAAGACGTTATGAATATCATTGACCTAGAACAACCAGAAGGCGTCATCGTGCAATTCGGGGGACAAACAGCTATCAATCTCGCAGATGGCCTTGAAGCACGCGGTGTGAAAATTTTGGGCACTTCGCTCGAAGATACGGACCGTGCAGAAAATCGAAATAAGTTCGAAGCAGCACTTCACGAGATTAATATTCCACAACCGCTTGGAAAAACTGCAGTTTCCGTACCAGAGGCGATTACGATCGCCGAAGAAATCGGATATCCTGTGTTAGTCAGACCTTCTTATGTACTAGGCGGCCGTGCGATGGAAATTGTTTATGCGGAAAAAGAACTAATCTATTATATGGAACATGCTGTTGAAGCGAGTCCAGAAAAGCCTGTTTTGATTGATAGGTATTTAACGGGAACTGAAATTGAAGTGGACGCGATTAGTGATGGAGAAAATGTTCTTATCCCAGGAATCATGGAACATATCGAAAGAGCCGGCGTTCACTCCGGAGACTCAATCGCCGTATTCCCGCCGCAAAATTTATCTGCGAAACATATGGAAGTAATTACGGATTATACGACAAGGCTTGCACAAGGCTTGAATATCATCGGACTTCTTAATATCCAATACGTCATTTCTAAAGATGAAGTATATGTGATTGAAGTGAATCCGCGATCAAGTCGTACGGTACCATTCTTAAGTAAAATTACGAATATCCCGATGGCGAATATTGCAACGAAAGCAATCCTAGGACAATCCATTATTGCACAAGGTTATCCATCTGGACTTGCGGTAGCTCCAGAAGGTGTCTATGTAAAAGTTCCTGTGTTTTCATTTGAAAAACTCGGGCGGGTGGATATCACGCTAGGCCCTGAAATGAAATCGACTGGAGAGGTCATGGGGAAAGATGTAACGATTGAAAAAGCACTATATAAAGGGCTGGTTGCGGCAGGAATGGAAATAAAAGAATACGGATCGATATTAATGACAGTATCCGATAAAGATAAAGAAGAAATTGTTGGGATCGCAAAACGCTTTACGAATATCGGGTATCGAATTCTAGCAACAGCAGGAACGGCAAAAGTGATAAAAGATGCGGGGATACGCGTTGAAATGGTTGATAAAATCGGTTCAGAAGGTCCGACGCTTCTCGATGTCATCCAAAAAGGCGAAGCTCAACTTGTTATTAACACACTGACAAAAGGTAAACAACCTGAGCGTGATGGATTCCGAATTCGCCGTCAAACAGTGGAGAACGGGATTCCTTGTTTCACATCACTAGACACTGCGATTGCAATGCTTCGTGTCATTGAATCCATGACATTCCAAACCGAAGAAATGATCAAACAAGAGGTGCGCGTATGATAATCCAAGACAAAATGATTGTGAAATCTCAAAAAGAAATTGCGCATCAAATATTTGAGATGACACTCTCAGGGAAGCTTGTCGATGAGATTACATCTCCGGGTCAATTCGTCCATATTCGTGTGAGTGATTCCTATGAGATGTTGCTACGCAGACCGATTTCAATTGCAGCCATAAATGAAAACGCGAATGAAATTACAATCATATACCGTGCAGAGGGACAAGGAACAAAAACCCTATCAACAAAGCGGGAAGGCGATATTGTCGATGTTTTAGGTCCATTGGGAAATGGTTTTCCGGTCGAGGAAACGAAGGTTGGTGAAACAGCCTTCCTCATTGGCGGCGGAATCGGCGTGCCTCCCCTTTATGAACTATCGAAACAATTAACTGCAAAAGGTGTCACTTGTGTTCACGTCCTCGGTTTTCAATCGGGAGATGTTGTCTTTTACAAGGAAGCGTTTAACGCACTTGGTGAAACGCATATAGTAACGGTTGACGGTACAGCAGGAACTCAAGGGTTTGTAACAAATGTGATGGAGAAGCTGGGCACTGACTTTTCGACTTATTACAGTTGTGGGCCAATGCAGATGCTAAACGCAGTTGAAAAAATGTACGAGGGCAAAAAAGGATTCCTTTCATTCGAACAGCGAATGGGTTGCGGAGTCGGGGCTTGCTTTGCATGTGTTTGTGAAACTACGGAAGGTTCGGAGAAATCCTATATTAAAGTTTGTTCCGACGGTCCGGTATTTCCAGCAGGGGTGGTGGCAATATGAATAGACTTTCAGTAGAACTACCAGGTTTGCAATTGAAAAATCCGATTATGCCAGCATCTGGTTGTTTTGGATTCGGGAAAGAATACGGTAAGCTTTATGACTTATCGATGTTAGGTGCCATCATGATTAAAGCGACTACGCTCGAAACGAGGCTCGGAAATCCAACGCCGCGGGTTGCTGAAACATCTTCCGGTATGCTTAATGCGATTGGTCTTCAAAATCCAGGACTTCAAGGTGTAATGGAAGAGGAACTCCCCTGGTTGGAGCAGTTCGATGTTCCGATTATCGCGAACGTCGCGGGAACCGAAACCGCGGATTACGTTGAAGTTGCTAAGGTGATTTCCACCGCGCCAAATGTTCATGCGCTTGAACTAAATATTTCTTGTCCGAACGTCAAAGAAGGCGGCATAACATTCGGAACGGATCCACAAATCGCGAAAGAATTAACGGCTGCGGTAAAAGCGGTTTCCAAGGTCCCCGTTTATGTAAAATTATCACCAAACGTGACCGACATAAAAGAAATTGCAATAGCAGTTGAAGAAGGCGGTGCGGATGGAATTACGATGATTAACACACTTCTTGGCATGCGCCTTGATGAAAAAACGGGGAAACCAATTATTGCGAACAAAACCGGCGGATTATCCGGCCCAGCCATTAAGCCAGTCGCGATAAAAATGGTGCATGAAGTTAGCCAAGTCGTCAACATACCCGTAATCGGTATGGGGGGAGTCACGAATACCCAGGATGTCATCGACTTTCTTTCGGCAGGCGCAAGTGCGGTTGCTGTCGGTACCGCGAACTTCGTAAATCCTTTTATTTGTCCGACAATTATTGAAGAATTGTCGACAAAATTAGACGTACTAGGGATCAATCACATTTCTGAATTAGTAGGAAGGAGCCACCGATATTGAATAAATCACCAATAATTGCGCTCGATTTTCATTCTGCAGAAGCGGCATTTACATTTTTAAAACCTTTCGAACAGAGCGCTAACGTGAAAGTAGGTATGCAACTTTATTATAAAGAAGGGCCTGCCATCATCGCGAAATTAAAAGAAAAAGGCTACGGTGTTTTTCTAGATTTAAAACTTCATGACATCCCGAATACGGTAAAATCAGCGATGGAAGTTCTTGCAGGATTTGGGGTTGACCTAGTTAACGTTCATGCAACTGGCGGAAAAACGATGATGGAAGCGGCCTTGGAAGGGCTGGATAAAGGAACTGGCGCAGGACTTCGTCGTCCTTCAATCATTGGGGTAACTCAATTGACTTCTACGGATGATCGTCAAGTTCGGGAAGAGCAATTAATAGGTGTTTCATTAGCTGAATCCGCTCTGCATTATGCGAAATTGACACAAGACGCAGGACTTGACGGGGTTGTTTGTTCAGTGCTTGAAGCATCCGCGATTACACAAGCATGCGGGCAAGAATTTTTCAAAGTGACACCCGGCATCCGACTCGCAGATGATGCAAAAAATGACCAAATCCGAATTGCGACACCTGAAGAAGCACGACGCGCAGGCTCTACGCATATCGTGGTTGGTAGATCGATTACAGCTGCAAAAAATCCATATGAGGCATACGAATTGATAACTTCACAATGGGAAGGACTGAATTAAATGGTCAAAAAAGAAATTGCAGAAATTCTATTGAATGTCGGCGCTGTTGAACTCAATCCTAACGAACCATTTACCTGGGCATCTGGTATTGAATCCCCGATTTATTGCGATAACCGTCTAACGATGTCAGACCCGGTAGGACGCAAGAAAATTGCTGGAGGATTAGCTGATTTGATCCGTACGAATTATCCCGAAACGACAATGATTGCCGGTACCGCAACAGCCGGAATACCGCATGCAGCTTGGGTAGCGGATATTCTTGGTCTGCCAATGGTTTACGTTCGGTCATCAGCAAAAGGACACGGAAGAAGTCGTCAAATTGAAGGGAAAATCAATCGCGGGGATAAAGCCGTCATTGTCGAAGATTTGATATCCACGGGAGGTAGTAGCCTAAATGCAGCTGCCGCGCTTCGCTCTGAGGAAATCGAAGTTACGGGGATTGTATCCATCTTTACATATGAATTGAAGAAAGCAGATGAAGCTTTCGAAGCTGAAAAATTAACATATGCAAGCTTAACAGATTTCGGTGCATTGATCGATGTGTCGAAAGAAAATGGCGCAATTGATGATAACTCAATTAGCAGCTTGCTTGAATGGCATGGGAAATTAAAGGAAGGAAGATTATAAGCAAGAAAGTAGGCGTCCGAGATTGTTCTCAGGCGCCTAACTTTGTCGTTCAGCGAAGTAGATTCCGCGCCACGGTCTCCGGACTTCTCTCACCGGTGTCTGAATTCCGCGCAATTCGCGAAGTCCTCTCCTTGCCGATTGAACTCCGTGCATCCGTTTCTGGTCTCCTCTCTCCGGCGTCTGAATTCCGCGCAATTCACGAAGTCCTCTTCTTATCAATCGAACTCCTCTCTTCATTCATTCGAAAATCAAAAAAACGCAAGCAGCTAATTCACTGCTCACGCTTTTTACACTAGTTATTTACGCAATTTCCGAACCAATTCCTCTTCTGGGGTTACAAAGAGCGTTTTTTGTTCAAAGTAGATAACAAACCCCGGTTTGGATCCGTTCGGTTTTTTAACATGCTTCACTTCAGTGTAATCGACGGGAACAGATGATGATTCACGCGCTTTACTGAAATAAGCTGACAGCATGGCTGCTTCTAAAATTGTTTGTTCATCTGGTTGATCATCATGAATGACAACATGGGAACCAGGAATGTCTTTCGTATGGAGCCAAATATGATTTCGAGCTGCTATTTTAAATGTTAAGTAGTCGTTTTGTTTATTATTTTTTCCAACGGAAATGGTTATTCCGGAGGATGAAAGATACGTTTCTGGTTTTGGTTTTTTCGATTTTCTGCGTTTCTTTACGTTACGAGCTTTCATAAATCCGAGTTCAGCCAATTCTTCGCGTATTTCTGCGATGTCATCGGGGGAAGCTTGAATGACTTGCTGTTTCAGCATTTCAAAATACTCGATGTCATCCGCCGCTTTTGTAAGTTGTTCGGCAATCATGATTATCGCATTTTTCGCTTTGGAATATCTCGTGAAAAATCGCTGCGCATTTTCAATGACTGATTTACGTGGATCCAACGGGATTGTAACTGTTGTTCCTTGTTCATAATAATTATCAACGACAGCTTCAGTGACACCTTTTTGAATCGCATGACTATTTGCCGTTAACAACTCGCCGTACAACTGAAAAGTATCTAGTTTGCCTGCGGAATCTCGTTCTTTTTGCAGTTTCTTAACTTTGGAATTGATTTTGGCAATTTCATTATCTAGCCAACGTTCCAAGTCGGCAGCTTGTGATTTGACTCGTTCCCGGTCTGCACGTTCAAAATAGACCTTGTCGAGCAACTCGCTGACTGTAGAAAATTGCGCGATTGATTTGTCGGTATGTGTTAATGCTGTTGCTGAAAAAACAGTACGATTTTCTTTTTCAGAAATATTCGGTTGTGCTTGCTCGCCATTAAACGAGGACAGGAAATCCTGGAATACCGAAAATCGTTCTGAGGTTTCACTATTTTTCAAACGGAATAATAGCTCATTCCCATTAATGGGTGAAAATCCAGAGAAAATCCGTACAAAATCGCGACCTGTTTCTATCTCGGGTAGTAAATCAATAAACGCTTGTTCTGTTATATTAAAAGGATTAAGTTTATCTTGCGGCGGTGCTGGTATATACGGTTGCCCTGGTAATATTGTACGATAGCTGTTCACTGAAGGGGGCAGATGCTTCATACTATCAATGATGATTTTTCTATCAGGATCCACAAGGATTAAATTACTATGTCTTCCCATTATTTCAATGTAGACTGTTCGGCGAATATCATCCCCGATTTCATTTTTTGCTCGGATGTCAAATGAAATTATTCTGTCTGTACCATATTGCTCAACGGTGGAAATAAAACCGCCTTCTAAATGTTTTCGCATAACCATACAAAACATAGGTGGTTCCGGTGGATTCGTAATTGCTTCTTCCGTCAATTGAATTCGAGAATACGATGGATGGATGGAAATAAGAAGACGATGATTTTGACCGCCTGAGCGAATCAGAAATACGAGCTCTTGTGCGTTCGGTTGATGTATTCTTGAAATACGTCCTCCTTTTAATACCTGTAGTTCTTGTACCATTGCTGTGGTGAATAAACCATCAAATGCCATAACGATTCCTCTTTCATTACATTTTGCTCCATTTTAGCACTCTATCATCCATTTATGCTATAATATGAACACGAAGTTTATTTCGAAATAAATTTTCTCTAACGAAAAATTGACAAGTATACCAAACAAAAAGAGGGATTACATGTACAAAAAACGGGGACTTCTAATCGTTCTATCCGGACCGTCCGGTGTTGGTAAAGGAACGGTGAGGAAAGAGCTATTTACACAACCGAATACGAACTACGAGTATTCTGTCTCAATGACAACGAGAAGCCCGCGTGAAGGCGAAGTAGATGGCGAAGATTACTTTTTTAAATCGCGTGAAGAATTCGAACAGCTTATTGATCAAGGTAAACTTCTTGAATATGCTGAGTATGTAGGGAATTATTACGGTACACCGCTAGATTACGTAAACGCCACGCTCGATGCAGGACGAGATGTTTTTCTCGAAATCGAAGTGGTTGGCGCAGCGCAAGTTCGCAAACTCGTTCCGGATGGGCTATTTATTTTCTTGGCACCACCGAGTTTATCCGCGCTTGAAACTCGACTTATTGGACGAGGCACCGAATCAGCAGACGTCATTAAGTCCAGGGTATTGAAAGCCCGGGAAGAGCTCGAGTTGATGAATTTATACGACTATGTGGTCGAAAACGATGAAGTTCAAAATGCCTGTGAACGAATTAACGCAATCGTAACAGCAGAACATTGTCGTAGAGAACGCGTTGAAAAAATATATATCCAGATGTTGGAAGGGGATTACTAAATGTTATATCCATCGGTCGATTCAATGAAAGCGAAAATTGATTCAAAATACATCCTTGTTACACTTGCTTCTAAACGTGCACGTGAAATCCAAGAAGTAGGAAACAAGCTGCTTCCGGTTTATAAAGCGAAAAAAGATGTAGGCAAAGCTTTGGAAGAAATCGTAGCAGGTGCTTTGACTAAAACGACACAAGATGAATCGATTATTTACGAAGACGAAATTTAATTTAAATTTAAAATAGTGATGATAGCATACTCCCTAAGAAATTTGTTTTTCTTTGGGAGTTTGTCATTTTAGAAAGGAAGAGTTCAGTGTTAGCAAATAAAAAAATTCTTATTTGTGTAACGGGTGGCATCGCGGTTTATAAAGCAGTTGCGCTCGTTAGCAAGTTATCCCAAGCGGGAGCAGATGTGAAGGTTGTTATGACAAAATCAGCTATGGAGTTTGTGACGCCACTAACTTTTCAGGCAATGTCGCGTAATGACGTTTTTTTCGATACGTTTGATGAAAAAGATTCCCGTGTGATTGCACATATCGACTTAGCGGATTGGGCAGATTTGGTCATCGTTGCACCGGCCACAGCAAATGTAATCGGCAAAGTCGCGAATGGTATTTCGGATGACATGGTGTCGACCGTTCTTTTAGCCACAACTGCTGAAGTTTGGTTTGCGCCGGCCATGAATGTCAATATGTATGAAAAACAAGCCGTTATTAGAAACATTGACACGCTTGCTAAAGATGGCTATCGATTTATCGAACCATCAGAAGGATTTTTAGCTTGTGGATATGTCGGAAAAGGACGCCTTGAAGAACCAGAGAAAATTGTCGCGCTAGTTCAAGAGAAATTCCTTCAGAAAAACTTACCTTTGGCAGGGAAGAAAGTTGTGATTACGGCTGGACCAACACGTGAAAGAATCGACCCTGTTCGATATGTGTCAAATTTTTCGAGCGGCAAGATGGGGTATGCGATGGCGGAAGCCGCGGCTAACCTTGGTGCCCAAACGATACTGGTGTCAGGCCCGGTTTCGCTAGATCCACCAACTGGCGTTGAAGTGATTCATATTGAAAGTGCGGCTGAAATGTTCGAAGCAGTCACTGAAAACTATGATGACGCGACAATCGTTATTAAAGCGGCTGCAGTCGCCGATTACAGACCAGCAGAAATTCATCCGCAGAAAATTAAAAAGTCGGATAGTGATTCTGTCATTAATCTAGAGCGAACAACTGATATATTGCAAACACTAGGAGAACGGAAAAAACAACAAATTCTTGTGGGCTTTGCAGCTGAAACCGAAAATGTCATTGAAAATGGCATGAACAAGTTGGAAAGAAAAAATCTGGATTTCATTATCGTTAACGATGTAACAGATCCTGATGGTGGCTTTGGGAATGAAACAAATGTTGTTACATTATTATCAAAAAACGGAACGAATCAATCGTATCCCGCATTGCAGAAAAGAGAGCTTGCAACTCTCTTACTACAGACAATAATAGAAGAGGAAAAGGTCGGCGCTTCACATGATCGCTGAAGTAATTGTCGATGTAGCGGCCTATCCAATAGATAGACCATTTGATTACATAGTTCCTGAAGCATTGACGTCAATCATTGAGCCGGGTGCGCGTGTTAAAGTGCCTTTCGGGCCTCGGAAAGTCATTGGCTATATAACGAAGTTGAAAGAAGAAAGTGATTTAGAAGCAAGTAAATTAAGACCAATCCATGAGTTAGTCGATTTGGAACCAGTATTAACGAATGAATTGTTAGACCTTTCCAAGTGGTTGGCAGTACAAACGTTATCCTATGAAATTGACGCGATGCAAGTGATGTTGCCTGCTGCAATGCGCGCGAAATATGAAAAGTTTATTCTTGTAAATGAACCTGAAGAAATTGATGATATAGAATTCAGCTTATTTTTAGCGGGCAGAAATCGTGTACCGATGAAAGAAGCGGAGTCACGAGGATTACTTGGCGTATTGAAAGGCTTAGTCAAAGATGGAATCGTGACAGTCGATACGGCAGTCAGTCAACAAACAGCCATGAAAAAAGTCCGGATGATTCGGATGCAAGATGCAGTAGAACTCGAGCGTATTAAAGAGACGTTACATCAAAATGCGACCCGCCAAATCGAATTGGTGAATTGGATGATTGAAAATGCCGGGAAGACAATTCCCGCCAAATCAATTACAGACGAATTAGGCATACAAGGCACAGTCATTAAAGCGCTAATTGAACGAGGCGCGGCGACCGAAGAATATGAAGAAGTATACCGGGAACCTGAAGCGCCTGGACTAAAAGATGTGGCAATTCCTGTGCATTTAACAGATGAACAGGAAATTGCTTTGGATAGTATTTCTACATCAATCAAAAATGAGAAGCCAGAAACGTTTTTATTGCACGGAGTTACGGGAAGCGGAAAGACAGAAGTCTATTTACGTTCAATTCAACAAGTTTTGAAGAATGGGAAAGAAGCAATTGTTCTAGTCCCGGAAATCTCTTTAACGCCTCAAATGACTGCGCGATTTAAAGCACGTTTTGGGCCGCTAGTAGCGGTGATGCATAGTGCGCTTTCTTCTGGTGAAAAATATGATGAATGGCGAAAAATCCGACGTGGTGAAGTGAAAGTTGTCGTTGGCGCCAGGTCAGCTATTTTTGCGCCATTTGAAAATGTCGGCATCATTATTTTGGATGAAGAACATGAAGGAACCTATAAACAAGAAGATACGCCCCGCTATCATGCAAGAGATGTGGCGATTAAAAGGGCTGAGTATTATAATTGTCCTGTTATTCTAGGGAGTGCAACTCCCTCTCTCGAATCCTATGCGCGTGCGACAAAAGGCGTCTATACCTTACTTACATTGATGAAACGAGCCAGAAATCAAGCACTTCCCGAAGTGACTATCGTTGATATGCGAAATGAGTTGAAATCTGGAAATCGATCAATGTTTTCAGTAGCTCTTGCAGAAGCCATTCGCAAACGTATAGAAGCAGGCGAACAAAGTATTTTATTTTTGAACCGTCGTGGTTTTTCTTCATTCGTTCTCTGCAGAGATTGCGGCACAACGGTTGAATGCCCGAATTGCGATATTTCTTTAACTTATCATCGGGCAAATGAGCGCTTGAAATGTCATTATTGCGGCCATGAAGAACGTGTACCATTAATATGTCCTGAGTGTGAAAGTGAACATATTCGGTTTTTTGGAACGGGTACGCAAAAAGTAGAAGAGGAAATAGCAAATCTCGTTCCCCAAGCGCGAGTCATTCGTATGGACGTTGACACAACTAGACGTAAAGGATCACACGAGCGCTTACTACGGCAATTTAGTGAAGGGCAAGCAGATATTTTATTAGGGACCCAAATGATTGCGAAAGGGTTAGATTTTCCGAACATTACCCTAGTCGGCGTTTTGGCAGCGGATACGACGCTTCACTTGGCGGATTTCCGCGCTGCTGAAAAAACATTTCAATTGATGACCCAAGTAAGTGGACGTGCTGGCCGACATGAATTGCCGGGGGAGGTATTTATTCAAACGTATTCTCCTGAACATTACGCGATTGAATTAGCCAAAGAACATCATTATGAACCTTTTTATAATTTGGAAATGGCTGCTCGCAGACAATACGGCTATCCGCCATTTTATTTTGTGACGCTTATCCAATTTACACATGAAGATGTCTTGAAAGTTGCAGACTTTGCGGGTCGGGCCGCAACCTTTTTACAGTCGAATTTGTCGCCTGAAACAGTCATTATTGGACCGACAGCAGCTGCGATAAGTCGAGTGAACAATAGATATCGATACCAATGTTTGTTAAAATACAAAAAAGAGCCCAAGCTAACCGAAACGTTACAACAACTGATTAGATTATATCGAACGGATTGGATTAAGGCGGGCCTTACAATGAGCGTAGATGTAGATCCAGTATCTATTTACTAACCAGAAAGAAAAGAGGAATTATGTTGGCAATAAAAGAAATTGTGGAGCATCCATCTCCCATCCTGTTACAAAAATGTAAGGAAGTCGTGAAGTTTGATGAAAAACTTGCACAACTTTTGGATGATATGTATGAAACGATGAAGGAAGTTGATGGTGTCGGATTAGCAGCACCTCAAGTCGGCGAATCAGTCCAGGTTGCGATTGTTGAAGTAGATGAAGAACAAGAAGTCATTGAACTTATAAATCCCGTTGTAACCGCAATAGGAGGATCTGAGATTGAAATCGAAGGATGTCTTAGTTTCCCTGGCGTTTACGGAGAAGTCGAACGTCCTTTTTATGTAAAGGTTGAAGCACAGGAGCGGGATGGTTCACTATATGAACTTGAAGCTGAAGGCTATGAAGCGCGTGCGATTCTTCATGAGATTGATCATTTGAATGGTGTTTTATTTGACTCGAAAATCATTCGTATTGTTGATCTTGATGAGCTTGAAGCGCTGGAAGAAGAAGAAATTGAAATGAGCAGAGAAGGTGAAGAAGCTTGACGTCTATTATATTTATGGGGACACCGGATTTTTCAGTACCGATTTTATCGATGCTTCGGGACGAAGGATATGATGTGATTGCAGTCGTCACACAACCGGATAGACCTGTTGGTAGAAAACGCGTACTAACGCCGCCACCGGTAAAAGTAGAAGCAGAAAAGCTTGGAATATCGGTTATTCAACCTGAAAAGTTAAAAGGTTCAGCTGAACTAGATGAAATTATATCTTTGAATGCGGATTTAATTATTACCGCGGCATTTGGTCAACTGTTACCTAAAGAATTGCTCGATGCGCCGGCGCTCGGATGTATTAACGTCCATGCGTCTTTACTGCCGAAATATCGAGGCGGTGCGCCAATTCATAAAGCAGTTATGGATGGTGAAACAGAAACCGGGGTCACAATTATGTATATGGTTGAAAAGTTGGATGCAGGCGATATCATCTCTCAAGTCAGCGTGCCGATAAAAGATACAGATGATACGGGAACTTTATTTGATGTATTGTCAAAAGCGGGTGTAGATCTGCTGAAAAATACGCTTCCTTCGATTCTAGATGAAACGAATGATCGAATTGTCCAAGACGAATCTCTAGTGACTTTTGCGCGTAATATCTCAAGGGAAGAAGAGCGCATTGACTGGACAAAAGACGGCAAAGAGATATATGACAAAATCCGTGGGTTACATCCATGGCCAGTCGCCTATTCTGTATTTCAAGACGCCAATGTGAAGATTTGGTGGGGCGAAAAAGTAGAAACATCGTCATATGCTGAACCCGGAACGATTATCGATATTGAAACTGACCGTATTATTGTTAAAACGGGTAATAATATTGGCATAGCAATTACCGACATCCAACCTGCTGGAAGAAAAAGAATGCCTGCTGAAGTATTTATCCGCGGAATCGGTTCGGCATGGAATAAAGGAGATCGGTTTCAATGACCAGGCCAACTAAAAAAATATGGAACGGGAATGTGCGCGACGCAGCCCTTTCCATATTGATGGAAATAAATAATAACCAAGCTTATAGTAATCTTTTGCTCCATCGAACCATTAAAAAATACAATATTGAAACAAAAGATCGTGCGTTATTAACTGAACTGACTTATGGAACGCTTCAACATCGAATGACCCTTGATTATTATTTAGAACCTTTCGTTCGCGGAAAATTGGACGGTTGGGTACGCGAGCTTCTCAGGATGTCGTTGTATC
Source organism: Sporosarcina sp. 6E9 (assembly GCF_017921835.1). NCBI lineage: Bacteria > Bacillati > Bacillota > Bacilli > Caryophanales > Caryophanaceae > Sporosarcina > Sporosarcina sp. 6E9. The sequence goes on along the minus strand of NZ_JAGEMN010000001.1, from coordinate 1,484,875 downwards.
AAATTGTTTATTTGACTAAAATTCCGCCGCACGCGGTTGTTCATGAAGCAGTTGAAATTGCAAAAAGACGTGGGCATAAACGCATCGCACCAACAGTCAACGGAATTCTACGTTCAGTGTTACGTAAAGGCGTTCGTTCGCTCGATGATCTTGAAGATGGTGTCGCTAAGATTGCTATAGAAACGAGTCATCCCGAATGGCTCATCGAACGTTGGATTAACTTGTACGGAGAAGATGACGCAATTGCAATGGCGCATGAAAATAACAATCCAGCTGCGGTAACAATGAGAGTCAACACTGCAAAAACCACTGTTGATGAAGCCGTTGCCGCGCTTAAAGCTGAAGGAATTGAAGTTCGACGCGGGGAAGTTGTTCCCGAAAGTTTGATTAGTGAATCGGGAAATCCTAGCAACACAGATAGCTATAAAAAAGGCCTTATCACCATTCAAGATGAAAGTTCGATGCTACCCGTTAATGCGCTAGATGTAGAACCAGGCATGAGAGTGCTAGACATGTGCGCGGCACCAGGGGGGAAAACAACCCACATCGCAGAAAAGATGAACGATGATGGCGAAGTTTTTGCCCATGATATTCACGCGCATAAAATAAAACTGATTCAGTCGAATGCTGAAAGGCTCGGTCTCAATTCAATTATTCCCAAAAGTGGAGATAGCCGTGAGTTAGTAAATTTATACGGTGAATCATCGTTTGATCGCATTCTCCTAGATGCACCATGCAGCGGATTTGGTGTTATTCGAAGAAAACCGGAAATAAAATATGTGAAAAATGAAAGCGACATAAAAGGGCTACTAACGATTCAAGCAGAACTCTTAGACACTGCAGAAAAACTTCTAAAACCAAATGGTATAATCGTGTACAGTACTTGTACAGTAGAGTATGAAGAAAATCGCGGCATGGTTGAAATGTTTCTAGAAAAACATGAAAATATGGAACTAATTCCATTGCCGAATTTACATGAAAATAAAAAACTTTTAATTGAAAGTGAAACACTTCAAGTACTTCCACAACACTTCGGGGGAGACGGATTTTTCGTCGCGGCTTTTAGAAAAAAAGAACAATAAGTTATAAATAGACAAGATAGAATGGGGAGATGAATGGTGCGATTTGAAGTTCTTTCAGATATTGGGAAAAAAAGAACAGTGAATGAAGACGGCGCGGCAGTCTTTACACTTCCCGAAGGAATAGCACTTGCGGTCATTGCAGACGGTATGGGGGGGCATCGCGGTGGAGATTTTGCAAGTTCCACGGCGATAACAGTAATTGGCGAGGAATTTATGAAGTTAAAAGACCGGGAAATCAATCAGGAAATGGATTGGACTGTTTGGCTAAAAGAAGCCATATTCCAAGTCAATCGATTTTTATTTAATTATGCAAAAGACAATGAAGAATACAAGGGCATGGGAACGACGCTGGAAGCAGCGATTATTAAAGATCATTCCTGCCATATTTACCATGTCGGTGACAGTAGAGTTTATATGATTGACCCTGAGGGAATACGTCAAATTACAGTGGATCATTCCTATGTAAATGTTCTTCTTGAAAGTGGAGAGATTACGAAGGAGGAAGCTGCGAAACATCCGCAACGTAACTGGATTATGAAGGCCCTTGGATCTGAAAGAACAATTGAACCTGATTTTCACACAGTAGAACTCGGAAAGGAGAGCTACCTTCTCCTTTGTACGGACGGTTTAAGTAATAAAGTGGATATAGAATCAATGCAAAGTATTATCTTATCAGAACGCTCACTTCGTGAAAAAACGGAAGTGCTCGTAAACTTGGCAAATAAATTGGGCGGCGAAGATAACATTTCAGTTATATTGCTAAAGCCTTCGGATGAGGGGGTGTTGGACCTGTGATCGGCAAAAGAATTGGTGGACGTTATGAAATTTTGAAGTTTATCGGCGGGGGCGGTATGTCACGCGTCTATCTAGCGCACGATATCATTCTGGATCGGGATGTTGCGATAAAAGTTCTAAATTATGACTTTTCAAATGAAGAAGAACTTAAACGGCGTTTTATGAGAGAAGCTCTTTCAGCTACAAGCTTGACGCATCCGCATATTGTCGATATCTATGATGTGGGAGAAGACGGTGATATCCACTATTTGGTCATGGAGTTTATTGAAGGTCAAACATTGAAGGAATATATTAATTCCCATGGACCATTATCACCTGAACAGGCTTTGCCAATTATGCGCCAGCTAGTTTCAGCCATATCAAACGCGCATTATAACGGCATTGTTCATCGAGATATAAAACCGCAAAATATTTTGATGGATCAAGATGGAAATGTAAAAATCACTGATTTTGGTATCGCAATGGCATTAAGCGCAACCGCTTATACAAAAACAAATTCAGTTTTGGGTACCGTTCATTACTTATCCCCGGAACAAGCGCGCGGCGGCATGGCGACCAAAAAATCAGATATCTATTCTTTAGGAATTGTGTTTTATGAATTATTAACAGGAAAACTACCATTTTCGGGTGAATCCGCTGTTTCAATCGCTTTAAAACATTTACAAGAAGAAACCCCTTCTATTAGGAAGCTATTTCCAACAGTTCCACAAAGCGTTGAAAATGTAATTTTAAAAGCGACAGCTAAAGACGCTGTAAGTAGATATAGATCTGCGGATGAAATGCAGGATGATCTCGCAACTGTGCTATCACCTGAACGTGCAAATGAAGATAAGTTTGTCAGCTCGTTTGATGATGATGCGACACGTGCAATACCCGTCATTACAACAACTTCTAAGTTTGATAATGTACAGCACACAATAGAAACTCAGCCTGTCAATCCTGAAGTTGAAGAGGATGCCGAACCAGTCAAAAAGAAGCGGAAGAAATGGCCGATTGTCGTTGGAATCCTTGCAGGTCTTGCTGTAATCGCTCTGTTAATCGTATTTTTACCTGGTTTATTAGGACTTAATAAAATTGAGGTTCCTGATGTCAGTGATTATGACGAAAGAGAAGCAGTTGATCGTCTAGAGGAAAAAGGTATTATTGTCGCGGAAGAAAGAACTGAACAAACATCCGATGAATTTGAAGCGGGAAAAGTCATTCGAACTGTTCCAGAAGCTGGAAAGGAACGAAGACGGGGAACTGAAATTACGCTTTATATTAGTATGGGAAAAGAAGCGACGGAATTAGACGATTATACCGGCCAAGATATTGAACAAGTCTCCAAAATAGTAGAAAACATGTTTAAATCCGTTAAAGTAGAAGAAGTTTTTGACGATGAAATAACAAAAGGAACCATTATTAAACAATCTCCTGAAGGCGGTAAAGAATACGTTTTAAGTGAAACTGATTTAGTCTTTACGGTAAGTAAAGGGAAAGAAATGATAACACTTGAAAATCTTGTTGGTTATGATGAACAGAAGATAGCAGAATACGCCAAGTCCTCTGGTTTAAACATAAACGTAACTAAGCAACACCACGCAACAGTTGGATCTGGAAGAATTATTTCTCAAGACCCAGCTGCTGATACAATGATAGAAAAAGGTGGAAGGGTTGAAGTTGTTCAATCTTTGGGTCCTGAGCAAAAGCCGATTAAACAATTAATCCAAACTGTAACTATTGAATATGTTCCTGAAGAGCCTGTAGACGGCGAGGAAGAGGATCCAGAAGCAGAACAAAAACCGAATCGAATTCGAATTTATATTCAAGACCGTAAAAATTCCATGTCGGATGTTTTCAGCGACTTCACAATCGTAGAGGATACGCCAAGACGTATTACCATTGAGTTAGCAGAAGGCCAGAGTGGCGCGTATCGTATAATTCGTGGTGAAGACACGCTTGTTGCAGAGGAGACATTCGATTATGACGACGTTGATTGAGAAAGAGGGTAATTTATCTGGAAGGCCAAATTAGAAAAGCGATTAGCGGATTTTATTATGTAGAAAAAGATGGCGTAATCTATCAATGTAAAAGTCGTGGTGTTTTTAGGAAGCGGGGTGTTCATCCGCTGGTAGGTGATTTTGTAACTTTTGTACCTGACGGCGCTAATGATGCGACGATTACAGTTGTTCATGAAAGAAAAAATGAACTCGTACGGCCGCCAATTTCAAATGTGGATCAGGCGATTCTGGTATTTTCAATCGTGGAACCAGATTTTAGCGCGCATTTACTTGACCGCTTTCTTACCGTTATTGAGTCATTAAAAATCAGGCCGGTTATTTGTTTGACGAAAAAAGATTTAGCGAATGAAAAAGAGTTGGCGCAAGTTGAAATAGCTGCGAAGTATTACAAGAAAATCGGTTATAAAGTCATGAAAACCTTTATCGATGATGAGAATTTACCGGAAATGCTTAAACCGATTTTGAATGGAAAAACAACCGTGTTGGCGGGACAATCGGGTGTAGGGAAGTCTACATTATTAAATACTGTGCTTCCTACACTTGGTCTTAAGACAGGTGTGATTTCAGAGGCTCTAGGTCGTGGGAAGCATACGACACGACATGTTGAACTATTAGAAGTCGCTGGTGGCCTCGTTGCGGATACGCCGGGCTTCAGCTCACTGGAGACTGATCATATCGAAAAAGGTGAACTATCCCGGTATTTTATAGAAATCGATCAAGCATCGGATTATTGTAAATTCCGTGGTTGTTTACATTTAAATGAACCGAAATGTGAAGTGAAGAAATTAGTTGAAGATGGAGAAATTGCAAAACATCGCTACAAAAACTATCTTTATTTTTTACAGGAAATAACAGAAAGAAAGCCGAGGTATGAAAAACATGATTAAAATTGCACCCTCCATATTGGCTGCAGATTTTTCGAAACTTGCCGAAGAAGTACGCGAAGTAGAAAAAGCCGGAGCGGATCTCATCCATATCGACGTAATGGATGGACACTTTGTACCCAATATTACGATGGGTCCAATCGTAGTGGAAGCGCTGCGACCGGTAACATCATTACCATTGGACGTCCATTTAATGATTGAAAATCCGGATGCTTATATTGAACAGTTTGCAAAAGCCGGAGCTGACTATATAACGGTCCATGTTGAAGCTTGTCCCCATTTACATCGTACGCTTCAATTGATTCGGTCTACTGGGGTGAAAGCTGGCGTCGTGTTAAATCCACACACACCAGTAGAATCGATTATTCATGTACTTGACAATGTAGATATGGTTTTATTTATGACTGTAAATCCAGGATTTGGTGGTCAAGCATTTATTGATTCGGTTCTACCGAAAGTAAAACAACTATCTACAATTATCAAAGAACGGAATTTGGAGATTGAAATTGAAATAGACGGTGGAGTCGATGCAAATACAATCATTCCATGTGTCGAAGCAGGAGCCACGGTGTTAGTAGCGGGTTCGGCTATTTTCAATCAAGAAAATCGTGCTGAGGCATTACAAACGATTAAAGCAGCTGGAGAAGGAGCTTTGCAAAAATGAAATATGCCATTGTCTGTGCGGGTGGGCCAGAACATGAGATAGCGGATTTATCCGGATTCCATGTGGATGAGACTGTTTTTATCGGTGCAGACAGAGGGGCAGTTCATCTACTTGAAAAAGGAATTACACCAAAAGAAGCAGTAGGGGATTTCGATTCTGTTTCAATTGAAGAGTATGAAAAAATAAAAAAAGCAGTAAAAAATATTTCGAAATTCAATGCGGAAAAAGATGAAACCGATACTGAATTGGCGATTGAACGTGCGCTTTCCTATAACCCAGAACATGTATTACTAACGGGTGTCACAGGCGGTCGACTTGATCATTCCGCGTCTGCACTACATCTTCTGTACCGAATTCAAATTGAATATCCAAGCATTTCATTTTCGATTATCAATCAAACAAATGCAATGTCTATCCTTCTACCAGCTGTACATAAGTTGGTTCGGGAAAATCGTTATCCATTTGTTTCTTTTTTTTCATTTGGACGAAGCGTGACAGGCCTTACGCTTACTGGATTCAAGTATGAAACAAGTGAGGAAACACTTGAATTAGGCATGACGAAGTTTACAAGTAACGAGACAGCTTCTCATATCTGTACTATCTCATTCCGTGAAGGCATATGCTTAATGGTAAGGAGTTCAGATGCTTGAAAGGAGTTGGGGAGTTGCGCGTTTATACATTTACACTACCAAAGTTTGTGAGCGGTATAGTCCGGAAATGTATTGTTGTCTTTCGTAAAGATGAAAAATCTAAGCCATCGCCATCGAACAAGAAAAAGAGGAAGAAAAACGAAAAAATGCCAGGCTGAAGTTTTTCAGCTTGGCATTTTGTTTCTCTAGGAACTATAAAATTACGGACTGTGGGAATCTCCTAACATAGAGATTTCACGTCTAGCTTCAGGCGCCAGCCCCTCGGGTCATAAGTATTTCAGCTATGAAGAATTGAACTGCATTCTTCCCCGGCAAAAATCGCCACGTCGCTGAATTACTTATGCCTGTCGGGGCTCGACGGGCGCCTTCCGCTTTTGTTCTACAAAATTAAACTCTTTGAACTTTACCAGATTTTAATGCTCTTGCAGAAACCCAAACTCTTTTAGGTTTTCCGTCAACGAGAATACGGACTTTTTGAAGGTTCGCTCCCCATGTACGTCTGGTTGAGTTGAGTGCGTGAGAACGTGTATTTCCTGTGCGGGCTTTACGGCCAGTGATTACGCATTGTTTAGACATATTTGTACCTCCTCGTAAATGAAGATTAAGCGATGCATTTCTTAAATTCGCATACAACTAAATTTATCACAGATAAGTCTTCATTGCAACCTTTTTTGATGCAACTTTCAAGCGGAATAGCTTTACACGCAATTTGAAAAGAAAATGCTTTCTTTTATTATTATGTGGAGTATAGTACAATAGGGTGAGTAAAACAATGATACGGAGGGACACACTATGTCAATCGAAGTATTAAACGAGTATGGCAAGATCGATATAACGAATGACGTTATTGCAAGGGTCGTTGGTGAATCTGCTATAGAGTGCTATGGTATTGTAGGTATGGCTTCTAAGCATCAAATCCGCGATGGTTTAACTGAAATTCTGCGAAAAGAAAACTTTGCGCGCGGTGTCATTGTAAGAAATATCGGTGAGGAAACACATATTGATATGCACGTAATCATTGGTTACGGAACAAAAATTTCGGAAGTCGCCTATCAGGTACAATCAAAAGTCAAATACACTTTAAAGAAAACAGTGGGATTATCCGTAAAATCGGTTAATATATTTGTCCAGGGAGTTCGCGTAACGAACCTGTAGAAGGAGGAAATTATTTCAATGAAGTCAATAGATGGTTTAAAATTTGCGGAAATGATAAAGTTGGGTGCTCATCATCTTTATCTAAATGCCGACTATGTGGATTCGTTAAACGTGTTTCCCGTTCCTGATGGTGATACAGGAACTAACATGAATTTGTCAATGACGTCGGGAGCAAATGAAGTCGCTGCAAATGCTGTTCCGCATATTGGTGAAACGGCAGGAGCACTTTCAAAAGGATTGCTTATGGGAGCGCGCGGAAATTCCGGTGTTATTTTATCTCAATTATTCCGTGGTTTTGGAAAAGCGATTGAAAATGAAGCTTTTCTTGACGGCGAAAAATTTGCATCTGCGTTACAATATGGCGTTGAAACAGCGTATAAAGCAGTTATGAAACCAGTGGAAGGTACAATATTAACAGTTGCAAAAGATGCTGCAAATGTTGGCGTGGAAGTTTCAAAAACAACAGATGATTTCATTGAAGTAATGGAAGCGGTTGTTCGCGAATCGAAAGCTTCACTTGAGCGCACACCTGATTTACTTGCAGTATTAAAAGAAGTTGGTGTTGTGGATAGCGGAGGGCAGGGACTCGTCTATGTCTACGAGGGCTTTTTGGCATCTCTAAAAGGAGAAGGACTTCCAGAAAGAACTGATGATCAAGCGATGAAAGAATTGATAGATGAGAAGCATCATCTTAGCCTTCAAGGATTTATGAATACTGAAGATATTATCTTTGGTTATTGCACGGAGTTCATGGTGAAATTTGAAGATGAAAAGCTATTGAATAATCCTTATGATGAATCTAATTATCGACAAGAATTAAGCCAATTCGGAGATTCGCTTCTAGTTATTTCTGATGACGACGTTGCGAAAGTTCATATTCATTCAGAAGAACCGGGCGATGTACTTTCATTTAGTCAAAAATATGGTTCGTTAATCGATATTAAAATTGAGAATATGCGTGAACAACATATTAACCTTGTTGGGGCAGATCATCAGGTACATAATGTCAAACAATCCGAAACCATTAAACATCCTTATGCAATTGTAACGGTTGCGATGGGTTCTGGAATTGCTGAATTACTGAAAAGCGTGGGTGCTTCGGCAGTTATCGAGGGTGGACAAACTATGAATCCATCTACAGAAGATATCGTGAAAGCGATAGAAGGTGTCGGCGCTGAGCGTGTTTTAATATTACCGAACAATAAAAACATTATCATGGCTGCAGAACAAGCGGCGGAACTCATAGGAATTGAGGCGGCGGTTGTACCGACGAAAACAGTTCCAGAAGGATTATCTGCGATTCTTGCCTTTAATCCGGAAGCAGAAGTTAGTGTAAATGCAGCTGCGATGACGGAAGCAGCGGCTCATGTGAAAACCGCACAAGTCACACATGCGGTTAGAGATACAACAATTGATGGCCTGACGATAAAGAAAGGCGAATATATGGGGATTGCAGACGGTAAAATCGTAGCAACGCATGCATCAATTGAAGGCGTAACAAAAGAATTGTTATCAAAAGTTGTAGACGATGATGCTGAAATCGTTACGGTCCTTTACGGAGAAGAAGTAACAGAAGATGCCGCTTCACTTATTGAAAGTTATATTGAAGATAACTTTGATCATGTGGAAGCTGAACTTTATAAAGGGAATCAACCACTTTATCCTTATATTATTTCAGTCGAATAGTAGTTGGAAACAGTGTTGCTTATGAATTAGCAACACTGTTTTTTGTTCTATTCAAGTTTTTCATGTAAAATAGGCATCAGGATAGATTGAGGGGGAAATTAAGATGAAATTCAGATCAGTATTTGAAATAATCGGTCCAGTAATGATTGGACCTTCATCTTCACATACAGCAGGAGCTGCAAAGATAGGACGTGTAGCACGGACGCTTTTTGGACGCCAACCAAAATGGGCTCGTATTCACCTTTATGGGTCTTTTGCAGAAACATATAAAGGGCATAGTTCAGATGTTGCGATTATTGGGGGATTACTAGACTACGATACTTTCGATGAACGTATAAAAACTTCATTTGATGAAGCAGAAAAAGTTGGTTTAACATTTGAATTTATCGCGGAGGAAGAAGAAATGCCGCATCCGAATACAGCCAAAATTGTCATTGGGGATGATAAAAGTGTTATGGAATTGACGGGGATTTCCATTGGTGGCGGTAAAATGGAAGTTGTTGAACTGAATGGATTTCCACTAAGACTATCTGGTAATTATCCTGCACTGCTCGTCGTTCATGAAGATACAGCCGGAGTCATTGCAAACGTTTCCAATGCACTGGCTACAAAAGGCGTGAACATTGCGCATATGGAAGTCGGTCGTAAGGAAAAAGGTCAAATGGCCTTAATGGTTATCGAAGTCGATCAGTTAATCGATGACGAACTTATTAATGAAATAAAAGTTTTACCACATATTACACAAATTTCAACGATTGCCGATTAAGGGGGACGAAAAAATGGATGTATTATTTAGCTCAGTAAAAGAACTTGTCGCACTTGCGGAATCACAAAATAAACCGATATCAGAAATAATGATTGAGCAGGAAATATTAATCACGAAAAGAACGCGTGAAGATATTATTGAACAAATGGATAATAATTTAAAGGTTATGGAAGAAGCAGTCGAAAAAGGATTGCAGGGGGTTCGTTCGACATCAGGTCTGACGGGTGGCGATGCTGTACTTATTCAGAAGTATATGGAGTCCGGAAAATCACTTTCCGGGGATGTCATATTAGACGCGGTGAGTAAAGCAGTCGCAACAAATGAAGTAAACGCGGCGATGGGAATGATTTGTGCAACACCGACAGCTGGTGCGGCGGGTATCGTTCCGGGTACTTTATTTGCAGTGAAAAATAAATTGAATCCAACGCGTGAACAAATGATCAATTACTTATTTACTTCAGGTGCATTTGGATTTGTCGTTGCGAATAATGCCTCGATATCAGGTGCAGCGGGCGGGTGTCAAGCAGAAACGGGATCGGCCGGATCAATGGCTGCAGCAGCGATTGTTGAAATGGCGGGCGGAACCCCACAGCAAAGCGCTGAGGCTTTCTCGATAGTCATGAAGAATATGCTTGGACTTGTCTGTGATCCAGTGGCAGGTCTAGTTGAAGTGCCTTGTGTAAAACGAAACGCAATGGGAGCGGCTAAAGCATTAGTCGGTGCAGACATGGCGTTGGCGGGCGTAGTCAGTCGAATTCCTACGGACGAAGTAATCGAAGCGATGCACCGAATCGGTCAATCAATGCCCTCAGCTTTACGGGAAACGGCAAGAGGCGGATTAGCGGCAACACCTACGGGAAAAGCATTGCAAGCAAAAATATTTGGAGAGCAAACAGTTGGAAGTAGCTCCGTCACTTAATGATTTAGTAACTACCGTAAAAGGAATCGGAAAGAAAGCTGGAGAACAGCTTGAGTCGTTGAAGATTATTACTATTTCCGATTTATTACTGACGTTCCCGTATCGTCATGATGATTTTACACTAAAAGATTTATCTGAAACACCGCATAATGAGCGTGTCACCATCGAAGGCAGAGTCGAAAGTGAACCCGCCGTTCTATTTCTTGGGAATAAACGATCCCGTCTTCAAGTCCGTCTTCTCGCCGGCAAGCATCTTGTGAAGGCGGTCTTTTTCAATCAGCATTATTTAAAAGATCGACTCGAACCGGGAACGATTGTTACCGTAACCGGGAAATGGGACCGCGGTAGACAATCAATCAATGTATCAAACTTTACATCCGGTCCAAAGTCGGAACAAGCAAATTTTGAACCTGTTTATAGTTTAAAAGGCGTCATGCATCAGAAAACTTTTCGTCGCTTTATGCGAAGCGCATTAGATAGCGTCGCAGGACTTCATAAAGATCCACTGCCTGCTGACATTCTGGAAGCTTATAAGTTACCGACGCTGGAGCAAGCTTTAGAAATGATCCATTTTCCTAAAAGTCCGGCGCATATGAAACACGCTAGAAGACGATTTGTTTACGAAGAGCTTTTACTGTTCCAGTTAAAAATGCAAGGCATGAAAAAGATTCGGAAAGAGTCGGATAAAGGTGTCATTATCGACTATGATCTTAGCAAAGTAAAAGCGCTGATCGCTTCGCTACCGTATGAATTAACCGGGGCGCAAAAACGTGTCGTCAACGAATTATGTGCCGAATTGAAAAGCGATGCACGGATGAATCGACTCCTGCAGGGAGATGTTGGTTCAGGGAAAACGGTTGTAGCTGCAATTGCACTTTATGCAGCCATTACAGCAGGATTCCAAGGGGCCCTAATGGCACCGACGGAAATACTTGCTGAACAACATGCGGCATCTCTCGCTGAATGGCTAGAACCATTCGGCGTAACTGTTGCATTTCTTTCAGGTTCAACAAAAGGAAAGGCAAGGGAAAACTTGCTTGAACGATTAGCAGTAGGCGACGTCGATTTACTAATCGGAACGCATGCACTTATTCAACCAGATGTTATTTTTAAAAACTTAGGTCTTGTCATAACAGATGAGCAACATCGTTTTGGCGTAGAACAAAGGCGTGTACTCCGCGAAAAAGGTATTAATCCAGATGTTCTATTCATGACAGCAACCCCAATACCAAGGACGCTCGCGATTACAGTGTTCGGAGAAATGGATGTATCAGTATTAGATGAATTGCCGGCAGGCCGTAAAGAAATCGAAACGCATTGGATGAAAGAAGAATCCCTACACCCGATATTAAATAAGATGCAAGCAGAACTACAAGCGGGTAGACAAGCATATGTTATTTGTCCGCTTATTGAAGAATCCGATAAGCTAGACGTTCAAAACGCGGTTGACGTTTATGAGCAATTATCGACCCATTTTCGAGGGCGGTTCACAGTAGGACTTATGCATGGTCGACTCCATTCGGATGATAAAGAAAACGTTATGCGTCAGTTCAGTGAAGGGGAAATAGATGTACTGGTATCCACAACGGTTGTGGAAGTCGGCGTTAACGTTCCAAACGCTTCTTTCATGTTAATATACGACGCAGGGCGCTTCGGCCTTTCCCAACTTCACCAATTAAGAGGGCGGGTTGGAAGAGGAGCAGCGCAGTCATACTGCGTCCTATTAGCAGATCCGAAAACAGAAGAAGGCAAGGAAAGAATGCAGTCGATGACGGAAACAAATGATGGTTTTGTTTTAGCGGAAAAGGACTTGGAGCTAAGAGGCGCCGGCGACTTTTTTGGTAGGAAACAAAGCGGTATGCCAGAATTCAAAATGGCGGATCTTGTTCATGATTTCAGAGCACTCGACACAGCCAGGAAAGACGCGGAAAAGTTTCTAGCCTCTGATGAATTTTGGCAAGCGCCAGAATACGTGCTTTTGCGTAAGCAACTTGAGGAATCAGGCGCCTTAGGGAATGAACGAATTGATTGATGAATTAGTTATCGTAGAGATGAAAACACTAGATGAGCTGATTGTAGCTCACTAGTGTTTTTTCGCCTGTCGCATCTAAACGGTCACTTCCACATTTCTTGCTGTCCAGTTCCAGTGACCAGATGCTCGGGTCATAAGTCAATCTGACTCTGTGGATAAAGACTCCACGCCGTCAGCTTGTCTTATGCCTGTCGCATCTAAACGGTCACTTCCACATTTCTTGCTTGCATTCTAATTTCTATCTTTATATACTGATGTTAGTACCAAGTGCTAATTCGGAAGGTGAAACGATTGCGAATGCCTAAAAAAGAGAGGCAATTACTTCTCAAAAAGTTGGTAGAACAAGATCCGTTTTTGACAGATGAAGAACTGTCAAAACGTTATGACGTAAGCGTTCAAACAATTCGATTGGACAGACTTGAATGCGGAATACCGGAACTGCGAAAACGATTGAAAAGGGTCGCTTCGCAGTCGATGACAGGAGAAGTCAAATCACTCAGTTCCGACGAAATAATCGGTGACATTATCGATATTGAACTTGATAAACGGGCATTGTCTATTTTTGATGTTACAATAGACCACGTCTTCCAACGAAGTGGAATTGCACGTGGACATCACTTATTTGCCCAAGCAAATTCATTGGCTGTCGCGGTTATGGACGAAGATCTTGCTTTAACGGTCAAGTCAACAATCGAATTTCTAAAGCCAGTGAAAGCCGGCGACAGAGTCATCGCACGTGCTGATGTTAAAGAAGAGAGCAATATGGAAAAACGAACACTTGTTGAGGTAGTTTCCAAAGTCGGTGATGTGGTCGTGTTTACAGGCCAATTTTATATGTACCGGACGACGGAGCGGAAACAGGAGGAATTATTATGATTATCGCTTTAGACGGAATGGGCGGCGACAATGCACCTGAAGAAATAATAAAAGGCGCATTAAAAAGTGTCGAAGCTTTTGACGATATACATATACATATTTTCGGGGATGAAAAAGCAATTGCCCCATACTTAACAGAACATAATCGATTAACAGTTATTCATTGTACAGAAGTCATCGAACCAGATGATGAGCCCGTTCGAGCAATCCGACGTAAAAAAGATGCTTCAATGGTTCGCATGGCAGGAGCGGTTAAAGACGGATCTGCTCAAGCAGGTGTTTCCGCTGGGAATACGGGCGCGCTTATGGCGGCAGGACTTTTTATCGTTGGACGAATCGAAGGCATTGAAAGACCTGCACTTGCACCGACACTTCCAACAGTTGACGGTCAAGGATTTGTTATGCTCGATTTAGGTGCTAACTCGGATGCTAAACCCTCCCATCTTGGCCAATACGCAGTGATGGGAAGTATTTATGCTGAAAAAGTACGCGGCATTTCTAATCCGCGAATCGGTTTATTAAATATTGGAACTGAAGAAGGAAAAGGAAATGAACTGACAAAAGCTGCATACGACGTTTTGAAAGCTGCACCGATTAACTTTATCGGTAACGTAGAGGCCCGTGATTTATTAATGGGGGCTGCAGATGTCGTTGTTACGGATGGATTTACGGGGAATATGGTATTAAAAACAATTGAAGGAACTGCACTTGGCTTTTTCACGATGTTGAAAGATGTATACACATCTTCATTAAAAACAAAAGTTTCCGCAGCACTTGTAAAAAGTGAACTTGGCGGATTAAAAAAGAAAATGGATTACTCGGAATACGGCGGGGCGGGATTATTCGGGCTTAATGCACCGGTAATCAAAGCTCACGGTTCATCGAATGCAAATGCAATATATAATGCAATTCGACAAGCGCGAACAATGGTTGAATACGATGTGAGCGGAACAATCCGTAAAACGATTGGAGAGGGGCAGAAAGAATGACGAAAATTGCATTTGTTTTTCCAGGACAAGGATCTCAATCTGTCGGGATGGGACAAGAACTTGCTGAAAAAAGTGGACATTATTTTGAAAGAGCAAATGAAGTACTCGGATTCTCGTTAAGCAACCTGATTTTAGAAGGTCCCGGGGAAGAGTTAACAGTGACGTACAACGCGCAACCTGCACTACTTACTGTTGGATCAATGATAGCTTCAAGACTAGTTGAGGAAGGAATTACACCGGATTATACGGCTGGTCATAGCTTGGGCGAATATACAGCGCTTGTCGCGTCTGGGGTATTGTCATTTGAAGATGGCGTTTCGGCTGTACATAAACGCGGACTTTACATGAATGAAGCAGTTCCGGCAGGCGTCGGATCGATGGCTGCAATTCTTGGTTTGGACGGCGAAGCTGTAACAAAAGTAACTGATTCTATTACTGCAAACGGCGACGCAGTCCAACCTGCAAATTTGAATTGCCCCGGTCAAATTGTTATTTCAGGGACAAAAGCAGGCGTTGAAAAAGCTTGTGTCGAATTAAAAGAAGCGGGTGCAAGAAGGGCTATTCCACTTGATGTCAGTGGACCATTCCACTCTTCCCTTATGAAACCAGCAGCGCAAAAGCTAAATGATACGCTTGGTGAAATAGTAATGAGAGATGCAGATATTCCATTGATTGCAAATGTGAACGCATCGATTGTTGAAAAAAGTGAAGAAATAAAAGGACTTCTCGTTGAACAATTGTATTCGCCTGTACTTTGGGAAGATTCAGTTCGTACAATGCTAGATAACGGCGTGACACATTTTATTGAATGCGGTCCAGGTAAAGTACTTAGCGGATTAATCAAGAAAATTGATCGTTCCGCTACAGTCTTGCCGGTTTATGATGAAGAATCGTTAGAAGCCGTCATTGAGGCTTCGAAAGGATGGTCAAAATGAGTAGATTTGAAGGAAAAGCAGCAATCGTTACAGGTGCATCGCGTGGAATTGGACGTGAAATTGCACTAAATCTAGCGAATGAAGGCGCAAGAGTTGTTGTCAACTATAGCGGCAGTAAAGATAAAGCAGATGAAGTTGTTGAGATAATCAAAAATGCAGGCGGGGAAGCATTTGCCATTCAAGCAGATGTGTCAAATTCGGAAAGCGTTAAAAATATGATTGATGAGACGATTGCAACATTCGGCTCGATTGATATACTTGTTAACAACGCAGGTATTACAAGAGACAATTTATTAATGCGTATGAAAGAAGACGAGTGGGACGATGTCATAAGTATTAATTTAAAAGGTGTTTTCCTCTGTACAAAAGGTGTGACTCGTCAGATGATGAGACAGCGCGCGGGGAAAATTGTTAACGTAGCATCAATCGTCGGCGTTTCCGGAAATCCAGGACAAGCCAATTATGTAGCTGCGAAAGCTGGTGTGATCGGCTTGACAAAAACAACAGCGAAAGAACTTGCTACCAGAAACATTAATGTAAATGCAGTTGCACCTGGATTCATAACAACAGATATGACAGAGACGTTGAGTGAAGATGTTCAAAAACAGATGCTTGCAAACATCCCGCTTGGTAAACTGGGTAGCCCTGAAAACGTGGCAAAAACAGTATTATTTTTACTGTCAGATGACGCAGCTTATATTACGGGGCAAACAATCCACGTTGACGGCGGAATGGTCATGTAGTCTTGAATAAAGTTCGAAAATCAGTATAATCATCGAGGGGAGGTGACAGATTTGGCAACAGTAGTAGAACGTGTAACGAAAGTAATCGTCGACCGCCTTGGCGTCGATGAAAGTGAAGTTAAAATTGAAGCATCCTTCCGTGATGACCTCGGTGCAGACTCTTTAGATGTAGTTGAGCTCGTAATGGAATTAGAAGATGAATTCGATATGGAAATTTCCGACGATGACGCAGAAAAAATCGGCACAGTCGGTGACGCAGTCACATATATCGAAGCAAAAGTTAACTAATTTAAGATGAAACCATTTTAATTTATTGCAAGGGAATGAAATCTAATTCGATTTCATACCAAAATATTAGAGACGTATCTATCCAATCATTAGAAAGGATAGCGTGCGTCTCTTTTTGCGATTTAGCAATTGCTCCGGCTCACTGGCAATGCGCATTGCTTGTTTCTCTTGGTAATTTTTTTTATGTTTCACTTTTCCACTCAACTAAACGTCATCTTCTTCTTTTGCCCTTTGCACTTATGCAGTGAACAAGGTAAAATTAAAGGTATCATGTTTTGAAAGGTAGAATCGTTCTTATGACAGGTAAACGAAACACGGAAAAAAATAAAAAAACGCAACTTCCTCTAGTTATTCGAAATAAATTTGAGGATCTACAACAAAGGCTTTCAATTACTTTTGAAAATCCTTCCCTTTTATACAACGCTTTTACCCATTCATCCTATGTGAATGAGCATCGAAGAAAGAATTTCATGGATAACGAACGACTTGAATTTTTAGGCGATGCCGTCCTTGAACTCGGCGTATCGCAATATCTATATTCAACAGAGCCAGGAATGAGCGAAGGTGAATTAACCAAACTCAGAGCTGCAATTGTTTGCGAACCGGCACTCGTCAAGTTTGCAAATGAGTTAGAGTTCGGTCAGTATGTCTTACTCGGTAAGGGTGAAGAACAAACCGGGGGAAGAATGCGTCCAGCTCTTCTTGCAGATGTTTTTGAAGCATTCATCGGCGCGCTATATATCGATCAGGGTATGGATGCAGTAACTAAATTTCTGGAAACAGTCGTTATTCCGCAAATCAGTGACGGTGCTTTTTCGCATGTGATGGATTACAAAAGTCGACTACAGGAAATCATTCAACAGTCGAATAATGGACAACTTCAATATGAAGTGATTGAAGAAAAAGGGCCGGCACACGCAAAAACATTTATTACGGTCGTTAGGCTCAGTGACACAGAGCTTGGAACAGGTAACGGGAGATCTAAAAAAGAGGCGGAACAAGAAGCTGCCCGACATGCGATTGGTAAACTTAAGAGTGAGCAGGTTGAAGGGGAGATTTAAATGTTTCTAAAAAGACTCGAAATAATAGGTTTTAAATCATTTGCCGAGCGGATTGGCATCGACTTTGTTCCTGGAGTGACAGCAGTTGTCGGTCCGAATGGGAGCGGGAAAAGTAATATTACAGATGCGATTCGATGGGTCCTTGGCGAGCAATCTGCAAAATCGTTACGCGGTGCGAAAATGGAAGATGTTATTTTCGCAGGAAGTGATTCGCGGAAGCCGCTTAACTTTGCCGAAGTAACCCTTGTTTTAGATAATAGTAAGGGTCTTTTTCCGTTGGATTACACTGAAATCAGTGTCAGTCGACGGGTTTTTCGTTCGGGAGAAAGTACATATTTGTTGAATGGGCAACAATGTAGACTACTGGATATTAATAATGTCTTTATGGATTCAGGGCTTGGAAAAGAAGCTTTTTCCATTATCTCACAAGGTCGGGTAGATGAGATATTAAATAGCCGGCCTGAAGATCGTCGTAGCATTTTTGATGAAGCAGCAGGCGTTTTGAAATATCGAAATCGAAAGCGTAAAGCTGAACATAAGCTCTTCGAAACATCCGATAACCTTGACCGTGTGCTTGACATCTTGAAGGAACTCGAGATTCGGATTGAACCACTGAAAGAACGTGCGGAAGCGGCTGAAAAGCACGCGACGCTTTCTGAAGATACCCGCGAGGCGGATAGTTTATTATTAAATTATGATGCAGGGAAGCTCCGTGTTGAAATTGAAGCAAAGTTAGAGGAAGCTAAGAAGTTTGAAGTTGAACAACTGCAGCTCAAAAACGCTACAGTAAACGCAGAAGAAAATACTAGTCGATTGAAAGAACAACTGGCAACCGTCGATCGTGAGTTAGAAACATTACAAAGAAAGCTCGTGGATGTTAGCTCGGAGGCGGAGAAGTGGGAAGGCCGTCGTCTACTTTCCGTTGAAAAAGAACGAAATGCCACAGTCCAGATTGATAGACTGCAAACGGATCTTGTGTCAACACGTGAAGAAGAATCTCGCCTACAGGCAAAACTAGAACAATCCAAATCCAAGTTAAGTACCTTAACGGATGAATATAAAACAACATCAAACGAGATGAATGAAATAGCTCAAATTCTAAAGCGTTCAGTCGTTGAAACAGAAAATGAAATCGAAGAACTGAAATCGACATATATTGATCGCTTGAATGAAGAAGCTACCCTTCGTAATGAATTGAAACATATCGAAGAAAGACTAGTTGGTGAAAAATATTCATCTGAAAAAATAAATGAACAGACTAAGTCGTTGAATAGACGACTTAAAGAATTAACTGCTGAAAAAATTGAAAAAGAACGTGCGCTTGCTAATTTAAATAAAGAAATGAAACAAGTAAGTGCTACTCTGATTAACAATACAAATAAACTTCGTGAAAATGAGGTCGATTTAAGCAAAAAAGAGCAACTTCTTCAACAAGCTTATAATAAGCAATATGAAATGCAGGGAAGAATGCGTGCATTACAAAGTATGGAAGCTGATTTTTCTGGGTTTTATTCAGGCGTTAAAGAAGTACTAGTCGCTCGTAAATCCGGGAATTTAAGTGGTATAAACGGTGCGGTCGCTGAATTGATTAACGTTGAAACTGATTATATCAACGCGGTTGAAACTGCACTTGGTGGAGCGATGCAACATATTGTTACTACTTCCGAGGCGGATGCCAGAAAAGCAATCGGTTATTTAAAATCTCGCAATGCGGGGAGGGCAACATTTCTTCCGCTTGATGTCATGAAATCAAGAAAAGTTCAGGCTTCTGCTTTTAGGTCTATTGAGCAACATCCTGAATTTATAAGTACGGCGGACGAGCTTGTAAATGTACAAGGGCCATATAAAATCATAACGGAAAACCTTTTGGGGAACGTGCTTGTTTCCAAAACGCTTACAGGTGCATCTGAAATTGCCAAAGCCGTAAATTATCGATTCCGCGTCGTCACACTTAGTGGAGACATCGTAAATGCGGGTGGGTCACTAACTGGTGGAGGTACAAAGGGTCGAGCGACGGTCTTCTCTAGAAAAGCTGAACTCGAAACATTACAAAGTCAGCTCACCAAAATGGCGTCATCGATAGGAATGGCAGAAGTTTCAATTGGTGATTCAAAAATGAAGGTCGCGGAGTTCATGCAAAAAACAGAACAATCCCGGAAATCCAATGAAAAGTTACAATTGGACATAGCTGCTGCCCAATCAAGTATTCGTGAAACGGACATTGCGATAAATGCACTTGATATTGAAAGAGCTTCTGTTGAAATGGGAAGACGCGGTGCAGAAACGACAGGATCCGAACTAGCGAATAGAAAAATAGCATTAGAAGAAAATCACCAGCAATTACGAAAGAAATTAGAAACCATAAAAAATGAAATCGAAACGCTTGAGCGTCTAGCTGCGAATCGTCGAAATGAAGAAGCTTCGCTGACATCCAGGTTAACTGAGTTGCGTGAGCGTGCGGCTGTGCTCCGTGAACAGATGACCTATGAAAAAGCGGCAATCGCCGATATGGACCTTGCAATAGGTGCAGCACAACAAAAAATGACGTCAATTTCGAAAGAACTGGATTATATCAATGGCATAGACGGTGAGGAAAATTTAACCGCCGAAGAAATTTCGGCACAAATTGAACAGTCGATAGCCGAAATAGAAGCGGTTGAAACTGCGATTGTAAAATATAGAGAGAAAAGATTGAAGCAATCCGCAAGCATCATAGAAAAAGAAGCAGTCTTACGTGACTTAAGATTGAATGTAGAGAAGATGAACATCAAACATAATAATGTCACAATCGAATTATCACGGTTAGAAGTTAAATACGATGCAATTACCGGAAGATTACTAAATGAATACGGCCTTCGACCAGACTTTTCTTCGATTATCGAATTTGATGAACAAGCAACTCGAGAAAAACTAATTCGACTTAAATCAGAACTGGCGGATATTGGACCTGTCAATCCGGCTGCGATTGATGAATACAAGGAAGTTTCTGAGCGACATGAGTTTTTAACGGTGCAACGAAATGATCTACTTGAAGCGAAACAAACGCTACAAGTCGCTATGTCCGAAATGGATGAAGAAATGACTTCGCGCTTTTCATCTACCTTTGATGCAGTCCAAAATCGATTCCGACACGTCTTCAAGGAAATGTTCGGGGGAGGCAATGCGGATTTAATATTAACAGACCCAAATAATTTATTGGAAACTGGTGTTGATATTGTCGCACGTCCGCCCGGAAAAAAACTGCAAAATCTTAGTTTATTATCTGGTGGAGAACGTGCATTGACGGCAATCTCCTTATTGTTTGCAATCATTGAAGTCCGGCCCGTGCCGTTTTGTATTTTAGATGAAGTCGAGGCTGCCCTCGATGAAGCGAACGTTATACGGTATAGTAAATACTTGAAGAAGTTTTCGGATAAGACCCAGTTCATAGTCATCACCCATCGAAAGGGAACTATGGAAGGGGCAGATGTGCTGTATGGGATTACCATGCAGGAATCCGGTGTATCAAAACTAATTTCTGTCAAGCTATCTGAAATACCCGAGGAAGCAATTATGTAAAAGTATGGAGGGGTAAAAATGTCTTTTTTTAAACGGATGAAAGAAAAGATTACAGGAACAAATGAAGCGGTAACTGAGAAGTTTAGGGATGGTTTAACGAAAACACGGAACCAATTTACATCTAAAGTAAATGATTTGGTGGCACGTTTCAGAGAAGTGGATGAGGAGTTCTTTGAGGAACTAGAAGATTTGCTTTTACAAGCCGACGTAGGCTTTGAAACTGTCATGGAGCTAATTGATGAATTGAAGCTTGAGGTTCAAAGGAAAAATATTAAAAGTACCGAAGGCATTCAAACGGTTATTTCCGAAAAACTCGTTGAAATATATGAGAGCGGCGAAGAAACGAATAGCGATTTAAACATTCAAGTAGATGAACTTTCTGTAATTCTAATGGTTGGCGTTAACGGTGTTGGAAAAACGACTACGATTGGAAAGTTGGCCGCGCGGTTGATGGCGGAAGGAAAGACAGTCATGCTTGCGGCCGGAGATACGTTTAGGGCAGGTGCAATTGATCAGCTAGTCGTTTGGGGAGAACGTGCAGGTGTCGAAGTGATTCGGCAATCAGAAGGTTCCGACCCCGCAGCGGTAATGTATGATGCGATTCATGCCGCCAAAAACCGAAAAGTGGATGTCCTAATTTGCGATACTGCAGGTAGACTTCAAAATAAGGTAAACTTGATGAATGAATTGCAAAAAGTGCGTCGTGTCATTAGCAATGAAGTTGAAGGTGCGCCGCATGAAGTGCTACTGGCACTGGATGCGACGACTGGTCAAAATGCACTTGTTCAGGCGGAAACATTCCAAGAAGCGACGAATGTAACTGGGATTGTGCTAACAAAGCTTGACGGAACTGCTAAAGGCGGGATTGTTTTAGCGATTAGAAAGAAATTGAACATCCCGGTGAAGTTTGTTGGTCTCGGTGAGGGCGTGGACGACTTGCAACCGTTTGATCCGGAGAAATATGTGTACGGTTTATTTGCCAATGAATTAGATAAACAATTTGAAGCAGACAAGTAAAATTACTTGACGGAGACATCGCTTCATACTATGCTAAATTTGGACAAAGTGAATTGGGGAGGTTTGACGAATGACGCTAATTAAAACAACACGCATTAACTTCCTCTTCGATTTTTATCAGTCATTATTAACTGATAAACAAAGAACGTATATGGACTTATATTATTTGGAAGATCTTTCTTTAGGAGAAATCGCGGAGGAATACGGGATTTCACGTCAAGCTGTTTATGACAATGTCCGCCGCTCCGAAATGATGCTCGAAGACTATGAATTGAAGTTGAACCTGTTTTCGAAGTTTCAACAACGATTAGAGATTATTGGCGATATGGAAAAGTTATTGACGGATTCGACAGTTCAATCCGATGAAATCCGAAAACTATTAGATACATTAAAAGATTATATGTAGGAGGTGCGTCAAGCATGGCATTTGAAGGATTAGCTGATCGGCTGCAAGGGACGCTCCAAAAGATTAGGGGCAAAGGGAAGGTTAACGAAGCAGACGTTAAAGAAATGATGCGAGAAGTTCGTTTCGCGCTTATCGAAGCGGATGTTAACTTAAAAGTCGTTCGTGAATTTGTGAAAACAGTAAGTGAAAAAGCTGTTGGTTCAGATGTTATGAAAAGTTTAACGCCTGGCCAACAAGTTGTGAAAATTGTTAAAGATGAATTGACGAATTTAATGGGCGGCGAACAGGAGTCAATTAAGTTTTCAAGAAATTCTCCGACTGTCATTATGATGGTTGGGTTGCAGGGTGCTGGTAAAACCACTACTTCCGGTAAACTAGCAACCCTTTTGCGAAAGAGACATAATAGAAAGCCATTGCTCGTTGCGGCAGACGTCTATCGCCCAGCAGCGATTGAGCAACTTGAAACAGTAGGCAAACAATTGACAATTCCGGTATTTTCGCGTGGAACAGATATCTCGCCTGTAGAAATCGTTCGTCAAGCGCTCGAGGAAGCTAAAAAAGAGCATCATGATATTGTCATCATCGATACCGCTGGTAGATTGCACGTTGATGAAAAACTGATGCAAGAGCTGGCAGACATCCACGAATTATCATCTCCAGATGAAGTATTCCTAGTCGTGGACGCAATGACGGGGCAAGATGCTGTAAACGTTGCGCAAAACTTTAATGAGACCGTAGGAATTACAGGGGTTGTCTTAACGAAACTCGACGGAGATACAAGAGGGGGAGCTGCGCTTTCAATTCGTTCAGTGACCGGCAAGCCAATCAAATTCATCGGTGTCGGGGAGCGAATGGATGCACTTGAGGCATTTCACCCTGAACGAATGGCTTCACGAATCCTCGGCATGGGCGATGTTATGTCACTTATTGAAAAAGCGCAAGATAACGTTGACGAAGACAAGGCGAAAGAGCTAGAAGAAAAGTTCCGAACGCAAACCTTTACACTCGACGATTTTCTTGATCAATTGCAACAGGTGAAAAAAATGGGTCCGCTTGATGAATTACTGAAAATGATGCCGGGCGCGGGTAAAATTAAAGGCTTAGAGAATGCTCAAGTTGATGAAGGGCAAATGGGACGCGTTGAAGCTGTCATTCAATCGATGACAACAAAAGAGCGTACTACCCCGGAAATCATTAACGCAAATAGACGGAGACGTATTGCAAAGGGATCAGGAACATCAATCCAAGAAGTGAATCGTCTGCTGAAGCAGTTTGAAGAAATGAAGAAAATGGTTAAACAAATGACCAACATGCAACAAAAAGGAAAAAAACGTATGAAAATGCCTGGATTTGATTCTTTTTTCAAGTAAAAAGATCGATATAAAAAGAAATTTTAAGGTGTTAAGAGAAAACCCTTTACAAACAAACAAAAGCTTGTTAATATAATATCTTGTGTGAAACTATTCGGAGGTGCAATAAAAAAATGGCAGTTAAAATTCGTCTTAAACGTATTGGAGCAAAGAAAACTCCTTTCTACCGTATTGTAGTAGCGGACTCACGTTCACCACGTGATGGTCGTCAAATCGAGACTGTGGGAACTTACAACCCGCTTACAAAACCGGCAGAATTAAAAATTGATGAAGAGCTAGCGCTCAAATGGCTACAGAACGGTGCTCAACCGTCTGACACAGTCCGCAACCTGTTTTCTGACCAAGGCATCATGGAAAAATTCCATAACGCTAAACACAGTAAATAAGGAGGGGTCTACATGCAGCAGCTGATTGAAACAATTGTAAAACCATTAGTCGATTTTCCCGAAGATGTTCGGGTCAAGAAAGATGAACAGGAAAGCCGAGTTACGTATAAACTTTCTGTGAATGCCGAAGATATGGGCAAAGTAATTGGAAAGCAAGGACGCGTTGCTAAAGCAATCCGCACGATTGTCTATTCAGCTGCGGGTAGTCACCACGGCAAGCGAGTATTTGTCGATATTGTAGATTGATAGGAGGGAGGAAGGAGCTTATGTTCCTTCCTCCTTTTTGAACTTTTATTTTAAGGATGGTGTGTCAAATGAATTGGTATAATGTAGGGAAAATCGTTAACACCCATGGAATTCTTGGAGAAGTCCGCGTAATATCGAGTACGGATTTTCCAGATGAACGCTATGCAATCGGGAGTAAACTCGGTCTTTTTATGCCGGGAAGCGATAAACCGATTAACCTAACTGTCGCAAGTCATCGGAAACATAAAAGTTTTGATCTTTTGACATTTGAAAATCATCCCTATGTACAAGATGTCGAAGTATACCGAGATGGCGTTTTGAAAGTGTCCGAAGATAAACTTGAGAAGTTAGAAGATGGGGTATTTTATTACCATGAAATTATCGGTTGTCTTGTCGTAACGCTGGACGGAACGGAAGTTGGCACGGTGACGGAAATTATGGAAACCGGCGCAAATGACGTATGGACGGTAAAACCTGAAAAAGGTAAATTACAATATATTCCTTATATTGATGATGTCGTAAAAGAAATCGATGTCGACAATAAAAAAATAATAATTGATCCAATCGAAGGGTTGCTATCATGAGAATTGATATCCTTTCATTATTTCCAGAAATGTTTGAAGGTGTGCTCCATTCATCAATCATGAAAAAAGCCCAAGAGAACGAAGCGGTAGACTTTGATGTTGTCGATTTTCGAGATTACTCCGAAAATAAGCATAAAAAAGTGGATGATTATCCATATGGCGGCGGTGCGGGAATGTTACTAAAGCCAGAACCATTATTTGCTGCTGTAAAAGCTGTATCTTCCAGAGGAGATACGACGCCTCGGGTAATTCTGATGTGCCCGCAAGGTGAACGCTTCACCCAGAAAAAAGCGGAAGAACTCGCTGAAGAAGAACACCTCGTTCTTATTTGCGGTCACTATGAAGGTTATGATGAGCGAATTCGCGAACATCTCGTCACGGAAGAATTATCACTTGGTGATTTCGTCTTAACTGGCGGAGAAATTGCGGCGATGGCGGTAGTAGATAGTGTCGTACGCCTATTACCAAATGTTCTTGGTAACGAAGATTCACCGGTCTTGGATTCCTTTTCAACGGGATTATTAGAACATCCGCAGTACACTAGACCCGCTAACTTCAATGGTTTAGAAGTGCCAGAAGTATTATTGTCAGGCAATCATGCAAAGATAGATCAATGGCGTGAAGAACAGTCATTGATTCGAACATTTGAGCGAAGAAAAGATCTATTGGAAACTGCAACTTTAACCGAGCATCAAATTAAATTATTAAATCAACTAAAAAAAGAAAAAAAGTAAACAGCTGTTGCACGTAACCTTACTTTGTGATATTATCTACTATGTACTTCTATGGGGAGTACATACTGACTGATGTTCCGCTGCAAAGGTACGAAGTGCAAGAGCATTTGTGGAGAAGGAGAGAAAATAATCATGCAAAACCTTATTGCAGAAATTACTAAAGATCAGCTACGTACTGATCTGCCAGAATTCCGTGCGGGAGACACTGTTCGTTTGCACGTAAGAATCGTTGAAGGAACGCGCGAGCGTATCCAGTTATACGAAGGTGTGGTCATTAAGCGTCGCGGTGGCGGAATTAGTGAAACATTCACAGTTCGTAAAATCTCTAATGGTGTTGGTGTTGAACGTACATTCCCTGTACATACACCAAAAATCGAAAAAATCGATGTTGTTCGTCGCGGTAAAGTGCGTCGTGCGAAATTATACTACCTACGTAGTCTTCGCGGTAAAGCTGCACGTATCAAAGAAATTCGCAAAAAATAAGACAAATTCAGGAGGCCCAAAATGTGGCCTCCTTTCTTTTTGCCCTAAATATGAATAGACTGTATAGTAGAGAAAGTAGATGCGGGAGGCTTGTGGAATGAAAGAGAAAAAATCCAAAAATGAATCATGGGAATGGATCAAAGCGTTATTAATTGCATTCGCGTTAGCGGCACTTATTCGCGTGTTCCTTTTCACGCCAATCGTCGTGGACGGCATTTCGATGATGCCGACTTTAGAAGATGGAGACCGAATGATTGTCAATAAAATTGGCTATACAATTGGTAAGCCTGATCGATTTGATATTGTGGTATTCCATGCACCCGAGCAAAAAGACTATATTAAACGTATTATTGGGTTACCGGGAGATGCGGTAGAATATCGTGATGATATTCTATATATCAACGGTGAACCTATGGAAGAACCCTATTTAGATCGGTACAAAGAAGAAGTTGCAGATAGTCCATTAACGGAAGATTTCACGCTTGAAGGGAAACTGAATAGTGAGGTTGTACCAAAAGATCATGTATTTGTTCTGGGCGATAACCGTAGAAAAAGTAAGGATTCTCGACATATCGGTGTCGTTCCGATTGACGAAATCATTGGCAGTACAAAAATAGTATTTTGGCCATTAAAAGATTTCGGTTTTGTTGAATGATAGAAGGGGTTTAAAGATATGACAATACAATGGTTTCCTGGGCATATGGCAAAAGCCCGAAGAGAAGTAACAGAGCAATTAAAGTTAGTTGATATCGTTTTCGAATTAGTCGATGCACGCTTACCGCTTTCATCAAGAAATCCAATGATTGATGAGGTTATCCAGCATAAGCCGAGGTTGCTAATCCTCAACAAAGCTGATTTGGCGGATAGTTCCGAAACGACTAGATGGATTCAGTATTTTAAAAATGAAGGAACGCCTGCAGTTGCCATTAATTCATTTCAGGGGCAAGGCTTACAAGCAGTGACAAAAGCGGCAAAAGAGATTCTTGAACCCAGAATTGAGCGCATGAGAAAACGAGGGATTCGACCAGGTGCGATACGGGCAATGATTGTCGGAATTCCGAACGTGGGAAAATCCACGTTAATCAATCGATTGGCAAAAAAGAATGTCGCAAAAACAGGAAATAAACCAGGTGTAACGAAAGCGCAACAGTGGATTAAATACGGCAAAGAACTCGAATTATTGGATACACCAGGTATTCTATGGCCTAAATTTGAAGATAAAGAAGCTGGTTATAAACTTGCAATTACGGGCGCGATTAAAGACACACTACTGAATATGGAAGATTTAGCGTTATACGGTCTTCGTTTTTTGGAACAAAAATATCCGAACAGACTTATGGAGAGATATGGTATCTCAACAGTTGGTACAGAACAAGATGAGATTATTAAATTGTTTGACCATATCGGCGCACGTCGCAACGTTTACACAACCGGCGGCGAAGTAGATTACGACAAAGTTTCTGAATTTATTGTGCAAGATATCCGAAACGAACTCCTAGGTAAACTGACATTTGATAGTGTAGAAGATAAATGAGAAAACTAAAAGTCGATGCTAGCGCATAAATTCATGCGGCATTCGGCTTTTCTTTTTCAGTATGCAAGTTGGAGAATTAAGTAAAGGCGGTAGGAGAAATCCATGCTAACGATAAAAGAGATTGAAGAGAAACTAAAAAACGAACATGAACCAGCAGAATGGATTGAGGAACTTAAAAATGATCAAAGAGCTGGTGTGCACAAAGCACTTGCCCGTTGGCAACGCAACTATGAAATGAAAGAAATTCAATTACAGGAACATCAAGAGAAAATAGCGTTTGACAGGTCATATGCGCCGTTTACCGAAGCACTCGTCGCAGGTGTCGATGAAGCGGGAAGAGGGCCGTTAGCGGGCCCTGTAGTCACTGCAGCGGTTATTTTACCGGTGGACTCGCCTGAACTGGTTGGACTAGACGATTCGAAAGCAATTTCAAAAGAAAAAAGAGAACAGCTCGCAAAGAAGATCCGACAAGTTGCACTTGCTTATTCGATACATATCCAACCCGCCGATAAAATTGATAAGCTAAACATCTATGCGGCCACCCGTGAATCAATGGAAAAGGCAGTAGGCGAACTTGCACCTCAACCGGATTTTGTAATCGCGGATGCAATGTCCCTTAACACAAATTGCCAAACGGCATCCGTAGTTAAGGCTGATGCCAAAAGCCTAGCTGTTGCCGCAGCATCAATACTCGCGAAAACAACGCGAGATGCAATCATGGACACCATACATAATGATTTTCCAATGTACAATTTTACTAAAAATGCAGGATACGGCACTACCGAGCACTTATCCGCCATACGCGAACACGGCCCGTGCGAACACCACCGAAAAACATTCGAACCGATTAAGTCAATCATTGCCGATGAAACTAGCATTCTTATATAAAAGAGTGAAGTCCATTATCACCCGAGAATTATGGCGGGTTTTATTCGTGACGCTATAACTTAAATGGAATCTGCAGTTGATTGGAGTGGAGGGCGGCGACTCCAGCGGGATTAGCGCTCGCCCGCAGGAACGCGTCCGCCCGCAACGGAAATCGACGGTATATAACAAAATTAGGTACTTGTAGATGAAATCAAAGTCATATCTGCAAAAACAAACAAATCCAAGTTCCACATTTTGAACGTCATATGTGGACATTGTTTGACATCTTTATTACAATAGATAGGGCAGTAAATTAAAAGAGTTATAAGTTTGATTGGAGGATGTAAGATGAATATCCATGAATATCAAGGGAAGCAGCTTTTACGTGATTATGGTGTAGCTGTTTCAAACGGAATTGTCGCGTTTTCTCCGGAAGAAGCGGTTAAAGCAGCAAAGCAACTAAACACAGAAGTTTACGTTGTTAAAGCACAAATACATGCAGGTGGCCGCGGTAAAGCAGGCGGTGTCAAGATTGCAAAAAACCTTGACGAAGTACGTGCATACGCAAAAGAACTACTCGGCAAAATTCTTGTAACTGAACAAACGGGTCCAGAAGGTAAAGAAGTTAAACGTCTTCTTATCGAAGAAGGTTCCAATATTGAAAAAGAATATTACATAGGCCTAGTGCTTGACAGCGCAACAGACCGTGTAACGCTTATGGGGTCTGAAGAAGGCGGCGTAGACATTGAAGCTGTAGCTGAAGCGACGCCTGAAAAGATTTTCAAAGAAATCATTGATCCAGTTGTCGGCTTGACAGGATTCCAAGCACGTCGTATGGCATTCAACATGAACATTCCAAAGAAACTTGTTAACAAAGCAGCTAACTTCATGTTAGGTCTTTACAAAGTATTCGTTGAAAAAGATGCATCTACAGTAGAAATTAACCCGTTGGTTACGACGGCAGAAGGCGATATCTTAGCACTAGATGCGAAGTTCAACTTCGATGAAAGCGCATTATACCGTCACAAAGATATCGTAGAACTACGTGACTTTGATGAAGAAGATTCCAAAGAAATCGAAGCTTCAAAGTATGACTTAAGCTATATTTCCCTAGACGGAAATATCGGTTGCATGGTTAACGGTGCAGGTCTTGCGATGGCTACGATGGATACAATCAACTACTACGGCGGCTCACCCGCTAACTTCCTTGACGTTGGGGGCGGTGCGACTGCAGAGAAAGTTACAGAAGCATTTAAAATCATTCTTTCAGATGAAGCTGTTAAAGGAATCTTTGTTAACATTTTCGGTGGAATTATGAAGTGTGACGTAATTGCAGAAGGCGTAATCACTGCAGCAAAAGAAGTTGGTTTGCAAGTGCCGCTTGTCGTGCGTTTAGAAGGTACAAACGTCGATAAAGGGAAAGCTTTATTGAACGAATCAGGACTTAACATCATCGCTGCAGATTCAATGGCAGACGGTGCACAAAAGATTGTTGAACTCGTAGGCTAAGAAAGGCAGGGACAAACATGAGTATTTATATTAATAAAGATACAAAAGTTCTCGTACAAGGAATTACAGGTTCTACAGCGCTTTTCCATACGAAAGAAATGCTAGAATATGGGACGAAAATTGTCGCTGGCGTTACACCTGGAAGAGGCGGAGAAACTGCAGAAGGCGTTCCAGTTTTCAATACAGTTGAGGAAGCTGTAAAAGAAACAGGCGCAAACGTTTCAGTAATCTATGTTCCAGCACCATTCGCTGCAGATGCAATTATGGAAGCGGTAGATGCTGAGCTTGATATGGCTATCTGTATCACAGAACATATTCCGATTTTAGATATGGTTAAAGTTAAACGTTATATGGAAGGCAAGAAAACACGTCTTGTCGGGCCGAACTGTCCAGGTGTCATCACATCTGACGAATGTAAAATTGGTATTATGCCAGGATACATTCATACAAAAGGTCATGTAGGCGTTGTTTCTCGTTCGGGTACATTGACGTATGAAGCTGTACATCAGTTAAGCCAAGCGGGCATCGGTCAAACGACAGCTGTTGGAATCGGTGGAGACCCTGTTAACGGGACGAACTTCATCGACGTTCTCAAGGAGTTCAATGAAGATCCTGAGACATATGCAGTCGTTATGATTGGAGAAATTGGTGGTTCCGCTGAAGAAGAAGCGGCTGAGTGGATCAAAGAAAACATGACGAAGCCTGTTGTTGGATTTATCGGTGGACAAACAGCTCCTGAAGGAAAACGTATGGGCCATGCTGGTGCCATTATTTCCGGTGGTAAAGGTACTGCAGCTGAAAAAATCAAAGCGTTAAACGCTGCTGGTGTTGAAACTGCAGATACACCATCTGTTATTGGTGAAACTTTAATTAAAGTAATTAAAGAAAAAGGTCTTTACGAACAGTGTAAAACCCATTAATATAGAAAGTGCAGTGTATTCTGAAAATACACTGCGCTTTTTTTAGTTATTAATTGGGAGGCGTGCGAGTGAAATTAACAGATGGAGAAAAAAGGTTATTGGCATTGCATTATCTCTTTCCAGTTCCGAAAAATCGATTGAATGCTTTATATGAGATTGACCCCAATCTTGAAAAACTTCATACATATTCGGCGGAACGACTGGCATTCTTACTCCGGATAAAGATTGAAAAAGCGGTCTACTTAAAGGAAAATTTCCTGAAAAACGTCTCTACTCCCTATGATTTACTTTATAAACAGCATGGAATAACCCCAATTCCTTTCACACATTCCTTATACCCGAAAACATTATTAGAATTGATAGATCCCCCGACTATATTGTATACAAAAGGCGACATATCGATATTGGCTGAAAGGTTCAAGGTGGCTATTATCGGGTCTCGTAAAGCAACCGTTTATTCGAAAAATGCGATATCACTCATCGTTCCACCGCTAGTGGCGAATCGTACTGTTATTGTGTCTGGACTTGCAAAAGGTGCAGATGCGATGGCTCACAAAGCTGCAATTTTTTATGGCGGAAAGACGATTGCTGTACTCGGGCATGGATTATTTCATCTATATCCATATGAAAATAAAGAATTGGCGAATGAAATTAGTAAAAATCATCTACTTATTTCAGAATATCCTTCATACGTTAAACCAGAAAAATGGACATTCCCAATGCGAAACCGTATCATTAGTGGTTTGTCGGATGCAGTCATTGTAACTGAATCCGCAAGTAAGAGCGGAACGATGAGTACAGTTGAACATGCGCTTGACCATGGGAAACACATTTTTGCAGTGCCAGGGTCTGTCATGTCAAGCCTTTCAGAAGGCCCCAATATGCTGATTGATGAAGGTGCAAGGCCATTGTGGAATGGTTTTCAAGTCGTTAGTTCGCTACTTAATCAAACTTAACAAACAAGAAATTATACTGGATAATTTGCTTTTATTTGAAATCTAGTATACATTTTGCAACAGATATTCTATTGTGGAATAAATACAAAACCTCTATAAGGGGGAAAAATTATATGGCAGATTATTTAGTAATAGTAGAATCCCCAGCTAAAGCTAAAACGATTGAACGCTATCTAGGGAAAAAATATAAAGTTAGAGCATCACTAGGTCATTTGAGAGATCTTCCAAAAAGTCAAATGGGTGTCGATACCGAAAATAATTATGAACCGAAATATATTACGATTCGTGGTAAAGGCCCAATCCTGCAAGAATTAAAGAAAGATGCAAAAAAAGTCAAGAAAATTTATCTCGCGGCTGACCCCGACAGAGAAGGGGAAGCGATTGCCTGGCACTTAGCACATCAACTTGGTGTGGACATTGAATCAGAGTGTCGAGTCGTTTTCAACGAAATAACGAAGGATGCGATTAAGGCTTCATTTAAAAACCCGCGTCCAATAGATATGGATTTAGTCGATTCACAACAAGCGCGAAGAATTTTAGATCGTCTGGTAGGCTATAATATCAGTCCGATACTTTGGAAAAAAGTGAAGAAAGGGCTTTCAGCCGGCCGTGTTCAGTCGGTTGCACTTCGCTTAATCATTGACCGGGAAAATGAAATCAATGTGTTTGAACCAGTAGAATACTGGAGCATTTCTGGTCAATTCGGAAAAGGCAAATCAGTATTCGAGGCAGCTTTCTTTGGAGATGCGAAGAAAAAACTTGAGCTATCCAACAAAGAAGAAGTTGACAAGGTACTAGGAAAGATTGAAGGAGATAGTTTTGAAGTTGCAGATGTTGTAAAAAGAGAACGTAGGCGTAATCCAGCATTACCATTCACGACATCCTCTTTGCAACAAGAAGCAGCGCGAAAACTAAATTTCCGGGCACGTAAAACAATGATGATTGCACAGCAATTATACGAGGGTATAAAAATTGGCAAAGAAGGAAACGTCGGGTTAATCACATATATGAGAACAGATTCTTCTCGGATTGCAGACAGTGCTGTTGAAGAGGCGAAATCATTCATTGAAACCACATATGGAAATGAATATCTAGCAACAGCTAAAGCCGCCGCTAAAAAGACTAAGTCGAACACACAAGATGCTCACGAAGCAATACGTCCTACTTCTGTAATGCGTCCGCCGGCAGCGATGAAGGCGTACTTAACGAGGGACCAGCTACGTTTATACAAGTTGATTTGGGAACGTCTAGTCGCGAGTCAAATGGCGCCAGCAGTTCTTGATACAGTGAGGGTGGACTTAGTAAACGGTGATGTTCGTTTTCGTGCCACTGGATCCCAAGTGAAGTTTGAAGGATTTATGAAAGTGTATGTCGAAGGCGATGACGATAAAAAGGAAGAGAAAGACAGGATATTGCCTCCGCTTGAAAAAGGTGATCATATAAAATATGAAGAGATTGAGCCGACTCAGCACTTTACGCAGCCGCCTCCGAGGTATACAGAGGCCCGTCTCGTCCGTACATTAGAAGAGTTGGGAATAGGTCGACCATCGACATTTGCGCCAACACTTGATACGTTACAAAGACGTGGATATGTTACACTAGATGCGAAACGCTTTATACCGACTGAACTCGGTGGCATTGTGCATAATGCTGTAAACGAATTTTTCCCGGATATTATTGATGTTGAGTTTACTGCGGAAATGGAGAAAGAACTTGATGATGTTGAAGAAGGAAATAAGAAATGGGTTAACGTAATCGACAAATTTTATAAAGACTTTGAAAAACATGTTCAGTTTGCGGATGCTGAAATGGAAAAAATCGAAATTAAAGATGAACCTGCAGGTGAAGATTGCGAGAAATGCGGCGAGCCGATGGTTTATAAACTTGGTCGATATGGAAAGTTTATGGCCTGTTCTGGTTTTCCGGATTGTCGGAATACAAAAGCCATTATGAAACCAATCGGGGTTCCGTGTCCTACCTGTAAAGAGGGTCAAGTTGTCGAACGGAGAAGTAAAACCAGACGTATTTTTTATGGTTGCGACCGCTATCCGGAATGCGAATATGTATCATGGGATAAGCCGGTTGCCAGACCTTGTCCAAAATGTGACAATACGCTAATCGAAAAGAAATCCAAAAAAGGTGTTAACATACAGTGTACTGAATGCGAGTATAAAGAGGATTTACAATAGGAATCTTGCAAAATGTGAGGGGCGCCTGCTCCTCTTTTTTGTGCGAAGGATTAAAGGCATTCGACAATAAACGACAATCTAGTAAGTGTTATAGTTGATGAATTATAGACATCTATTGTATAGTAGGCAATGGACACTTCCGAATTTAGAAATTAGTCCGCATCTTGCCAATTGGGGGATAATTCTCATTACTGTTTCGTAGCTGACCAATAAAACAAACGATGAAAAATTTTCCCAAAAGTCAAGCAAATTATTATTCATTTTAATTATTAATTTGTTATACTAGAATAGGTTTGCATCGAGGGGGCCATTGCATGTCAGTCCAACCTTCAACTGTTCTTGATGAATATATTACGTACGTTATGTTAGAACGGAATTATTCATCACACACAGTAACAGAATATACAAAAGATATCGAAGAGTTTTTTTCATTCATCATTGTTGAAGGCATTGAAGATTTAAACGATGTCACGTACTCAGAAGCGAGACTTTATGTAACGACACTTTATGACAAGGGTTTATCCAGAGCAACAATCTCGAGGAAAATATCTTCTGTTCGTTCTTTTTATAAATTTGCGAACACTAGACACGGGATTGTTGATAATGCATTTAAATCTCTCTATCATCCAAAAAAACAAGAGCGACTTCCAGCCTTTTTTTACGAAGATGAAATGAAACACTTATTTGCTGCTTGCGAAGGCAGTGATAATAAATCCTTAAGGGATCATGCATTATTAGAAATGCTATATGCAACTGGAATAAGAGTAAGCGAGCTAACTTCAATTCAATTAAGCGACATTGATACGCACCTAGGTATTGTACTAGTAATGGGGAAGGGTAAGAAAGAACGTTATATCCCCTTCGGTAGTTTTGCGGAAGATGCAATTAATGCCTATATCGAAATCAGTCGCCCGAAATTGATGAAAAAGAAAGATCATAATACTTTGTTTGTAAATTTACGTGGTGATCCTCTTACGGGTCGCGGCGTGCGCTATATTTTAACTTCGCTTATGGAACGTGCTTCCCTTCACTCTAAAATATACCCGCATATGATACGACATACTTTTGCAACTCATTTATTATCAAATGGTGCTGATATGCGTTCGGTACAGGAATTACTGGGGCATTCTCATCTTTCTTCAACTCAGGTATATACACATATAACGAAGGAACATTTACGGAAGACGTATATGAATACGCATCCGAGAGCATAGGGAGGATGGTTTTTATGGAATTCCATGCAACGACGATATTTGCTATTCGCCATGACGGTGCATGCGCCATGTCAGGTGATGGCCAAGTTACAGTCGGCAACGCGGTTGTTATGAAACATACCGCAAAAAAAGTGCGCAGAATTTTTGGTGGGCAGGTCCTTGCAGGTTTTGCCGGATCAGTTGCTGACGCTTTCACTTTATTCGATTTATTTGAAGGGAAACTAACCGAGTACAATGGCAATCTCCAACGTGCCGCTGTAGAGCTTGCCAAACAATGGCGAGGCGATCGGATGCTTCGTAAACTCGAAGCAATGTTACTCGTGATGAATAAGGATGAACTGCTTCTTGTCTCAGGTACAGGAGAAGTTATTGAACCTGATGACGGTATTCTAGCTATTGGTTCGGGTGGACATTATGCGCTTGCTGCAGGCCGAGCACTGAAAAAGTATAGTGGAGATTCTTTGTCGGCTGAACAAATTGCCAAAGCTTCACTGGAAACAGCTGCCGAAATTTGCGTCTTTACAAATGACCAGATTATTGTGGAGGTACTTTAATGACGAAAAGAGAAGAATTAACGCCAAAAGAACTTACCGCACATTTAGATCGTTATATTATTGGACAGGATAATGCCAAACGTGCGGTAGCGGTAGCGATTCGAAATCGATTTAGACGAAGCCTTCTTACTGAAGAAGAAAAAAATGAAATTATACCTAAAAACATTCTGATGATTGGTCCAACTGGAGTAGGGAAAACTGAAATTGCAAGAAGAATTGCCAAGTTGGTAAATGCACCTTTTTTAAAAGTGGAAGCAACAAAGTTTACAGAAGTCGGTTATGTTGGTCGTGACGTTGAGTCAATGGTTAGAGATTTAACGGAGGCCGGTATACGAATTGTTCGTGCCGAGAAGCGCGAAGAAGTCAGGGAACAAGCAACAAAGCTGGCGAATGAAAGACTGATTAAACTCATCGTCCCTAGTAAAAAGAAACAAAGCAGCGGACAAAACCCATTTGAAATGCTCTTTGGTCAAAAGCCAGAAGTTGAGGAGCATGACGGTGAAAAAGAAGCTGAGGTAAAACAAAAGCGCGCTGACATTGCAAAAAGTTTATTAGCGGGTGAACTTGAAGAAGAGACAGTGACAATCGAGGTTACTGAGCAACAGCCATCGCTTTACGATGCGTTCCAAGGGTCGGGAATGGAGCAAATGGGTGCGAATATGCAAGACGCGCTTTCTTCCCTAATGCCTAAAAAGAAAACGGTTCGTAAAATGAAAGTGAAAGATGCACGTCTTGTACTTGAATCGGAAGAAGCAGATAAGCTAATCGACCACGATGAAATCGCAAGAAATGCAATCGAGTTAACCGAGCAATCGGGTATCATATTTCTTGATGAAATGGACAAGATAGCAAGGAGCGAAGGTAGCGGCGGCTCGTCAGCCGATGTGTCGCGTGAAGGCGTCCAACGCGATATCTTGCCAATTGTAGAAGGCTCTACCGTTTCGACGAAATACGGTGCGGTGAAAACGGATTTTATTTTATTCATCGCGGCAGGTGCTTTTCATATCTCGAAGCCTTCTGATATTATCCCCGAACTCCAAGGTCGTTTTCCGATACGAGTTGAACTAGATAAATTATCGAAAAATGATTTTGAACGCATATTGAAGGAACCGGACTTCTCATTGATACGTCAATATGAAAAGTTATTGGAAACAGAAGGTGTCATATTAGACTTTACGGAAGAAGCGGTTAGCAAAATTGCGGAAATTGCATTTGAAGTAAATGATAACACTGAAAATATCGGTGCAAGACGTCTGCATACGATTTTAGAAAAGCTGCTTGAAGAAGTTTCATATGAAGCGGCTGACATCGGTCCTTCAACGATAAAAATAACGCCGAAATATGTCGAAGAAAAGCTACAAGAAATTGCAAAGAACAAAGATTTGTCACAATATATTTTATAAATGAGTCAAATCGCTTTATTTAATGATTGAAAACCTTTAGAATATTCCATAAATGCATCAGCATTATACTTAGGAGGAAGAATGAAAATGTCACTATTATTAAAAACACGTAAGATTAACGCAATGCTACAAGAGTCAGGTGGAGAAGCAGTCAACTTTAAGGAAATGGCTGAAAAGCTTAGTCAAGTTATTGAATGTAACGCATTCATCGTTAGCAGAAAAGGGAAATTACTTGGATTTGAAATTCATCAACAAATTGAAAACGAGCGCATGAAAGATATGTTTGAAAGCCGTCAATTCCCTGAAGAATATACGAAAAAACTTTTCGAAGTAAACGAAACTTCTTCGAACTTGGATATTGAAAGTGCATATACTGTATTCCCAATAGAGAACAAAGAACTGTTCAGTGAAGGTTTAACAACAATCGTTCCTATTGTTGGCGGAGGAGAGCGCTTAGGTACGCTTATCCTTGCTAGAATGACGCAAGAATTCCAAGATGAAGATCTAATTCTTGCTGAATACGGCGCAACTGTTGTAGGCATGGAAATTTTACGCGAGAAAACTGAAGTAATTGAAGTTGAAGCACGTAGTAAAGCTGTTGTTCAAATGGCGATCAACTCACTATCTTACAGTGAACACGAAGCGATTGAGCATATCTTTAAAGAGCTAGACGGTGAAGAAGGTCTACTAGTAGCTTCGAAAATTGCTGACCGTGTAGGAATTACACGTTCGGTTATTGTTAACGCACTTCGTAAACTTGAAAGTGCTGGCGTTATTGAATCCCGTTCACTAGGAATGAAAGGAACTTATATTAAAGTTCTTAACAATAAATTCCTTGCAGAGTTAGAAAAACAAAAAAACTAATGACAACAATTTAAAAAAGCCTTCCTTCCTTGGGTCGATGAAGGGAGGAAAGCTTTTTTATTTTGATTATAGAATTAAATAAACGATTGTTGCATTGTCCAAATCAATATGTTATATTAGCAAATGGTATTACTACACACGTGCATGGACTTTGGAATGGTGCCGAAAGGTTGTTCCACTGGATGATTTGCGCGGAGGAATTTAAACCAAAACAGGAGGAATAGAAATGGCAGTAGTCTCAATGAAGCAATTACTAGAAGCAGGTGTTCATTTCGGACACCAAACTCGTCGTTGGAACCCAAAAATGAAGAAGTTCATTTTTGTAGAACGTAACGGCATTTACATTATCGATCTTCAAAAAACGGTGAAAATGCTTGAAGAAGCATACGCATATATGCGTCAAGTTGGTGAAGATGGTGGGAAAGTACTTTTTGTGGGTACGAAGAAACAAGCACAAGATGCAATTAAAGAAGAAGCAGAACGTTCAGGAATGTATTACATCAACCAACGTTGGCTTGGTGGTACACTAACTAACTTCGCTACAATTCAAAAGAGCGTAGCGCGTATGAAGAAAATCGAGCGTATGGAAGAAGACGGTACGTTTGAAGTCCTACCTAAAAAAGAAGTTGTTCAATTAAATAAAGAACACGAAAGACTAGAAAAATTCCTTGGTGGAATTAGAGATATGAAATCACTACCAGATGTTATGTTTGTTGTTGACCCGCGTAAAGAACGCATCGCGGTTGCGGAAGCAATTAAGTTGAACATTCCTATCGTTGGAATTGTTGATACAAACTGTGACCCTGACGAAATTGATTATATTATTCCAGCGAATGATGATGCAATTCGTGCAGTACGTCTACTAACGAGCAAAATGGCTGATGCTTTGATTGAATCAAGACAAGGCGAAGACGAAGCTCCAGCTGAAGAAAACTCAGAAGAGACAGTAACTGTAGAGTAATTTTTCGAAGCAGGCGATAAGCTAACCCCTTATCGTCTTTTTTAGGAATTGGCCCACAATAACAGGTAGTATTGCGGAAAAAACAATTCCACGCTAATGGTTCAACTAATGCCATTGGGGGAGAATCCCCAATGGTTGAAGTTTCATTTTACGACACATTATTGGAGGATGGGAAAAATGACAGTAAAAATTACAGCTCAAATGGTTAAAGAATTACGTGAAAAAACAGGTGCAGGTATGATGGACTGCAAAAAAGCACTAACTGAGGTAAACGGAGATATGGAAGCAGCAATCGATTTTCTACGTGAAAAAGGATTATCAAGCGCTGCGTCAAAAGCTGACCGCATTGCTGCAGAAGGGACTGCATCTATTCATATCAATGGAAATGAAGCCGTTATTCTTGAAGTAAATGCTGAAACAGACTTCGTTGTTAAAAACGAATCTTTCCAATTGTTAGTGCAAGAGCTATCTGAAAAACTTATTGAAGCTAAACCAGCTACAATTGAAGAAGCACATGAATTGAAATTAGAAAATGGGTTAACTGTTGCAGAACACATTTCTAATGCAGTTGCTAAAATTGGTGAAAAAATTACACTTCGCCGTTTTGAGATCCGTACAAAAACAGACAATGATGCATTTGGTCCATACCTCCACATGGGTGGTTCAATAGCTGTACTTGTAGTTCTTGAAGGTTCAACGAACGAAGAAGCAGCTAAAGATGTTGCAATGCACATCGCTGCACTAAACCCGAAATACATTTCACGCGACGAAGTTCCAGCTGATGAAGTTGAGCGCGAGAAGAAAATCCTTACCGAGCAAGCATTAAACGAAGGTAAACCTGAAAACATTGTTGCTAAAATGGTTGAAGGCCGTATCGGTAAATATTTCGAAGAAATTTGCTTGCTTGATCAAGCGTTTGTAAAAGACTCTGATCAAAAAGTAAAAGCGTTCGTTAAATCAACGGGTGGAACATTAAAAGATTTCGTTCGTTATGCAGTTGGCGAAGGAATCGAAAAGCGCGAAGAAAACTTTGCTGACGAAGTAATGAGTCAAGTACAAGGTAAATAAGCAGATAGGAAGAATGTATTTCAATTCTTCTCTGGAAGAATGTATTTCAATTCTGCGTTATAAATGAA
Organism: Sporosarcina sp. 6E9; assembly: GCF_017921835.1. NCBI lineage: Bacteria > Bacillati > Bacillota > Bacilli > Caryophanales > Caryophanaceae > Sporosarcina > Sporosarcina sp. 6E9. The sequence continues at coordinate 1,444,459 of NZ_JAGEMN010000001.1, read as the reverse complement.
TGGGGAACACACAAGTGGTGTTCCCTCTTTTTCAAGAAAACTGATTAAACGGAGGTACTTATGAGCATCCCAAAATATAAACGTATTGTTTTGAAGTTAAGCGGTGAGGCACTTGCAGGTGAGAAAGGCTTCGGTCTATCCCCGGAGGTTATCAAAAACGTTGCTAAACAGGTACAAGAAGTTGCTGAGCTTGGTGTTGAAGTTGCGGTAGTTGTTGGCGGTGGAAACATTTGGCGCGGCAAGGTCGGAAGTGAAATGGGAATGGATCGTGCAACAGCCGACTATATGGGTATGCTCGCAACAGTTATGAATTCTCTAGCCCTTCAAGATTCCCTCGAACAACTAGGAGTACAAAGTCGTGTATCTTCTTCTATTGAAATGAGACAAGTCGCTGAACCATACATACGTAGAAAAGCAATTAGACATCTAGAAAAGAAACGCGTTGTAATATTTGCAGCAGGTACAGGCAATCCTTACTTCTCAACAGACACAACAGCAGCGCTTCGTGCGGCGGAAATTGAAGCTGACGTTATTTTAATGGCGAAAAATAATGTTGACGGCGTTTATTCTGCTGATCCTTTACTCGATAAAAATGCAATTAAGTATACCGAATTATCCTATATAGACGTCATTAGTCAAGGCCTTGAAGTAATGGATTCAACAGCTTCAACCCTATGTATGGACAATGATATACCACTCGTTGTATTCTCAATTATGGAGAATGGAAATATAAAGAGAGCCGTACTCGGTGAACCCATCGGGACGGTCGTCAGGAGGAATTTGTAATGGCGAACGCAGTTTTGAACCAAGCGAAAGAAAGAATGGATAATGCAATTGGAGCGTTTTCAAGAGAATTAGCTTCAATCCGTGCAGGGCGCGCTAATGCTTCACTGCTTGACAGAATCACAGTCGATTATTACGGAGCACCGACTCCGCTTAATCAAATGGCAGGTATTTCTGTGCCAGAAGCACGTCTACTTGCAATACAACCCTATGACAAAACAACCCTTGGGGATATTGAAAAAGCAATCATGAAATCGGATATCGGAATTACGCCATCTAATGATGGAACGATTATTCGTCTTGCGATCCCTGCATTAACAGAAGAGCGTCGAAAAGATATTGTTAAGACTGTTAAAAAAGAAGCAGAAGAATCTAAAGTGGTAATTCGAAATGTTCGTCGAGATGCAAATGAAGAATTTAGAAAACTTGAGAAAAATGCTGAAATAACAGAAGATGAACTTCACCGCAATGGTGATGAAATCCAAAAATTAACGGATTCTTATATTAAAAAAATTGACGATCTCGCAAAAGCTAAAGAAGATGAAATCATGGAAATCTGAAGCAGTGAAACTAGTTCAATGGCGGCTTAACCTTCATTGATGTTAGTTGAGCAATTCGGGCATTGACGTGCTGTTCATCGCCATTAATTTTTGTGGTTTTCCTGAAACCTTTAAGTGTTGGGGTGGGCTTACGGCTCGTTAATGCGGGATAGAAGAACTTTCTATTTTCTAAGACGTCCTTATTTCAGGGCGTCTTTTTTACATCTATCAAGAATTCAATAATGTATTTGATACGGATTTTTGGTAGTATAGAATTAGCTTGCTCTGAAATGGTAGTGGAGTGGAGGAAAAATTATGCTAGGAAAGCTCATACGAAAAAAAAATGTGGAGACCGAGCCCTTAATTTCGGTAGAATTAGAAAGTGTTAAAAGTAAGCATATCCCTGCTCATGTGGCAATAATTATGGATGGTAATGGCAGATGGGCAAAAAAGCGTAATTTACCTAGAATTGCTGGTCACCACGAAGGCATGAAAACGGTTCGGAAAATTACACGTGTTGCAAATGATATAGGGATTAAGGTACTTACACTTTATGCATTTTCAACTGAAAATTGGAAACGCCCAAAACTAGAAATTGATTTTCTAATGAAACTTCCCGGAGAGTTCTTAAGTACTTACCTCCCTGAGCTAATCGAGCAAAACGTAAGAGTTGAAATGATTGGTAATTTTGATGTTTTACCTGAACATACAAAAAATGCTATCCAACGGGCAATCGATGAAACAGCTGAAAACGATGGGATGACATTAAACTTTGCGATGAATTATGGAAGTCGCCTTGAACTAATTCAATGTATGCAAGAAATTGCTAAACTCGCAACAGAAGGTAAAATTGAATTAGAGGATATTGATGAGACATTAATAGGCAACAATTTAATGACCGCTCATTTACCAGAGCCAGACTTACTAATCCGCACCAGCGGGGAAGTCCGTTTGTCGAATTTTATGTTGTGGCAACTTGCTTATGCCGAGTTTTCATTTACAGACGTCTTATGGCCTGATTTTGATGAACTGTGCATGATAAATGAGATCAAGGAATTCCAATCTCGAAATAGACGTTTTGGGAGTGTAAATGAGGAGGGTGACGCTTGAAACAAAGAATTATAACAGCAATAATCGCATTAGCATTTTTCACTCCATTCGTAATAATAGGTGGATGGCCATTCACGCTTGTAATATACGCAATTGCAACGATTGGTTTATATGAAATATTACGAATGAGGAATATTAAACTTGTGTCCATTCCTGGGGTATTAACCTGGGTTGCACTTGCAGTTTTATTAATCCCTTCGGCTTATGAACAACAATTTTACGATACAGTAGGCTATACCAAAATTGAACTAGCTTTTGCAGTCACATTACTTCTATTAATTCATACGGTCATCGTAAAAAATCGTTTTACATTTGACCACGCTGCTTTTTCAATACTTGGAGCATTGTACATTGGTATCGGATTTTACTATTTTATCGAAACTCGACTCTTTGGAATTGAATATGTACTTTATGCACTTATTGTAATTTGGACGACAGATACAGGTGCCTATTTTGTTGGGCGAAAAATTGGGAACTTGAAGTTATGGCCGGATATATCACCTAATAAAACAATTGAAGGATTTTTGGGCGGAATCATCGCCGCAATAATTTCAGCATGTATTTTCCATTACTTCATTCCGATTGCATCATCATATTGGATATTGATCGTGGTTACCCTTATCGCATCTATGGTAGGTCAGCTAGGTGATCTAGTTGAATCAGCTATTAAAAGAAATTATAATGTAAAGGATTCAGGAAGTCTTCTTCCGGGGCACGGAGGAATTCTTGATAGATTTGACAGTCTCCTTTTTGTTTTACCGCTGCTCCATTTTCTTCAATTCGTAGCATAACGGAAAGGGTGACATTATGAGGAAGAAAATTAGCTTGTTAGGAGCTACTGGCTCCATTGGCGTCCAAACAATTGATATAATAAAATCGAATCCCGAGAAATTTGAACTTGTATCATTTTCGGCGGGCATGAATATCGACAAGGTGCGGGAGTACGCTACTTTATTTCAACCGCAAACAATATCGGTCATTCAACGTGAGGATGCAGAACTTCTGAAAACCGAATTCCCTTCGATTGATTTCGTTCATGGGAAAGAAGGACTTACCGAAGTTGCTGCCCATACTGGTGCAGATGTTTTAGTTAATGCTGTAATTGGCAGTGTCGGACTTAAACCGACCATCGAAGCCATTCGTTCGAAGATTAATATCGCAATTGCAAATAAAGAGACGCTGGTGGCCGCAGGCGAACTGGTTTTAGAGGAAGCGCGGAAAAAAGATGTGCAACTTCTACCAGTTGATAGCGAACACTCGGCACTCTTTCAAGCTTTAAATGGTGAAAACCTTAAAACTGTCTCTAGACTCATTTTGACAGCATCTGGAGGAAGTTTTAGGGATTTGACACGGGATGAGTTAACAGAGGTTACCGTGGAACAAGCTCTTGCACATCCGAATTGGTCGATGGGCAATAAACTTACAATTGATTCGGCCACTATGATGAATAAAGGACTTGAAGTGATTGAGGCGCATCATTTATTCGGTGTTCCTTATGAACAAATCGATGTTCTTCTGCATCGTGAAAGTATCATACATTCATTAGTTGAATTTGAAGATACGAGTGTCATGGCTCAACTAGGATCAACTGATATGAGAGTCCCTATCCAATATGCATTGACATATCCTGATCGAATCCCAATGCAAAATGCAAAACCGTTGCGCCTCGAGGAAATTGGAAAGCTTCATTTTGAGAAGCTTGACCATACTCGCTATAAGGCGCTTGCACTTGCTTATGCAGCGGGTAAAGAAGGTGGCACGATGCCGGCAGCGATGAATGCTGCCAATGAAGTAGCTGTGAGTTTATTCATGCAAGGTAAAATAGGGTTTCTTGAAATCGACAATATCGTCGAACGTGTAATGGAAGCACACAAGACAATTTCAAAACCAAATCTTGAAATGATTTCCGAAATTGATTCGCACACTCGAAAAATAGTGTATGCTATGTTAGATTAACTAATTCTACAAAGTAATATCACGCGAAAACGTGAGTGAAAATGTTTTTTATATCCGGCCAATAGGCCAGTGAAGGTGGTTTTGTATGGAGACCGTAATTGCTTTTGTAATCGTATTTGGATCTCTCGTTTTTTTCCATGAGTTAGGGCACTTTCTGTTCGCAAAAAGGGCCGGGATAATGGTTCGTGAATTTGCAATTGGATTTGGACCGAAAATTATCGGGATTACCAAAGGGGAAACATTATACACAATCCGTTTACTACCATTTGGCGGATATGTTCGCATGGCCGGAGAAGATTTTGATACAGTTGAACTTCAGCCGGGTTACCGAGTAGGAGTTTACATCGGCGATTCTGGTGAGGTCGAAAAAATCTACTTAAATCAAAATGTAGCAAATCCGAATATTCAATTCTTAGAAACAGAGTCATCTGATTTTGATAAAGAACTTTTCATTGAAGGGTACGATGAGGACGGCGAACTCGTTCGATATAATATATCCAGAACAGCTGTCATAATTGAAAAAGGTCAAAAAACGCTTATCGCGCCTTATGACAGACAGTTTGAATCTAAATCTGTCGGAAGTCGTACGATGACAATTTTTGCAGGACCACTCTTCAACTTTATTCTTGCATTCTTCATTTTTATGGCCATAGGGCTTTTACAAGGCGTACCTACAATGGAACCGATAATAACGGAAGTTCAAACGACAGGTTCGGCTTATGAAGCTGGCATGCAGAATGGCGATCTGATAAAAAAGGTTGATAATAAAGATATTACGACTTGGACTGAATTCGCTGAAATTATTCAGGAAAGCCCGGGCGAAATGTTGTCGTTTACAGTAGAACGTAATGATTCACTAGTCGAATTACAAGTGGTTCCGGATACATTAAAAGAAGCCGGCCGCGAATTTGGTCAAATCGGAGTTCTATATTCAAGTCCTATTGAAAAAAACGCATTGAAATCAGTGGCATTCGGGGCTGAACAGACTTGGTCATGGTTCACGAAAATCCTTGAACTACTTGGAATGCTCGTAACAGGGAAGTTTACGATTGATGCACTATCAGGCCCGGTCGGTATATATAAAGCGACTGAGGAAGTGGCAAAGTACGGCGTATTCAACTTGATGAACTGGGCAGCGATCTTAAGTATAAACCTGGGTATTATGAATCTGCTTCCGTTGCCAGCACTTGATGGTGGTCGTTTATTATTCTTTTTATTCGAAGCAGTCCGTGGAAAACCAGTCGATAAACAAAAAGAAGGAATGGTCCATTTTGTCGGGATTATTCTATTAATGCTCTTGATGCTTGTCGTTACTTGGAATGATATTCAACGCTTTTTCTTTTAACAAAAATATAGAAGTTCTTGCTCGAAAAACAAACTATGGGGTGAAATGATGAAACAATCTTTAACGTTTATTCCTACAATGCGTGAAACACCATCGGATGCAGAAATTAGATCTCACCAACTCCTATTGCGTGCAGGTTTCATTCGTCAAACGACGAGTGGCATCTATTCCTATTTACCTTTAGGTAAAAAAGTTTTAGCGAAAATCGAGAAGATTGTTCGTGAAGAAATGGAAGCAATTGATGCGGTCGAGGTGCTAATGCCTGCTATGCAACATGCAGAACTTTGGCAAGAATCCGACAGGTGGTACAACTACGGTCCCGAATTATTTCGTTTAAAAGACCGTCATAATAGAGAGTTTGCACTTGGGGCAACTCATGAAGAAGTTATCACGGCACTAGTACGTGATGAGTTGAAGTCCTATAAGCAGCTACCATTAACGATGTATCAAATTCAGACAAAATTCAGGGATGAACAACGTCCTCGTTTTGGATTGCTTCGTGGTCGGGAATTCATCATGAAAGACGCGTACTCTTTCCACGCATCTGAAGAAAGCCTCGATGAGAAATATCAAGATATGAAGCAAGCCTATACAAATATCTTTACAAGACTTGGCCTAAATTTCCGATCTGTAATTGCGGATGCAGGAGCAATCGGCGGGACGGGTACACACGAATTCATGGCGCTTTCTGAAATTGGTGAAGATACAATTGCGTATAGCAATACTTCTCAATATGCGGCTAATGTTGAGATGGCGGAAGTACTAAATGACTACGCTAAATCTGATGAACCGTTAAAAGAAGTAGAGAAAGTATCAACGCCAGATATGCGAACAATTGATGAAGTTGCTTCGTTTTTAAATGTCGAAGCAAGCAAAGTTATTAAAACACTTGTGTTTAATATAGACGGTGAACTAGTCGTTGTACTAGGGCGAGGCGATCACGAAATTAACGATATTAAATTGAAAAATGCGCTTGATGCGACTTCGGTTGAATTTGCTTATGAAGGTGATATTTACGAGTTGCTCTCATGTGAAGTCGGTTCGATTGGTCCTGTTAAACTACCAGTTGGCGTTAAAGTAATTGCAGATAACGCGGTTGCGGCAATTGTCAATGCTGTAACAGGTGCAAACGAAGATGGATATCATTTAATAAATGTGAATCCTGAACGTGATTTTGCAGTCGATAAATATCTAGACCTACGGTTTATCGAAGAAGGAGATCCATCGCCGGATGGTGAAGGAACTGTTAAATTTGCTAAAGGTATCGAAGTCGGACATATATTCAAACTAGGAACAACTTATAGTGAGCCGATGGGCGGAACTTACCTTGATGACAACGGTAGAACGAAACCATATATTATGGGTTGCTACGGAATTGGCGTTTCACGAATTATGGCAGCAGTTGCTGAACAATTCAATGATGAAAACGGTTTGAAATGGCCGAAACACCTCGCGCCATTCGACATCCATCTCGTGCCAATCAATTTGAATAATGAAGATCAGAAAGAAGTCGCGAATAATTTATACAAGCTCCTTAAGTCGTATAAGTTTGACGTCTTGTATGATGATCGCTCGGTTCGCGCGGGTGTGAAATTTACTGATTCAGACCTTATCGGTTTACCAATTCGGATTACAATCGGCAAGAAAGCCGCTGAAGGTATTGTTGAAGTAAAATTCCGCGAATCAGGTGAGTCAACAGAATGGCATGTTGAAGAAATCACTGAAAAGCTCCAAGAGTTTTTCGGAGCCGAATAAAACAGTAGAGGGAAGACCGTTGTCGGTGCTTCCTTCTTTTTTACTGATTAGTAAGGGGGAAGACATTTATGGGCGAATTACTTGATCAAAAAATGAAGTTGCAACTTTTATTAAAACAAATCGATATGACTGATGATGAATATACTCGACACTTTGAAAATGCATTATTACAACGCGTAAGCATTCACCGTAAATCGAAAGTCTGGCAATTTAATCTCCAATTAGCTAATCCACTACCAGTCGATGTGTATACAGTTTTTTCCCAGCGAATCAATCAAGCGTTTTCTGCAATAGCAAAAATCAGACTCCAAATTACAAGTCAAAACACGATTTCCGATGAACAATTAATCGCAAGCTATTGGCCATTCGTTATTGAAGAGCTACAAGATATGTCGCCGCCAATTCGTGAAAGGTTGACGAGTCAGAAACCAGCCGTAATGGGCGGGAAAATGACACTTATATGCGTCAATGACATGGAGCTTCAAACGATGAAAGGAAAGTATGCGCCTCTAATTTCTGACGCATATACAAAGTTTGGATTCTCCCAACCGATAATTGATTTTCAATTAACCGAAAACACGAACGAGGCGGAAGAAGCGCACCAAGCATTCCTCAAACAACGTCAACTAGAAGAAGAGGAAATGGGAAGACAAGCACTTGCCGACATGCAAAAACGCGAACAAAATCGCAAGGAAAACGGCGATGCACCGTCCGGTCCGTTCCAATTAGGTACGCCAATTAAAAATAATGAACCGATAATGGAAATCCGTAATATTCAGGATGAGGAACGCAGCGTTATTATTGAAGGTTATGTGTTCGATACCGAGGTTCGTGAACTCAGAAGCGGTAGATCACTCCTTACGATTAAAATAACCGATTATACAGACTCCATCATCGTTAAAATGTTTTCGCGAAATGAAGAAGATGGCCTGCTCATGTCGAATTTAAAGAAAGGCTCCTGGGTTCGTGCACGAGGTGGAATCCAAAACGATACATTTGTTCGAGATCTAATCATGATGGCACAATCCATAATGGAAGTATCCCCCATTATTCGCCAGGACAAAGCGCCAGAAAACCGAAAGCGAATTGAACTGCATGCGCATACGACGATGAGTCAAATGGATGCAGTTGTTACACCGTCTGCACTAGTTGAACAAGCGGCAAAATGGGGACATCCAGCCATAGCAATAACAGATCATGCAAACGTCCAATCTTATCCGGATGCATATTCAGCCGGAAAAAAACATGGCATAAAAGTTCTATTCGGAATGGAAATTAACCTTGTCAACGACGGTGTTCCGATTGCATACGGCGAGCAACACCGTAAACTCGAAGATGATACATACGTCGTTTTTGACGTGGAAACGACAGGCTTATCGGCAGTTTACAACACAATCATTGAGCTTGCCGGCGTTAAGATAAAGAATGGTGAAGTGATAGATACGTTCGAACGATTTGCCAATCCGCATCAACCAATATCCGCTTTAATAACAAACCTCACGGGAATTACGGATGATATGGTGAAGGATGCACCTGATGTTTCAGAAGTTGTCACCGACTTTACTGAATGGATTGGTGATTCAATACTTGTTGCGCATAATGCATCGTTTGATATGGGGTTCTTGTATGAGGCATCTAAAAATGCTGATTTGCCTTCTGTTACGTATCCAGTAATCGACACGCTTGAACTTGCTCGTCTTCTCCATCCAGAAATGGGGAATCATCGACTGAATACACTTGCGAAGAAATATAATATCGAATTAACGCAACATCACCGTGCAATTTACGATGCTGAAGCTACAGGACATTTATTCCTCAGACTTCTGGCAGATGCGCAAGAAGAAAAAGGAATTACTTACTTGGATGATTTCAACAAGCATATCGGCGGTGGCGATACGTACAAACGTGCACGACCATCGCATTGTACGATTCTTGCAACGGATGATGAAGGTTTAAAGAACCTATTTAAACTTGTTTCACATTCGCATATGGATTACTTTTTCCGTGTTCCGCGAGTTCCAAGATCCCTCCTGGTTAAACACCGAAAAGGTCTTTTAGTCGGTTCGGGTTGTTCAAATGGGGAAGTATTTCAAGGGCTAATGCAAAAATCTCCTGATGAAGTTGAAGAAATTGCAAAGTTTTACGATTATCTTGAAATACATCCGAAAGCCGTTTATTCACACCTGATCGATATGGAACTAATTCGTGATGAATGGAATATGGAAGATATTATGCGTAAGTTATTGAAACTTGGTAAAGCAGTTAATCTACCTGTTTGTGCGACAGGTAATGTCCATTATTTAGATGAAAATGATGCGATGTTCCGTAAAGTTCTAGTTCGTTCACAGGGCGGCGCAAATCCGTTGAACCGTCATTCGTTACCTGCCGTCCATTTTAGAACGACAGATGAGATGTTGGCTGAATTCGCTTTTCTAGGCGAACATATTGCAGAAGAAATCGTAATTGACAATCCACGTAAGATAATGGAAAGAATCGGCGATGTTAAACCGATTAAAGATGATTTATATACACCTAAAATTGAAGGTGCAGAAGACGAAGTCAAAGATTTAAGTTATTCCATGGCTCATGAACTATATGGCGAAGATTTACCGGAGATTGTCGTAGAGCGATTGGAAAAGGAACTTACCTCTATTATTGGAAATGGTTTTTCTGTTGTCTATTTAATCTCTCATAAGTTGGTTAAACGTTCTCTCGATGACGGTTATCTAGTTGGTTCCCGTGGGTCAGTAGGCTCGTCATTTGTTGCAACGATGATGGAAATTACGGAAGTGAATCCACTGCCGCCACATTATGTGTGTCCTGATTGTAAAAAGGCAGAATGGTTCACAGATGGATCTGTCGGTTCTGGATATGATCTACCGGATAAAAATTGTGCTGATTGTGATGTACCGCTTAGTAAGGATGGGCAAGATATTCCATTTGAAACATTCCTAGGATTTGAAGGGGATAAAGTTCCAGATATTGACCTGAACTTTAGTGGAGATTATCAAGCGAACGCGCATAACTATACGAAAGAACTCTTTGGAGAAGACTTCGTATACCGGGCAGGGACAATTGGAACGGTCGCTGAACGGACGGCATACGGCTATGTTAGGGGCTATATGAATGATAATGGACTTCATTTGCGCGGCGCTGAAATTGACCGCCTCGTTATCGGATGTTCCGGCGTAAAACGAAATACCGGTCAGCATCCAGGTGGAATTATAGTTGTTCCGGATACGATGGATATACACGACTTTACACCGATTCAATATCCAGCGAACGACTTGAACTCTTTATGGAAAACGACGCACTTTGACTTCCATTCAATAGAAAACAACCTGTTGAAGCTCGATATTCTAGGTCACGATGACCCAACTATGATAAAAATGCTGGAAGATTTATCTGGTATCGATCCGCTATCAATTCCGCCTGATGATGAAGGCGTCATGAAATTATTTAGCGGAACCGAATCACTCGGTGTTACACCTGAGCAAATCGGATGTAAAACAGGAACGCTTGGCGTGCCTGAATTCGGTACGCGCTTTGTCCGTCAAATGCTAGAAGAAACAAAGCCGTCGACATTTTCGGAACTCATTCAGATTTCCGGATTATCGCATGGTACGGATGTTTGGCTAGGAAATGCACAAGAATTAATAAAGAATAAAACCTGTGAGTTATCGGAGGTTATTGGTTGTCGAGATGATATTATGGTGTATTTAATGCACCAAGGTCTAAAACCATCTATGGCATTTAGTATCATGGAGTCCGTTCGACGAGGACGAGGACTTACACCGGAGTTCGAAGATGAGATGCGCTCACAAGGCGTACCGGCTTGGTATATTGACTCCTGTAAAAAAATTAAATACATGTTCCCGAAGGCGCATGCCGCGGCCTATGTATTAATGGCACTTCGAATTGCATATTTTAAAGTGCACCATCCAATCTTTTATTACTCGGCATACTTTTCGGTAAGAGCTGCTGATTTCGATTTATTAACAATGACAAAAGGATCAGCGTCTATCCGGGCACAAATACAGGAAATAAATGCGAAAGGGTTGGAGGCATCGCCAAAAGAGAGGAATTTATTGACGGTGCTTGAGATATCTCTAGAAATGTATGAGCGTGGATTTTCAATTAGTAAACCTGATTTGTATAAATCAGATGCTTCTACTTTCATCATTGATGGCGATTCACTCATTCCACCGTTCAATTCGATTCCATCACTTGGGACGAACGTCGCGAAAACGATTGTTGAAGCACGAAAAGATGGCGAGTTCTTGTCAAAAGAGGATTTACAGCAACGTGGCCGTGTTTCCAAAACGGTTATTGAGTATATGGATTCACTTAATTGTCTTGAAGGTTTGCCTGAAGCTAACCAGCTATCGTTGTTCTGACCGCATTGTTTGCAACACCCAATTGCCTATGTTATAGTTAATACAACTTTTGTAATAGTCTTGCGCAGAGAGTGGGATTTCCCGCTCTTTTCTGTTGTTCAGTAGTTTTTTAGCATCATTTCGCAACTTCGAAATGAGGTTAAAGCATTGGAAGAATGCCAAAGATATTGAATAAGGAAAGTTAATTTGAAATCCAGACGCAAACATTTCAAGGCTGATTAATGTGATTATGGGAGGGATAAAATGAGTAAAATTACGGAAATAGTCGAAGAGCTCGTTCATCCAATTGTAGCTGATTTAGGACTGGAGCTTGTCGATGTAGAATTTGTGAAGGAAGGACAAGATTGGTTCCTACGCGTTTATGTTGACACACCAGAAGGTGACATCGACATTGATCAATGTGCGCTCGTAAGTGAACAATTAAGCGAGGAGCTTGACCGTACCGACCCAATTACACAAAACTATTTTCTGGAAGTTTCATCTCCAGGAGCTGAACGACCATTAAAAAAAGATGAAGATTTTGAAAATGCGATTGGACAATACGTATACATTAAAACATATGCACCAATTGATGGCATGAAAGAATTTGAAGGTTATTTGTTGGCATATGGTCCAGACGGAGCAGAGGTTGAAATACGTATTAAAACTAGAAAAGTTACTGTTTTAATTGAAAAAACGAAAATTGCAGTTGCACGTTTGGCAATTGACTTTTCCGCATAAATGATAATAGGAGTGATGAGAAATGAGTAGTGATCTACTCGATGCATTAACAGCTCTTGAACAACAAAAAGGAATTTCAAGAGACGTATTGCTGGAAGCGATTGAAGCGGCGCTTGTAACTGCATATAAAAGAAACTTTAATCAAGCTCAAAATGTTCGGGTTGACTTGAATTCTGATATCGGTTCAATGAAGGTATATGCACGAAAAGATGTTGTAGAAGAAGTTGAAGATGATCGTCTTCAAATTTCGATAGAGGATGCACATCTTATCAATCCTGCATATGAAATCGGGGATGTTTTTGAAGAAGAAGTTACACCAAAAGATTTTGGACGAATTGCAGCGCAAACGGCAAAGCAAGTTGTAACGCAACGAGTTCGCGAGGCAGAGCGCGGCATGATATATGATGAATATGTAGATCGTGAAGATGATATCGTGAATGGTATTGTAGAACGACTCGATGCGCGTAATATTTATGTGGGTCTAGGAAAAGTTGAAGCGGTATTGCCGTCTGGAGAACAAATCCAAGCTGAATCCTACAAACCGCATGATCGTATTAAAGTATATATTACAAAAGTTGAAAAAACGTCACGAGGACCGCAAGTATTCGTTTCAAGAACGCATCCGGGACTCCTCCGTAGATTGTTTGAACTTGAAGTGCCTGAAATCTATGAAGGCATCGTTGAAATTAAAACAATTGCTCGTGAAGCAGGCGACCGTTCGAAAATATCAGTCTTTACAAACCAGGCTGAAGTGGATCCGATTGGTTCATGTGTCGGTTCTAGGGGTGCTCGTGTACAATCAATCTCTACGGAATTAAATGGCGAGAAAATTGATATAGTAGAATGGTCAGAGGATCCAGTCGTTTTTGTTGCGAATGCATTGAATCCATCCAAAGTACTGGATGTTCAGGTGAATGAAGAAGAGCGGTCAACGACAGTAATTGTACCTGACTATCAGTTATCACTTGCTATCGGAAAGCGCGGACAAAATGCGAGACTTGCTGCTAAATTGACAGGATGGAAAATCGATATTAAAAGTGAAGAAAGTGCGCGCGAACTTGGAATTTATCCGCCAAGTGATAAAGCGGGCGAAGTTGACGCATACTTTGAAGAAGAAGATTATGCTAATCATGATGAACCAATTGATTTATATAAAGAAGACGAAGACTGAGAAGAAAGGATGATCACACATGACGAACATGAAAAAAGTACCTTTGCGTAAATGCGCAGCGACAGGCGAAATGTTTCCTAAAAAAGAAATGATTCGCATCGTTCGCCCAAAAGAAGGGGAAGTTTCAGTCGATCTAACAGGTAAGAAATCAGGTCGAGGGACTTATGTGTCAAAATCCGAAGAAGCGGTCGAAACTGCACGACGTAATCGTTCCATTGAAAGTCAACTGAAGACGGCTATTCCAGAAAATGTGTATGAGGATTTACTACATGCAATCCGTCGGGAGTCTTTGAAATGAAAGACAAACAGAAAATCTTTCAGTTGCTCGGTTTAGCAACGCGCGCGAGAATGGTAGTAACGGGTGAAGACCTCGCAATACGCGAAGTTCAAAACGGCAAAGCACAACTCGTCATCGTTTCGAATGATGCATCTGCAAACACAATGAAAAAAGTCACGGATAAATGTACCTTTTTTAACGTTGAGAAGCATGTTTTTGGGAGTCGAGAAGATCTGGGACACGCAATTGGCAAGGAGTCGAGAGTCATACTTGCAATAACGGATGCTGGATTTGCTAAAAAACTTTCCGAGCTTCTTAACGAATACAACCGGGGGTGAGCGCATGACAAAAGTACGTGTACATGAATACGCGAAACTAGTGAAAAAAACGAGTAAAGAAGTAATTGAAGAACTCGGGAAATTAAATGTGAATGTAACGAATCATATGTCTACAATAGATAAAGATGTCGTTACAAAACTGGATCAGTCATTTGGCGGAAATAAAGAAAGAAAAGAAGTATCAAAAGCGCCAACAAGTAAACAAGGCGGCCAGAATCGTCCAGCATCGGGCGGCCAAAATCGTCCGGCATCGGGCGGTCAGAATCGTCCAGCATCGAGCGGTCAGAATCGTCCGGCATCGGGCGGTCAGAATCGTCCAGCATCGGGCGGTCAGAATCGTCCGGCATCGGGCGGTCAGAATCGTCCAGCGTCGGGCGGTCAGAATCGTCCAGCATCGGGTGGCCAAAATCGTCCAGCATCAGGTGGAGCTAATCGTCCAGCTACGACATCACCAGGTGGATCGACAGGTCCGGCTTCACGTCCTGCAGGGGGCAGAGCACCAGGTCGTCGCGGTGGACGTCCACCAGCACGAGGTATTAACCAAGGAAGAAGAAGATACCGTCCAGCACCAACTCCGAAGGTTCAACAACCTCTTCCAGAAAAAATTACGTTTTATGAATCTCTTTCAGTAGGGGAACTTGCACAGAAATTAGGTCGCGAACCTTCTGAGATTCTTAAAAAGTTATTAATGCTTGGCGTTATGGCTACAATTAACGAAGAACTTGATAAAGATGCGATTGAGTTAATTTGTTCAGATTACGGTGTAGAAGTTGAAGAAGAAATTCGTATTGATGTTACTGACCTTGATATTTATTTCGAAGAAACTGAAGGCTTTGAAGAAGAGGTTTCTTCACCGGAAAATATTATTGAACGTGCACCAGTGGTAACAATTATGGGTCACGTTGACCACGGTAAAACGACGCTACTTGACTCGATTCGAAATACGAAAGTAACACAAGGCGAAGCGGGCGGAATTACACAACATATCGGTGCTTATCAGATCGATAATGATGGTAAAAAAGTAACGTTTTTAGATACACCTGGTCACGCGGCATTTACAACAATGCGTGCACGTGGTGCTTCAATAACGGATATTACAATTCTGGTTGTTGCAGCTGATGATGGTGTCATGCCCCAAACAGTTGAAGCCATTAATCATGCGCAAGCAGCAGAGGTTCCGATTATTGTAGCTGTAAATAAAATCGATAAGCCTGCTGCAAATCCAGAACGTGTTATGCAAGAACTTACAGAACACGGACTCGTATCAGAAGAGTGGGGCGGCGAAACAATTTTCGTTCCAATCTCTGCACTAACAGGCGAGGGAATCGATACATTACTTGAAATGGTTCTACTTGTAGCTGAAATTGCTGAACTTAAAGCAGATCCAACAATTCGTGCGCGCGGATCGGTTATTGAAGCCGAGTTAGATCGCGGACGCGGTGCTGTTGCAACGTTACTCGTGCAAGATGGAACACTTAAAGTCGGAGATCCGATTGTAGTAGGAAATACATTTGGTCGCGTACGTGCAATGATTAGCGATACAGGTCGTCGTGTTCAATCTGCTGAACCTTCTACGCCAGTTGAAATTACTGGACTAAGCGATGTACCACAGGCAGGTGACCGTTTTGTCGTCTTTGAAGATGAGAAAACAGCACGTCAAATTGGTGAAGCAAGAGCTGGTGAAGCGATTCTAGAACAACGAGATGTGAAAACCAGAGTTACATTGGATAACTTGTTTGATCAAATGAAACAAGGCGAAATGAAAGAATTAAAACTAATTGTTAAAGCCGACGTACAAGGAACGGTTGAAGCAATGGCGGCATCTCTCATGAAAATTGAAGTAGAGGGCGTCAATGTGAAAATCATCCATACAGGTGCGGGAGCAATTAATGAATCAGATATATCCCTTGCAGCAGCTTCAAACGCAATCGTTATTGGATTTAACGTTCGACCGGATGTGAATGCAAGACGTGCTGCGGATGCTGAAGGTGTCGATATTAGACAACACCGTGTCATTTACCAAGTAATCGAAGAAATCGAATCAGCGATGAAAGGAATGCTAGATCCGGAATTCGAAGAAAAAGTCGTCGGTCAAGCAGAAGTGCGCGAAACCTTTGTTGTGTCTAAAATCGGTACTATCGCAGGTAGCTATGTCACTGAAGGTAAAATAGTTCGTGACGCTGGCGTGCGCGTCATACGCGACAGCATCGTAATCTTTGAAGGTGAACTAGAAGCTTTGAAACGTTTCAAAGATGACGTTAGAGAAGTTGCAAGAGGGTACGAATGCGGGATTACAGTGAAGAACTTTAACGACATTAAAGAAGGCGACATTATTGAAGCCTTCGTGATGGAAGAAATTAAACGGGTATGATCGTCTACGCTGAATGTACGTTTTTCATTCCCATGGCTGCTTCGTTAAAAGAAAAACGCTCTGTTTTGAAAAGCATGACGGATAGGACGAAAAATGCCTATAACGTATCCATTGCAGAAATAGACCATCAAAATCTTTGGCAGCGAACGACATTAGCGCTTGTAGCAACAGCATCATCAAAAGATGCTGCGGAACGAGAGGTAAGAAGGGCAATCCGATTATTGGAATCAAATCCAGAATGGGAAATGACCCAGATGACAGTAGACTTTTACTGATTACGAATCGGGGTGACTATCCATGTCAAAACGTGTAAATCGTGTTGCGGAACAGATGAAGAAAGAACTTGGCGAAATTATTTTGCAAAAAGTAAAAGACCCAAGAATCGGTTTCGTCACCGTGACCGATGTAGAGGTAACAGGTGATTTGCAAAATGCAACAATCTTTATTTCCGTTCTTGGAAATGAATCAGAAAAAGAAGCAACTTTAAAAGGCTTAGATAAGGCAAAAGGTTTTATTCGCACTGAAATCGGCAAGCGAATCAGACTTCGAGTAACGCCTGAGATTGAATTTGCATTCGATGAATCCATTGCTTATGGAAATAGAATCGAAACGCTTCTCACTCAAGTGAATAACGAATCTAAAGAATAACAAAATGGAGGAAGTCGGTGTCCAAATGGACTTTCCGACTTCCTTTAATTTACATAGAAAACGGGGTTTTGACATGAATGGGATTCTCCCACTATGGAAGGAAAAAGGGATGACGTCACATGATTGCGTATATAAATTACGCAAAATATTGGGGACGAAAAAGGTCGGACATACTGGCACGCTGGATCCAAGTGTAGAAGGTGTCCTCCCTATTTGTATTGGCCAAGCGACGAAAGTGGCAGAATATATAACCGACGCAGGGAAAGAATACATTGCTGTCATTTCAATTGGCAAAGCGACTGAAACCGAAGATGCCGACGGCGCAATTGTTACAGAAAATGATGAGTTTAAACGTTTTTCACGATTGGAAATTGAAAATATCCTCTTAGAACTTACTGGGGACATTGAACAAATCCCGCCAATGTATTCAGCTGTTAAAGTAAATGGTCATAAGTTATATGAATATGCTCGAAAAGGTATCGAAGTAGAAAGACCGAAGCGAATTGTAAAAATCCATGAGTTGGAATTACTTGACGATGCGAATACGTTTGAAGGAACGGAAGTGAGTTTTAAAATCCGTATTAGTTGCGGAAAGGGAACTTACATCCGAACGCTTGCTGTTCAAATCGGTGAGTTATTGGGTTATCCTGCACATATGGCATCACTTGTTCGAACAGCCTCTGGCACCTATGGAAAAGCAGACTGTTACACGCTGAAAGAACTCGAAGAACTCAAAGCAACTGATCAACTTCACACATGCATACATCCGCTGGAGGACGCATTAGTCGAATTTCCATTTGTTGAGGTAGACAATCAAGATTATGATAAAATAATACATGGGCAAGTGTTGCCTAAAAACCCGTTGCTTGATGAAGGACAGCCAATTGTCTACACGAAAAATAATCAAGCTTTGGCTGTCTATAAAATTCATCCGACTAAGCCTGAATTAATGAAGCCAGAAAAGATGTTTCCATTAAATCATTGAGAGGGAGGGGACGAATATGAAAGTTTTCAAGCTAGATTTTCCGGAAAATATGACGATTGATAGTGATGATGAATATTCTTTAGCAATCGGCTTTTTTGATGGTCTGCATAAAGGACACCAAACTGTAATTACGAAAGCCATCGAAAAAGCGAAAGAATTATCGATTCGCTCTGCTGTGATGACATTTGATCCGCATCCATCTCATGTATTAGGCGGAGGCGAAAATAAGATTGGCTACATTACCCCGTTTAAAGAAAAGAAAAGACTTTTGGAGAGTATGGGAGTAGATGCAGTATTCGTTGTGAAGTTTGATATGCAACTAGCCTCTCTCAAGCCGAGTGAATTTGTAGAGTTATTTATTAAATCAATTGGTGCTAAGCATGTAACGGCTGGATTTGATTATTCCTTTGGATTGAAGGGTGCTGGTACAATGGAAGATATGAAGATGCTTTCAGCAGGCGTATATGAAACGACAATCGTTGGGAAAGTAACGGATAATGCTGACAAAATATCATCAACCCGTATTCGAAAACTTCTATCAGAAGGGAATGTAGAGGAAGCATCGTTGCTCTTGGGTAGAAATTTTCGAACGATTGGTACCGTTGTTGGCGGCGAAAAGAAAGGTCGCCAATTAGGATTTCCAACAGCAAATGTCTTACCTTTAGAAGGTTCTATTCTACCTGAAAACGGCGTCTATGCAGTCCGCTTTATAGTTGACGAAACGTTGATGAACGGCGTTTGTAATGTAGGCGTAAAACCAACTTTTAATAATCCAGATGTCAAAAGTCCAATGGTTGAAGTTCATATATTTGATTATGATGGGGATTTATATGGTAAGGAAGTTTCCGTTGAATGGGTGAAACATATCCGAGCAGAAAAGAAGTTCGAATCGATAGATGCGCTCATCGTACAAATTGAAAAAGATAAAAAGATGGCGATTGAAATCCTCGCCGAGGGCTAAACATTCTTTACATTGATAAATTTACATGGTATTATGAATTAGTACATTAAATATGTACGAACCTTTTCTTGGCATAACGAGTCACCAACGTTTGCGAGGAAATTGGGGATATTTTGATATAGGAGGTGAAAAGGATGGCTATTACACAAGAGCGTAAAAACGAATTGATTTCTGAATTTAAAACTCACGAGAACGATACTGGTTCTGCAGATATTCAGGTCGCTATCCTTACTGAAGAGATTAATAACCTGAACAAACATTTATCTACTCATAAGAAAGACCACCACTCACGTCGTGGACTTATGAAAATGATTGGTCGTCGTCGTAAACTTCTTAAGTATATGCGCGACAACGAAGTTCAGCGTTACCGTGATCTTATCACTAAACTCGGTCTACGCCGATAATAAGATGACTACATGAAAGCGGGCCTTGCCCGCTTTTTCTTTTTGTTATGAAAATTTCGCATCACCACGCCTAATTTGGTACACTATAAATATACATACAACGTATGCAATTCTGATTGTTGCTACATGGAGAGGGGTTCAATAATGACAGAACAAAAGAAAGTATTTTCGCTTGAATGGGCTGGAAGACAATTAGTCGTTGAAACTGGCCAGTATGCAAAGCAAGCAAATGGCGCTGTACTCATTCGTTACGGGGATTCGACAATCCTATCGACTGCAACAGCTTCAAAAGAATCAAGAGGTCTTGATTTTTTCCCACTGACAGTGAATTACGAAGAACGTCTATATGCTGCCGGTAAAATACCAGGAGGCTTTATTAAACGTGAAGGTCGTCCTTCTGAAAAGGCGGTATTGACAAGTCGCCTAATCGACCGCCCGATTCGTCCATTATTCGCGGATGGTTTCCGTAATGATGTACAAGTTATATCGTTGGTTTTATCAGTCGACAATGATAGCTCGCCTGAAATGGCTGCAATGCTGGGCTCTTCTTTAGCGCTATCTGTATCAGACATTCCATTCGAGGGACCGATTGCGGGCGTTCAAATTGGCCGTATTGACGGAGAGTTCATCGTGAACCCGACATTGGACCAATTAGAAAAGAGCGATCTAGATCTGATTGTTGCGGGAACGAAAGATGCGATTAACATGGTTGAAGCGGGTGCATCTGAAGTAGCGGAAGACGTTATACTTGAAGCAATTATGTTTGGCCATAACGAAATCATCAAGCTTGTCGAATTTCAAGAGAAAATAATTGCTGAAGTCGGGAAAGAGAAAATGGAAATACCATTATTCCAATTAGACGAAGCATTAAAATCTGAAATTCAATCGAAGTATGAAGCGCAACTTACGGACGCAATTCAGACAAAAGAGAAGCATGAACGCGAAGACGCGATCAATGCTGTTAAAAACGAAGTGATGGAGTCTTATACTGAAAGTGAAGCTGATGAAGCTACTTTAAAACAAGTGAAGGCTATTTTAGGGAATATGGTAAAAGAGGAAGTACGCAGACTTATTTCTGATGAAAAAGTACGTCCAGATGGCCGTGCCCCAGATGAAATCCGTCCGCTTGAATCCCATGTCGGCATCTTACCAAGAGCACATGGTTCAGGTTTGTTTACGCGCGGTCAGACACAGACACTAAGTATTTGTACGCTAGGTGCACTTGGCGAGGTGCAAATTATTGATGGTCTTGGTCTTGAAGAGTCTAAACGTTTTATGCACCATTATAACTTCCCGAATTTCAGTGTTGGAGAAACTGGCCCAATCCGTGGACCGGGTCGTCGTGAAATCGGTCACGGTGCTTTAGGAGAACGTGCACTTGAGGCAGTTCTTCCGGACGAGTCTGATTTCCCGTACACAATGCGCCTAGTTGCTGAAGTCCTTGAGTCTAATGGTTCATCTTCACAAGCTTCCATTTGCTCGTCCACGATGGCTATGATGGATGCTGGAGTACCATTGAAAGCGCCAGTAGCTGGAATTGCGATGGGACTTGTTAAGAGAGAGGAAAATTATTCAATTCTTTCTGATATTCAAGGGATGGAAGATGCACTTGGAGATATGGACTTTAAAGTGGCAGGAACTGAAAAAGGAATCACTGCACTTCAAATGGACATTAAAATTGAAGGGTTATCACGTCAAATTCTTGAAGAATCTTTGACACAAGCGAAAATCGGTCGTTTGCATATCCTTGAACATATGAATTCAGTGATTTCAGGACCACGTGAAGAGTTATCTGAGTATGCGCCTAAAATCATTAAAGTTCAAATCAACCCAGATAAAATCCGCGATGTTATTGGACCTGGCGGTAAGGTGATCAATAAAATCATTGAAGAGACTGAAGTTAAAATCGATACCGAACAAGACGGCACGATTTATATCTCTTCTCCAAATAGCGAAATGAATGCTAAAGCAAAAGCGATGATTGAAAATATTGTTCGTGAAGCTAAGGTCGGCGAATATTACATGGCGAAAGTTAAACGAATTGAAAAATTCGGCGCTTTCCTTGAATTATTCCCAGGAAAAGATGGTCTACTTCACATTTCCCAAATTGCCGAAGAACGTACGCGCGAAGTTGAAGACGTATTAAAATTAGGTGATGAGTTATTTGTTAAAGTCATCGAAATTGATAACCAAGGTCGCGTAAATTTATCAAGAAAAGAAGTTATTCTTGAAGAGAAAAAGGCTGCGGAAAAAGAGAATAAATAAGCAGGTTTTATCGTACAATTAAGGGCCTCTCATCGAGGTCTTTTTTTGTCTTTTAAATCTATTGGGCGTCGTTTGGATAGACGATTGGTCACCAAAATGATGAACTTTGGAGAGAAGGAGGGAAATATTTTTGATTTCAAAACATACCTGTACGAATGGTGTCAGAATTATTCATGAGAAAATGCCGCATGTTCGTTCCGTAGCGTTAGGTGTCTGTATAGAAGCGGGATCACAGGATGAGTCGAAGGGCGAAGAAGGTATTGCGCATTTTATTGAACATATGCTTTTTAAAGGAACGCCCACCCGATCAGCGCGTACAATCGCAGAACAATTTGATCGTATGGGAGGAGATGTGAATGCATTTACTTCTAAAGATATGACTTGTTTTTACGCAACTGTTCTTGGTGATCATGCAGAAACGGCAATTTCCATATTAGAGGATATGATATTTCATTCGGTTTTTGATGAGGTTGAAATGGAGAAAGAGAAGTCGGTTGTCCTTGAAGAAATTGCAACTGTTGAGGATACGCCCGATGATGACGTGCATGAGCAACTCTGGCGTTCAATGTATCCGGAGCATCCAATCGGAAAATCGATACTGGGAAGTAAATACACAATAGAGTCGTTTAACAAAGAAATGGTTAGAAACTTTATTAACCGAGTCTATAAACCTGAGCGAATCGTTATTTCGGTCGCTGGAAACTTTGATGATCGCTTAATTAACATGATTGAAACGCTTTTCGGTTCATTCGAGTCGCCGAGTCAAAAGCTTGTCGCATCCAATACAGAAACGCCATTGTTTAAACCAGGGATAATCATCAAAGAGAAAGACGTAGAACAATCCCATCTTTGTATTGGTTTCCCAGCGTTAGCGTTAAAAGATAAACGCATGTATGACTTAGTTATTTTGGATAGTATATTGGGATCTGCTATGTCATCTCGTCTCTTTCAGGAAGTTCGTGAGGAACGCGGTCTTGCTTATTCAGTGTATTCATATTACACATCTTATGAGGAAGGTGGATCATTCATTATCTACGGTGGAACTTCACCAGAAAAGACAAATGAACTGTATGAAACCATTGATAAGATTATTGAAATGGTTTTGACTGAGGGGGTATCTGAAGAGGAAATTGATCAGGCGAAGGAACATGTCATCGGCGGATTTTTGTTGAGTTTAGAAAGTACAGAGTCGCGAATGTCTCGGAATGGTAGAAATGAAATTGTTTATGGAAAGCATCGAAGCATTGACGATGTCGTTTCTGATATCCAATCGGTCAAAAGAGAAAACATTATACAAATTGCAAACAAGATTTTGGGCAACGAACGTGCCATTTCAATCATCGCTCCGAAAGAAACAATTGAAGGGATTGCATTCATTTAACAATCTTTCCAATTCTCATTCATATACTGAAGAGAGAGAATAGAAAGGGGAATGAATGATGCTACTTTCGGAACTTGCCGGGAAAGAATTGATCCAAGTGGATGAAGGAATACGTTACGGATTATTGGCTGATACCGATCTAATTTTTAATGGAAAAACAGGCGAAATTATCGGACTTGAAATAAAAAAGAAATTCGGTCGATTTTCATTTAAAAACCGCCCTGAAGAAGCGGATGAGTTTATTCCGTGGTCGGAAATCGTCTTAATCGGAGAACACCGTATCCTTTTTAGAAAAACAGGTCCAATTGATGAGGCTTATTTGAATGAGTAAAGAAAAATGGTTATTTATCGGCACCGATAAACGACTATCGGTATGTTGCAAATTGATGGAGAACAAGGGATATACTTCTCGCTGGATTCCCACAAATGCGTATACAGATGAACTTGAATCGCTACTCATGGAGTTTCAACCAAATCATATTGTTTTCCCTATATTAGAAATGAAAGGCACAATACCGCTTCATCTACTAGGAGAAGGTACTAAATTATATACTGGCGTTGCTTCGGAGGGATGGAAGAAGCGTTATAAAAAATCTCATTTTTTGATAGAATCCTATCTTCAAGATGAGATTTTTATATGGGAGAATGCGCGGATTACTGCGGAAGCCTTCATCAGTGTATTTTATAATGAAATAGGCCAGACGATAGATCGAAAACAGTTCTATGTCGCAGGTTATGGACGAGTCGGAAAAATGGTTGCGGACTCACTAAAACCACTTGGTGCCGATGTAACGGTGCTTGCCCGTTCAGATGCCCAATTAGGCGAGGCGAAAATGCGAGGATTTAATGCCGAACGGTTTTCAATTGAGCTTAAGATGAGTGAAGCCTATCTCATTAATACAATTCCGGTACAATGGTTTTCCAATCAATATGAAATTCCGAAATTCATCTTCGATCTTGCGTCAGCGCCCGGTTGCCTAAGGGAAACGTCGACAAATGAATACTATAGATTACTCCCTGGTTTGCCAGGGAAGTATTTTCCTGTCGATGCGGCAATTTCTTTAAGTGATGCACTCGAGAGGATCCACCGAAGATGAAAGGGGAAGTAAATGTTACTACAAGGAAAGCGAATAGGTCTTGGAATAACGGCCTCACATTGCACGTATGAAGAGATTATTCCGGTTATTGACTCTTTGATTGATGCTGGCGCTACAGTTATCCCTGTTATTACACATTCAGTTCTCACTGCTGCGACGAGATTTGGCACGGGAGAAGAGTGGATTGCCAAGATTGAAAAGGCGACAGGGGAAAAAGTTATTTCAACAATTGTAGGCGCTGAGCCATTTGGACCATCAACACCTGTTGATTGTATGATTATTGCACCGATGACAGGCAATTCCTTAAGTCGATTTGCCAATGCGTCAACCGACTCGCCAGTATTAATGGCCGCTAAAGCAACATTACGTAACGGTAGCCCAGTTGTTTTAGGTATTTCAACGAATGATGCATTAGGATTAAATGGTGTCAACCTTATGAAACTCCTCAATATGAAAAGTGTGTATTTCATCCCATTTGGACAGGACGATCCGATAAAAAAACCAAACTCCTTAATCTCCGACTTTACCTTAATGGTTCCAACAGCTGCAGCAGCTCTTAATCATGAACAACTCCAACCTTTATTAATCATTCATGAAAAAAAGTGAAGGTTCCGACACAAAAAACCAAATCTTATGCTATAATCTTTCCATTACAACTGCTTTGATGCTGAAAGGGAGATTTGATTATGAGTACAGTTAATATCGCGATTGTCGGTGCTACGGGAGCCGTTGGGACTACAATTTTAGAAAAACTACTTGAACGAGATTTTCCTTCAAGTTCAATTAAACTACTAGCTTCAGCAAGGTCAGCTGGGAATGTTATTGAAGTAGACGGTAAACAATTTACTGTTGAAGAAACCGTTCCGGAATCTTTTGAAGATGTTGATATTGCGTTCTTTAGTGCAGGCGGCGCAATCTCAAAAATGTTTGCTGAAGAAGCTGTAAAACGAGGCGCAGTTGTTATTGATAATACAAGTGCATTTCGAATGACGGAAACAATTCCGCTCGTGGTTCCAGAAGTGAATGCTGATGCGCTGAATGAGCATAATGGAATTATTGCAAATCCGAACTGTTCTACAATTCAAATGGTGACAGCTCTGGAACCGATTCGTGACAGTTTCGGATTGGGCCGGATTATCGTGTCGACGTACCAAGCAGTTTCTGGTGCTGGTGCGGAAGCGATTGACGAATTAGAAACACAAAGTAATCAGTTTTTAAATCGCCATGAAATCGAAGCGAAACTTCTGCCGACCGGCGCGGGAGAAAAGTTTTATCCAATTTCATTTAACGCGATTCCTCAAATTGATGCTTTTGATTCTTCAGGGTATACACTAGAGGAACTTAAAATGATTAATGAAACAAAAAAAATATTTAATATGAATGACTTACATGTATCAGCGACATGTGTGCGAATCCCAGTTGTATCGGGCCATTCTGAATCCGTTTATTTTGAAGTTGATAAAGAAGGCGTTACTGTTGATGAGATTCGTTCCTCACTCGTCAATGCACCTGGAATTGTAGTACAAGATGATACAAATAAGCAAGAATACCCAATGCCATTATTTTCGGAAGGCAAAGACGATGTTTTCGTTGGACGTCTTCGAAAAGACCCGGATCATCCAAAAGGTTTTCATATGTGGGTTGTGACGGATAATCTGATTAAAGGCGCTGCGCTGAATTCAGTGCAGATTGCAGAAGCTCTCTTAGCAACTGAGAAGAAATGAATTCAATGAAAGAGGGATTTTAGTATGGAACTTGGACGAATTTCTACGGCGATGGTGACTCCGTTTTCATCAACAGGGGCCATCGATTTTGAAAAGACTAGGACGCTGATTGAACATCTTATCGCAAACGGAACAGATTCGTTGGTCGTTTGCGGAACAACAGGTGAATCCCCTACGTTAACAGCTCAAGAGAAAGAAAAATTACTTTCATTTACAGTTGAAACAGTGAATAAACGAATTCCGGTTATTGCAGGAACAGGTTCGAATGCAACTGCTGAATCAATTGAAAGTACGCTGATGGCTGAACGGATGGGAGTCGACGGCATTATGCTTGTGACCCCTTATTATAATAAGCCGGATCAAAAAGGACTGTACGCACACTTTTCAACAGTAGCCGAGAAAACAAAACTTCCAATTCTTTTGTACAATATCCCAGGACGATCCGTTATTAATATGACTTCTGAAACGACAATTGCTTTATCGAAAGTGAAGAATATTCGAGCAATAAAAGAAGCAAGTGGAGACCTCGAACAAATGGCGGCAATTATTGAAGGAACGGACGCTGGATTTAAAGTATATAGTGGGGATGATGGGCTAACGTTGCCATTGCTTGCAATTGGTGGAAACGGCGTTGTCTCAGTAGCGGCACATGTCGTCGGAAATGAAATGCAAAAAATGATTACTGCATTTAACGAGGGACGCACACAAGAAGCGGCTCGCATGCACCGGGCGTTAGTTCCATTGTTTCAAGAATTATTTACGGCACCAAATCCGGTTCCAGTGAAATATGCATTGCAAAAAAACAGTGTTGACACTGGCGGCGTACGCTTGCCGTTAATCGGGTATGACGAAGAAAATATGGCCTTTGATAAAGTGTGGGAAAAGTTCAAAAGCAATGAACATATTTTTGTTTGACGAAAGCCGGTCTAAGAAACCGGCTTTTTTTGTTTGTACAAGAACGTTTCGTCCCGTATAATGAATCATAGTCGATATGGACGGGAAGTAGAAATAGGAGGAACAAAATTGACAAAAACAAAAAATGAATTAATACGAATTATCCCCCTTGGAGGGGTAGGAGAAATCGGGAAAGCAATGTATGTCGTTGAAATCGATGAAGAATTATTTATCGTTGATTCTGGACTTATGTTCCCTGAACGAGAAATGCTAGGCATAGATATCGTAATACCTGACCTTACATACGTTGAGGAAAACAAACAACGCGTGAAAGGAATATTCTTAACGCATGGACATGAAGATGCAATTGGTTCACTTGCTTACTTATTACAAGTCGTACAAGCCCCAGTATACGGTTCAAAACTTACGTTAGCATTAGCGAAAGAACATTTAAAAGACATGCCCGCGCCGGCATCTGTTCGCTTCTTTGAAGTGACAAATAAAAGCAGAATGAACTTTAATTGCACGCATGTTACATTTTTCAATACGACGCATAGTATTCCTGATTCATTAGGAATCGTGTTTAACACAAGTGAAGGTGCAATTGTTCACACTGGCGAGTTTAAGTTTGACCAATCAGCAAAAGGAAAATATCGCCCGGACATTGGAAAAATGGCAAATCTAGGTGAAGAAGGCGTCTTTATTTTAATGTCAGATTCGTCTGAGGCAGAACGGCCTGGATATACAACATCTGAATCGGTCATTGAAAAACAATTATCACAAACCTTTCATGCAGCAGAAGGTCGAATATTGGTTGCGTTATATGCCTCCAACTTTATCCGAATTCAACAAGTGTTGGACACAGCATTTGAGACGGGTAAAAAAGTGGCCGTTGTCGGCAAGAGTCTGGAAAGCTATTTCGAAGTAGGCGTTAACTTAGGTTATTTATCGACGGAAGACGATGTTGTCATCCCTGTTAATGAATTAGAGAAGTATGAAGATGATCAAGTTGTTATTATCGTCACTGGTAATAAAGGCGAGCCATTGGATGCCTTGGAGAAAATCGTTAGAAAGCATCATAGTGATGTTCGTATTAAAGATACAGATACGGTTTTAATCACATTTACGCCATCGCCTGGTATGGAAGTATCGATGTACGAAACAATGAACGAATTAGCTAAAAACGGCGCGACCGTACTGACGTCAAGCAAAAAAGTTCACGTTTCCGGACACGGTAGCCAAGAAGATTTGAAGCTTATGTTAAATTTGATGAAACCAAAACACTTCATTCCAATTCAAGGCGAATATCGCATGCTTATGGCGCATTCAAAACTTGCGCAAGAGGTGGGTATGCAAAAGAAGAGCATATTTATCGCTGATAAAGGCGATATTGTAGAATATAAAAGCGGTAAAATACGTATGAGTGGACGTGTCCAAGCTGGCAACGTGCTAATAGACGGAATCGGTGTTGGCGACGTCGGTAACATTGTTCTTAGGGACCGCAAACTATTATCGCAGGATGGCATATTTACGGTCGTTGTGACCCTTAGTCGTAAAGAAAAGCGTATCACGGCAGGTCCGGAAATCGTTTCGCGCGGATTTGTTTATGTTCGTGAATCTGAAGATCTTCTTGACGAAGCAACTAAACTAGTTACAAAAATAGTTGAGAAGCATGTGTCTAAAAAGTCATTCGAATGGACAGGGATAAAGCAAGAGATTCGTGACACACTTAGCTCATTCCTATTCCAACAAACGAAACGACGTCCAATGATCATACCAATTATTATGGAATACTAATCGAAAGAAAAAATTAGGATCCTACCGCTCTGAAGGGTTTCCTTGCCGTCTGAACGGCGGGAAACCTTTTTTTAAAAGAAAGGAGGAGAGCAATGTCTAGAAAAAGAAAGTCAAAACGGCGCGCAAATCAACGGAAAAAGAAACAACCAGGTATGCATCCATTGTTGTATGAAGTAATTGGTCTTGCATTGATCGGTTTAGCCGTTATAATTATGTTTGAATTTGGGCCGGCGGGAAGAGGTCTATCGTCGGTAACGAGGTTTTTGTTTGGGAACTTGCATATTGCGATCCCATTTCTATTAATTGTACAAGCACTTATATTTATGATTATGCGAAAAGTGGGAGGGTGGAAAAATCGGATTATGGGGGGAAGTTTGTTTATTCTTGCAAGCTTACTCCTATTTAGCCACGTCCATTTATTTAAAGAGCTTAATGAAAGCCGTGTGCTTATGTCGGATTCGGCATTAAGAGAAACATGGAAAGTGCTAATTGTTAATGACGGAATAGCAGACCGAACCGGTGCACTAGGGGGAGGAATGCTCGGAGCATTTCTATTTGCGATGTTTTATTCCTTGTTTGATACTTCGGGTGCAACTGTTGCGGGAATCTTATTACTGCTAATCGGACTCGTATTATTAACTGGAAAGGCATTAGTGCCAATCATTGCGGAAAAGTTTCCGGAAATGGTTGATTCGTTCAAGAAGAATTTTAAAGAAAAGGCTTCTCGAGACAAGGTAGAAGAGAAACCGAAAAAAGAGGCGCCTAAGCCTAAGAAAACAAGG
Source organism: Sporosarcina sp. 6E9 (assembly GCF_017921835.1). Taxonomy (NCBI): domain Bacteria; kingdom Bacillati; phylum Bacillota; class Bacilli; order Caryophanales; family Caryophanaceae; genus Sporosarcina; species Sporosarcina sp. 6E9. Next base: position 1,414,759 of record NZ_JAGEMN010000001.1, on the reverse strand, counting down.
GCTCGTCGGGCAGAAGTAAATGAAGAGGCTGTAATCGCGGAACCCGTCGTCGAAGACATTCCATCGCAACCAATTATTTCTACGTTTACGGAACAGATAGACAAACGTGCTAAAGACGAAGAAGCTGCGGTTCTAGAAAAAGTGGTCGTTGAGGAATCAACGGATGAAGCCGTTAGTAATTTAAGTGCAATAATCGGTGAAGAAGAAAATGAGTCTTATATATTACCACCAACAACATTATTAACTGAAACTCCATATAATGATCAATCCGGCGAATATGACTCAATCCAAGAAAATGCGCAAAAATTAGAAGATACCTTTTTAAGCTTTGGCGTTAAAGCCCGCGTGGTGCAAGTGCATCTAGGGCCTGCAGTTACGAAATATGAAGTGCTACCAGCTACGGGGGTTAAAGTGAGTCGTATAGTGAGTTTGACAGACGATTTAGCACTGGCGCTTGCAGCGAGTGATATTCGAATCGAAGCGCCGATTCCAGGTAAATCTGCTATTGGCATTGAAGTGCCCAACAGAGATGTTGCTGTCGTTAGTCTTCGGGAAGTCGTTGAATCAAAAGAAAATGATGCACCTGAATCGAAATTAATGATTTCACTTGGTCGAGACGTTACAGGACAAGCTATTCTGGCCGAATTAAACAAAATGCCGCATATGCTAATCGCTGGAGCGACGGGCAGTGGTAAAAGTGTTTGTATAAACGGAATAATAATCAGCATTCTTATGCGCACAAAACCGCATGAAGTGAAAATGATGATGATTGATCCGAAAATGGTTGAACTTAATGTCTACAACGGTGTACCGCATTTGTTGGCACCAGTCGTTACAGACCCGCGAAAAGCGGCTCAAGCTTTGCAAAAAGTGGTTTCTGAGATGGAGAGACGTTATGAACTTTTCTCGCATACTGGTACACGAAATGTCGAAGGGTATAATAATCATATTGACGAATGGAATTTAGAGAATGACGAAAAGCATCCACATATGCCTTATATTGTCGTCATCGTCGATGAACTTGCGGACTTAATGATGGTTGCGTCAAGCGATGTGGAAGATTCTATAACACGACTTGCACAAATGGCACGGGCTGCGGGAATTCACTTGATTATTGCAACCCAGCGTCCAAGTGTCGACGTAATAACGGGTGTTATTAAAGCAAACATTCCATCACGAATCGCATTTGCGGTTTCATCAGCAATCGATTCCAGAACGATTTTGGATAGTGGCGGAGCTGAGAAGTTGTTGGGAAGAGGAGATATGTTATTCTTGCCAGCTGGTGCATCCAAACCGGTTCGAATTCAAGGCGCTTTCGTTTCGGACCGCGAAGTTGAGGCTGTTGTAGATTTTGTCATTGAACAACAAAAAGCCCAATATCAAGAAGAAATGATTCCAACTGAAATCGTTGATATTCCGTCGCACGAAGAGACGGATGATTTGTATGATGATGCAGTCCAACTAGTTACAGAATTGCAAACAGCATCAGTCTCTATGTTGCAACGTCGATTTAGGGTCGGATATTCTAGGGCGGCACGCATCGTAGATCAGATGGAAATGCGGGGAGTTGTCGGACCTCCGGATGGAAGTAGACCGCGTCAAGTTCTTATCAGTAAAGAGGAAGCCGATATGCATTCATGAAATAATGGGTAATATAGTACAACTTTGTTACTAAAGTTTGGTAATCATATGTTTATTTGAAATCTATGTTTATTTTCTGGGACGAAAGTGATATAGTGAAATTGATTAGTAATGATATTCAAATAGCAATGAAAAGTCTGACCATATAGAGGGCGGTGATACAAAAATGATGAGTGCTGGGAAACAACACCATTTGCAAGTCGTTGATATCTTGAGGAAAAATATAGAATCAGGGGTTTATAAAGAAAATGATAGACTGCCATCCGATTTTGAACTTGCACAAATGTTTGATGTCACTCGGACAACTCTTCGAAAAGCATTAACTATTTTAGAAGATGAACAAGTATTAACCCGCCGACACGGGGTTGGTTTGTTTATTAATCCAAAACCAATCTTTACATCAGGTATTGAACAGTTGGAAAGCGTATCTACAATGATAGAAAATGCGGGAATGGAACCTGGTACAATTTTCATGGATGTTTCAGATACGGATCCAACTGATGAATGTGTCTCTCAATTCGGCTCTTCGGAAGATGAGAAACTTGTCACGATTAAACGTGTTAGAACGGCAGATGGCGAACCTGTTGTCTATTGTATTGATAGTTTACTAGCTAAATATCTACCAAGTGAAACCGAAGAACTTTTTAGTGTATCTATTTTTGATGCAATTGAGCAATCCGGCAATGTTCGCATCGTGCAAGCAATCGCACAGATTGAACCAGTCGGTTATGATGAAGAAGCATCCTCAATTTTACGTTGCGGTGTGGATGTGCCACTTCTAGTTTTAAAACAACGGCATTATACTGAAGACGGAGAAATGGTCCTGTATTCGAAGAACTATTTTCGAGCAGATAAATTTAGTTTCCATGTCGTGCGAAAAAGGGTATAAGACGTCTATACGTCCTTACTAATATAAAAACAAAAATCATAGGAGGGTCTTACATTGAGAAAAAGTAAATTGGGTCTTGCACTTGCAATGATGCTTGTTATCGGCGGTTTGCTCGGCGCTTGCGGTACTGATAAAGACAAAGGCAAAGAAACTACAGGCTCTAGCGAAGTAAATGAAAACGCTGTATCGGTAGCAATGGTAACGGATACAGGCGGCGTTGACGACAAATCGTTTAACCAATCTGCTTGGAAAGGGATTGAAGAATACGGAAAGAAAAACGGCCTAGAAAAAGGAGATAAAGGTTACGACTACCTACAATCTAATGACGCTTCTGAATACGAGACAAACTTGAATAGACTTGTTCGTCGTGATTTCGATGTCGTTTATGGAATCGGATTCCTACTTAAAGATGCAATTGAAACAATTGCTGAACAGAACCCAGATGCTATGTTCGGACTTGTCGATGAAGAATCAGAAGTAGAAAACGTTGCAAGTATTATGTTTAAAGAACAAGAAGGTTCATTTCTTGCAGGCGCGGCAGCTGCACTTATGACGAAATCCGACAAAATCGGATTTGTTGGCGGAATGGAAATTCCAGTTATTGAACGTTTCCATGCAGGATTTGTAGAAGGTGTTGCGGCTGTTAACCCTGATATTAAAGTAGACGTACAGTATACGGGTAACTTTGATAAAGCGGAAGATGGAAAAGCGGCTGCAAACCGTATGTACACTTCCGGTGTTGACATTATCTTCCACGCAGCTGGCGGAACGGGTAACGGGGTATTCTCAGAAGCGAAAGAGCGTAAATCTGCAAACCCGGATGAGTATATTTGGGTAATCGGTGTTGACTCAGACCAGTACGATGAAGGCCAAGTGGGCGACCATAACATCACGCTTACTTCGATGCTTAAACGTGTTGACCTATCAGTTATCAGCGTTGCGGAACTTGCTGAAAAAGACGAATTCCCAGGCGGCGAAATCACTCGCTATGGTATTGCTGAAGGCATGATTGAACTTGCTGATTCTCGCGGGGCAATTCCTCAAGATGTTCTTGACAAAATCGACGAATTATCAAAACAGATTGTTGATGGAGAAATTGTAGTATCAGCAGATCCAAAGAAATAATTTAGTATAGCTAGGGGCCGGGTTTTCCGGCCTTCCTAATTTTATCAAATGTAAATTAATACAAGAAAGGTTTCCTCCGAATATGGAATCTTTTCTTGTATTAATTTTGTAAGTCAATTATTAAAGGAGTGAACCCATTGGAATACGTCATTGAAATGCTGGATATTAGAAAAGAATTCGGTAATTTCGTTGCGAACGATAACATTACGCTTCAGTTAAAAAAAGGGGAAATCCATGCGCTTCTAGGTGAAAATGGCGCAGGTAAATCAACATTAATGAACGTTCTTTTTGGCCTTTATCAACCTGAAGGCGGAGAAATTCGAGTTCGTGGTGAAAAAGTCGCAATATCTAATCCTAATATCGCAAATAACTTGGGCATCGGAATGGTTCACCAGCACTTTATGTTAGTAGAAAACTTAACTGTTACAGAAAATATAATCTTAGGCAACGAACCAAAAAAAATGGGAACCATCAATATCCGGGATGCTGCAAAAAAAGTTGCAGAAATCTCAAAATTATACGGGTTAAATGTGGATCCATACGCGAAAATCGCAGATATTTCTGTCGGCATGCAACAGCGGGTGGAAATTTTGAAAACGCTTTATCGGGGTGCGGAAATCCTAATATTTGATGAACCAACCGCATCTCTAACACCGCAAGAAATTGATGAGCTATTTATTATTATGAAAAAGCTGATTGAGGAAGAGAAGTCGATTATTTTAATAACACATAAGCTCCAAGAAATTATGGATGTCACGGATCGCGTGACAGTTATCCGTAAAGGCCAAGGTATTGGTACTGTAATTACCGAAGAATCCAATCCGGAAGAGCTTGCGACATTAATGGTTGGGAGACAAGTCGTTTTCAAAACGGAAAAAGGTCCTGCGTTTCCAACCGAGGAAGTTTTACATATTGAGAATCTTGTAGTGGAAGATTATCGCGGAGTAGCAAAAGTTAAAGGATTGAATCTATCGGTTAGAAGAGGTGAAATTGTTGGGATTGCAGGAATCGATGGGAACGGTCAAAGCGAACTTATCGAAGCAATAACGGGACTTCGAAAGGTGAAGGATGGAAAAATATCAATTAACGCTAAAGATATTACAGGTAAACGTCCGCGAGAAATCACGGAAACGGGACTTGGTCATATTCCTCAGGATCGCCATAAGCATGGATTAGTTTTGGAGTTTTCTGTCGGTTATAACGCCGCTTTGCAATCCTATTATCATGCACCTTATTCGAAAAACGGCATTATGAATTATAAAATTGTGTCTGAAAAGGCTAAAGGAATTATTGAAACGTATGATGTGCGGACACAAGGCGAGCATGAGCCTGTACGCGCTCTGTCCGGGGGTAATCAACAAAAGCTTATTATCGGACGAGAAGTGGAGCGTAATCCGGATTTGTTAATTGCAGCACTGCCAACCCGTGGACTTGATGTTGGTGCAATTGAATTTATCCATAAAAGATTGATAGAGCAGCGAGACAAAGGAAAAGCTGTTTTGTTAATTTCTTTTGAGCTCGATGAAGTTATGAATGTGTCTGATAGAATAGCAGTTATCTATGATGGCCAAATTGTCGATACCGTGAATCCGTCAGAAACAACTGAACAAGAACTAGGGTTATTAATGGCTGGTCACCAGAAGAGTGAAATGATGGTTGTTGGTGATGAAGTTGTACTGAAAGAAGGTGAGGATAGAAATGTCGAATAGAGTTATCAATCTATTAGTACCTGTCATTTCCATAATATTGGGCTTAATTGTCGGGGCAATTGTCATGATATTCAGCGGCTATGATCCAGTTGCCGGTTATATCGCATTGTGGAATGGTATTTTCGGTGATGCTTATGCAATTGGGGAAACGATTAGACAAATAAGTCCTTATATATTAGCGGGATTAGCAGTTGCATTCGCATTCCGTGCAGGTTTATTTAATATTGGGGTAGAAGGGCAACTAATCGTCGGTTGGTTTGCAGCCGCGTATGTTGGATCGGCATTTGATTTGCCGAAAATCATTCATTTGCCGTTTGCCCTTATTGCAGCCGCTTTAGCGGGTGCATTATGGGGATTAGTGCCAGGGATTTTAAAAGCTACTTTACGAGTTCACGAGGTAATCGTTACGATCATGATGAACTATATTGCACTTCATGTAGTCAATGCGTTAATCAAAACGGTATCCGGAACCTATAAGACTGAAAAAATTAGCGCAACAGCATCACTTCGGTCTGAATTTTTATCCAACCTAACGGATTATTCAACACTTCACTACGGCATATTAGTAGCGCTCGCGATGGTTGGTGTCATGTGGTTTTTATTGGAGAAAACCAAAACAGGCTACGAGTTGAAATCAGTTGGCTTCAATGAGCACGCTTCGCAATACGCGGGCATGAACGTAAATCGAAACATCGTTCTATCCATGGTGATTTCAGGTGCATTTGCGGGCCTGGCTGGATCCATGGAGGCGCTTGGAACATTTGGTTATTTGGCTAATATGGGGGGCTTTACCGGGATTGGGTTTGATGGTATCGCAGTTGCATTATTAGGCGCGAATACACCGCTCGGAGTCATTTTCGGGGCATCATTATTCGGCTCATTGAAATACGGTGCAGGGAATATGCCGAATGAGGCTGGGGTTCCGACAGAGATTGTTTCAATCATTATTGCACTCATTATTTTCTTCGTTGCTTCGGGATATATCATTCGAGTGATCCTAAATCGCATGAATAAGAAAAAGGGGGCGAAGTGAAATGGGTTTTCTTGATATACTATATTTCATCGTGCCAATTACCATTTCATACGCAGCGCCTTTAATATTTACTGCGATTGGCGGCGTTTTCTCGGAACGTTCTGGTGTTGTCAACATCGGACTTGAGGGGCTAATGGTTATGGGGGCTTTCATCGGTATTTTGTTTAACTTAACATTTGCAGGTACCTTTGGCGCTTGGACGCCGTGGCTAGCTTTACTTGCGGCGATGATTGTATCAGCAATCTTTTCAATCATGCATGCTGTCGCCTCGATTACTTTCCGAGCCGATCAAGTTGTATCGGGTGTTGCGATTAATATGCTAGGAATCGCAGTCGCTTTATTTACAGTGAAATTAATATACGGAAAAGGACAGACGGACTTTATTCAACGCAGTATTCCGCGTTTTAACGTTCCTTTTTTGGAAGATATACCGGTTCTTGGACCAATGTTTTTTAAAGGAATCTATGGTTCATCAATATTAGCGATTCTATTGGCAGTATTGGCATGGTTTGTCATTTACAAAATGCCGTTTGGGCTACGATTGCGTTCTGTTGGTGAACATCCGCTAGCTGCAGACACGATGGGAATTAACGTGACGAAAATACGCTATATTGCAGTCATTATTTCTGGTGGTCTAGCTGGTATTGGCGGCGCGATTTATTCTCAAACGATGACGAATGACTTTGGGCACGCCACGATTAATGGACAAGGCTTTATGGCGTTAGCCGCAATGATTTTTGGTAAATGGCATCCAATCGGTGCAATGGGCGCGGCATTGTTTTTCGGATTTGCGCAGGCGCTAGCGATTAGTGCGCCATCCATCGAATTTTTGAAAAATGTTCCGACAGTTTATCTACACATTTTGCCATACGTTCTAACAATTTTAGCACTTGCAGGATTTATCGGTAGGGCAACAGCTCCGAAGGCTAACGGACAACCATATATAAAAGGACAACGTTAAGAAATTTTAAGCTACCTTGAAAGTCGTAAAAGACTTCGGGTAGCTTTTTAATTTTTTTGAACTTTAATAGAACGACTAATTTGCATGAAGAGCCAGTTGGAATGTATAGTGATGTGAGTATGACACATATTAACAAAAACAGAGGTGCTAGGATGTTTACAAAAAATCGATTAGAACAAGGTGTAACCTTATATACCCGAAAGTCAAATCAATTCAAGACAGTAAACTTTGCTATTAAGTGGAAAAGTAATCTTGATGTTAAGACTGCAGCTGCACGAGCTGTGCTTGCAAATGTTTTAGAAGATTCAAATGGCATGTACCGAACGCAAACCGAACTCCGCAATAAATTAGATGATTTATATGGGACTATTATGTACACGGGTGTTGCAAAACGCGGTGATACGCATATTCTGTCTTTGAATGTTGAATGTGTGAATGATGAATTTCTGTCGGATGGCGGCGTTCTAGCGGAAGCTATCGAATTACTGGGAACTGTTATTTTCAATCCGAATCTAGCCGGTGGGAATTTTAAAGCAGAAATCGTTGAACGGGAGAAAAAATCAGTCCGTGAAAGAATTCGTTCGCAATATGATAATAAAACAAGTTACGCGCAACAACGAATGCTTGAAGTCTTGCGGCCGAATAGCCCGATTTCGACTAGCTCAGATGGAACAGAAGAAGCGGTAGCAGCAATAACACCTGAAACTTTACTAGCAACTTATAAATCGATGATCGAGGAAGACACGATTGACATTTATGTTGCAGGCGATATCGACGAGATGGAAATTGCCGAAAGATTAAAAGCGGTTCTATCATTTGGCGCTCGTCCAGCACGTAAAATAGAAACTTTCAAGACGACAGAAAATGTTAATCGTGCCGAACCTGAACATGTACGGGAAAAACAAGACATGAAACAAGGAAAACTACATCTTGGCTTTAGTACGCCTATTACGATTCATCATCCGGATTATACGAAAATGCAAATGATGAATGGCGTGTTCGGTGGATTTGCTCACAGTAAATTATTTATGAATGTTCGTGAAAAAGAAAGTATGGCTTATTACGCGTCTAGTTCTTATGCTTCCCATTATGGTCTAGTTTCTGTCATGGCAGGGATTGACGCAAAATTAGAAGAAAAAGCTGTAGCGCTTATTAAGGAACAACTATTAGCACTTCAAAATGGAGAGGTAACGGATCTTGAATTAGATCAAACGAAAGCTTTACTCACCAACAGCATTACAAGTACCTTCGATTCGGCAAGAGGGCAAATTGAGGTATACGATCAGTTTAAAGAGCTTGATGAAGATTTCACTGCGGATTATCTTATTTCCAAGTGGAATGCCGTTACAAAAGATGATGTAAAGAAGATGGCAGAGGACATTCAATTGGAAGTCGTCTATTTGTTATCGGGTAAGGAGGATACTTCTAATGAATAAAGTGCATTTTGAAAACTTGCAGGAAACTTTATATAATGAGAAATTGGAAAATGGTCTTGATGTTTATATTTTACCAAAACGGGGATTTTCCAAGACATATGTAACCTTTACAACAAAATACGGTTCTATCGACCGGACATTTATTCCATTTGGTAAAAATGAAGAAGTGACTGTTCCTGACGGTATCGCTCATTTTCTAGAACATAAACTTTTTGAAAAAGAAGATGGCGACGTATTTCAAGATTTTAGCGTTCTTGGTGGATCGGCGAATGCATTTACTTCATTCACGAGAACCTCATATCTTTTTTCTGCAACAGATAAATTATATGAGAATACGGAAGTGCTGCTTGATTTCGTACAGGAACCCTACTTCACGCAAAAAACTGTTGAAAAAGAAAAAGGGATTATCGGGCAAGAAATTACGATGTATGACGATCAGCCCGACTGGCGTTTATATTTCGGAATGATTGAAAATATGTACCATGAGCATCCTGTGAAAATCGATATTGCAGGAACAATTGAATCGATTGATGAGATTACAGCGGAACATTTGCATGAATGTTACGAAACATTTTATCATCCATCGAACATGGTCTTTTTTGTCGTAGGAGCTGTGGATCCAGAAGAAATGATGGAATTCATAAAGGAAAACCAAAATAAAAAAACATTTATTCCCGCTGAGGAAATCACCCGAAGCTTCCCTGAAGAACCTGATACCGTTGCCCAACCAGAACGAACGCTCTCCATGGATGTAACAAAACCAAAACTAAGTTTTGGCATGAAGTGCACGAAAACGGATGTTTCAGGTGAGGAAATGCTCATCCGTGAACTTGCATCAGAACTTGTCATGGATATCTTATTCGGGAGATCATCAGACTTTTATGCGAACGCTTATAAAAATGATTTAATCGATGAATCCTATTCATATAGCTTTATGCTAGAAAATGGATTTGGCTTCTCAATGATTTCATCCGATACTGAAAAACCAGAGGATCTAGAAAAAGCGATTCGCGCTAGGCTGAAAGAAGCAACAACTACATGGCTAATTACAGATGAAGATTTGGATCGCCAAAGAAAACGCAAGATCGGGCAATTTATGCGGTCCCTCAATTCAATTGAATTTATTGCTAACCAATTTACCAGATATTCGTTTAACGATATGAATTTATTTGATGTCGTACCAACGCTTGAAAAAATGACGCTTGAAGATTTGAAAAACGCATTCTCAACATTCAATGATGAAAGTGGCTTTACGGTTTATAAAGTACTTCCAGCAGAAAAAGAAAATGCATAAACAGCGATATGCGGTAATCCTCGGTGCTTCAGGCGAGATTGGGCAAGCAATTTGCCGAAATCTCGCAGCACTAGGATGGTCACTATACTTGCATTACAATGAAAATGAATCGAAAGCTAAAAGCCTTCAAGCGATATTAAGCAAGCAGTTTCCGGGACTTTCATTTAAAATCGTACAAGCAGATTTTAAAAGAAGTGACGGTGCAAAAGTATTGGCGCAACAATTGACAGACATTCATGCCGTTATTGTTGCTAATGGCCAGCCAATGTACAAATTGCTCTCCGAAACAACTACGTCCGATATGGATGCGCTTTGGAAAGTACATGTCCAAAATCCCGCCCATTTCATCGGCTTGATTTCATCGAAACTTAGACTTGAAAATCCTTCTTACATTGTTTTCATCGGTTCAATCTGGGGAAACACTGGAGCAGCCGGAGAAGTTATGTATTCGGCGGTTAAAGGCGCCCAGCACGCTTTCGTCAAAGCATATGCGAAAGAAGCTGCATATTCAGGTGTTCGTGTTAATGCGATTGCACCAGGTTGGATTGAAACCCGCATGAATGATTCAATCCCTGAAGATGAGCGGCAAATGATTGTCGATGAGATTCCCCTTATGAAAGTTGGAACACCAAAAAATGTAGCAGATACGGTTGAATTTCTTTTAAGTGGAAAAGCAGATTATATGACAGGCGAAATAATAAAAGTAAATGGTGGGTGGTACATTTAATCAGTGGTTCACAGGAATAAGTTGCGAAATTGACCATTGTTTTTGTAATGTCTCCAGATTTTTACTTTATCCTTTTCTTACTGTCTTAAATCCGTTATCATGGAACTATGTACGTTTTCAGGCGTCCTTATAACCGGAAGGGGTGTGTCGAATGGGAAAGTGGTATCTCGAATATGAAATTCAAGTGAACCGCCCAGGACTACTCGGGGATATTTCTTCACTACTAGGCATGTTAAGAGTCAACATCGCAACGATTAACAGTGTAGACGGTGGACATGATAGAGTAGAAGGCGGCTTACACAGAGGCCTTTTATTAACAACTGATGATGACGACCAAATTCAACGTTTTGAGCAAATAGCCTCCACTATGGATACGATAAAAATCAAGAAGATTCGAGAACCAAAATTGAGCGATATTCTTGCGGTGCGCCATGGACGCTATATTTTGCGAGATTCTGAAGACCGCAAAACTTTTAGGTTTCTTCGAAGTGAACTTGGAATCTTAGTTGACTTTATGGCGGAAATATTTAAAGAAGAGGGTCATAAATTAGTCGGAATTCGAGGGATGCCACGTGTAGGTAAAACAGAATCTGTTGTTGCGGCAAGTGTTTGCGCAAATAAGAAATGGATTTTTCTTTCTTCCACGATGATCAAGCAAACGGTTCGGAATACGCTTGCCGGAGATGAGTTCTCGAAAGACAATATTTTCATCTTAGATGGAATTGTTTCTCGTAAAGCAACAGATGAACGACATTTACAGCTTGTTCGGGAGATGATGCGCATACCTTCAGTAAAAGTGGTCGAGCATCCGGATATCTTTGTGCAACATTCAGAGTACAATATTGAGGATTTTGACTATATTATTGAATTGCGAACTGAACATGATCAAGAAATTACATACGAAATGATGGAGAAAAACCACATGATGTCCAATCGAGGGACAATGGGTGGATTCGACGTCTTTAACCTTTGATAGGAATAGGTAGGTGTTATAGGTGACCGGACTAGGTGACCGTCTCAGAGAGGCGAGAAAAGCGAAAGGCTACTCACTAGATGATTTGCAGTCAATAACAAAAATACAGAAACGGTATTTATCGGGTATCGAGAATGAAGAATTTGGATCGATGCCAGGTTCATTCTATGTCCGTGCTTTTATTAAGCAATATGCAGAGGCTGTTGGACTAGATGCGGACGAGATGCTTCTATTGTATCGCGACAGCTCTGGAAAAATGGAATTGAAAGCAGAAGAACAGCAACATGTTCCTCAAACTTTATCGCGTCGAAGCGGTTCAAGAAATAGTCGTCTCAATGAAGTTTTGCCGAAAATAATCGTGGCATTATTTATTATCGTAATCATTGTTGTCGTCTACTTTTTGAACAAACATCACGTTGCAAATAAAGATGATACTCCCGGGACGGAAGAGTCAATAATCGTTGATAAAGATAATTCGGCCGACGCCAATAAAGATGATAAAACAGATGGTGAGGCAGCAGGTGACGAATCGGATAGCAAAGAAGATCCTGAAGACGCCGAAGAACCAGCTGTTGAACAAAGTTTAGCGCATGAAAGCTCGGCTGGGGAAGATTCATTCTACAGACTAACTGATGCGGAAGAATTCAAACTAGAAATTAAAACAAGCGGTGATTCATGGATTGGTGTATTGGACCGTTCAAATACAGAGCGGATGCCACAACCTCGAGGCGCTTATACTTTAACCGCTGGTGATGCAGTAGAAATGGACGTTTCAGATACTGATTGGGTACGAATTCGTGTTGGTCGTACAGCTTCTACGGAAATTTATGTGAACGGCGAGTTGCTTGAATACGCAGACAATCGTACAACACGAAATATTATTATAGAATATGAGAAAGAATAATAGTCATCTAGCTAGATGACTATTTTCTTTGAAAGGAAAGTGATCCATTTGAATTTACCAAATAAGATTACAGTTTCACGCATTTTATTAATACCAATTTTCATGCTTTTCATGCTTGTTGATTTTAATTTTGGAACGGTAAATTTGCTCAATACAGATATTGAGACCAGCCATATAATCGGCGGTTTGATATTTATTATTGCCTCCATTACAGATTGGCTGGACGGTTATATTGCTCGAAAGTATGAACTCATTACGAATATGGGTAAATTTCTTGATCCGCTTGCAGACAAACTACTCGTTTCAGCGGCATTTATAATACTCGTTGAACTTGGCTCTGCGCCTTCATGGATAATCATTGTTATTATCAGCCGTGAATTTGCAGTGACAGGTCTTCGTTTAATTCTTGCGGGCGGCGGGGAAGTTGTAGCTGCAAATCAACTTGGTAAAATTAAAACCGTGACGCAGATTATTGCGATTATTTCATTGCTATTCAATAATATCTATTTCGAATCAATCGGAGTACCGTTCGGAACCATAATGCTTTACATTGCACTATTCTTCACAGTTTGGTCAGGTGTTGACTATTTTTATAAAAATAGACGCGTTTTACTTGAATCCATGTAAGGAGAGGTTTCTTTATGAAAGTAGAGATTATTGCTGTTGGGTCAGAATTATTACTTGGTCAAATTACGAATACGAATGCAACATTCATGTCGTCCAGTCTTGCGGAGATAGGCGCAGATGTGTATTTTCACACCGTAGTAGGAGATAATCCGAAACGCTTGGAAGAAGCGATTACTGTGGCGGAAAAACGCGCGGATGTCCTTATTTTTTCGGGAGGACTTGGACCGACTAAAGACGACATGACAAAAGAGACAATTGCAAAACATGTGGGCTTATCACTTATAAGCGACGAAGAAGCACTTAGACAAATTGAACAGTATTTTGAGCGAAGCAAACGCGTTATGACGGAGAATAATAAAAAACAAGCTTTTGTTTTTGAAGGTTCGAAAGTACTTCCGAACCGCACTGGAATGGCTCCGGGAATGGCTGTTGAAAGAAAAGGTATTCAATACATACTTTTACCAGGCCCACCCCATGAAATGCAACCGATGTTCGTTGATGAGGTAATTCCTTATTTGCTAAAAATTAGTGGCAAAACAGAAGTAATTACATCACGTGTTTTGAAATTTTATGGGATTGGCGAAGCAGAACTCGAACATCGCATTCAACCAATTTTAGAAAAACAAGCCAATCCAACAGTAGCCCCATTGGCGACAGCAGAAGCGGTCACGTTACGAATTACAGCAAAAGCGGATACGATTGATGAAGCCAATCAATTGATTAATCCAATTGAAGAAGAAATTCGTTCCATCGTAGGCGAATTCATATATGGGATTGACGATGACACATTATCTTCAAAAGCTGTAGGACTACTGAAGGAAAAGGGATTTACATTATCAGCAGCAGAAAGTTTAACGGCAGGTTTGTTCCTTGCTGAACTTGCAAACGAACCTGGAATTAGCGGCACGCTTTCCGGCGGAGTTATCGTTTATGACGAAGTAGCAAAAGTAAATCAACTTAGTGTCGAACAGAAAATGCTGGATGAGTACGGGATCGTAAGTAAGCAATGTGCGGAATCTCTCGCGTTTCATGTCCAAAAGAAATTTAATACACATGTAGGCGTAGGAATAACAGGTGCAGCGGGCCCAACACCGCATGATGGAGAGCCGGTAGGTACAGTTTGGATAGGCATTGCTTTGCCAAATAAAAAGCCTGCAACATACAAACTTCTATTATCAGGAACTAGAAATAACAATCGCCTTCGTTCTGCACGATTTGCACTTTATTACTTGATCAAAGAACTTTCGAAGTCTTAAAAGTTGAAAATATTAATTTGATAGCGATTTTCTTTTGAAAATTGAATAATCACCCCTATTTATTATGAATAATTTCATTTCAATAAAAACCTCTCGAATAAACGTTCGCTTTTTTGTTGTGTATTCTTTATAAAAGAGGTATAGTAAGAACAGATAGAAAAACTGGAATTAATATTAGGGAGGAAATATATTTGAAAAATCGTAAAGCAGCACTAGATATGGCGTTAAAACAAATTGAAAAACAATTTGGTAAAGGATCTGTTATGAAGCTGGGTGAAAAAACGGATCGCCAAATTTCAACGACCTCCAGCGGATCACTCTCACTCGACATCGCACTTGGTGTAGGTGGATATCCACGTGGCCGTGTTGTAGAAATATATGGACCTGAGAGTTCGGGTAAAACGACAGTTGCACTTCATGCGATTGCTGCGGCACAAGCAGAAGGTGGAACAGCCGCATTTATTGATGCGGAGCATGCACTTGATCCTGAATATGCAAAACGACTTGGTGTTAATATAGATGAACTTTTATTATCACAACCTGATACAGGCGAACAAGCGCTAGAAATTTGTGAAGCGCTAGTTCGTAGTGGTGCCGTCGACATTGTCGTCGTTGACTCGGTTGCTGCTCTAGTTCCAAAAGCAGAAATTGAAGGAGAGATGGGCGACTCGCACGTTGGTTTGCAGGCACGCTTGATGTCCCAAGCTCTACGTAAATTATCGGGTGCCATTAATAAATCAAGAACGAACGCAATTTTCATCAACCAAATTCGTGAAAAAGTTGGCGTCATGTTCGGTAGCCCAGAAGTTACGCCAGGAGGACGTGCACTGAAGTTTTATGCATCAGTTCGAATCGATGTTCGCCGTGGTGAAGCAATTAAACAGGGAACTGAAATTGTCGGAAACAAGACGCGCATCAGAGTTGTGAAAAACAAAGTCGCACCGCCTTTCCGTCTTGCAGAAGTAGATATTATGTACGGTTTGGGAATTTCACAAGAAGGTGAAATAGTAGACCTGGGTACTGAAGTAGAAGTAGTACAACGTAGTGGATCATGGTATTCCTACGAAGGAGAGCGTCTAGGACAAGGTCGAGAAAATGCCAAGCAGTTCTTGATTGAAAATCCAGATGTTAAAAAAGCTATTGATAAAAAAATTCGTGAATATTATAAACTTGACGGAGAAGCTACTGTCGTTGAAGGTCATGATGTTGATGACGCAGCTGAAGCTGAAGAACTCGAATTATTGCTAGAAGAAGAAAAAAAATAAAATATGCTTAGTAAACGGTTCACTCTTTAAAGGGTGAACCGTTTTTTGTTCAGAATGGGAGAGGGGGGGCTTCGGTTGTTCTTACCGCAACGTGTTTCATTCACGATAACTTAATTCCATATAGACTTCTTACTAGTGTCTATTTCCAGTAATATCCTCCCGGCCGGTTTGGCGTTTGCGGCATCTCTTCAATTTATTGGTAAGAAAGGTCGTGTGTATCCTTGACATGCGATTTTGACAAAGATACAATTAGAACTGTATACCTTATACCCCAAAAGATTAATTTAGGCAGTATGTTGTACGTTGATATACGAGCCGACTGAAAATGAAAAGAATAGCAATTAGGAGGTGACCAGGATGTTATTAGAAATAATCATCTCCGCTTTGCTCGGTTTCTTCGTCGGTGCTCTTGTTATCTATTTTGTTAATCGTAAAGTGAATGAATCAAAAGTGACAGGTGCCAAATACTCGGCAGAAGCGATTGTCGAAGAGGGCAAGCGTGAAGCGGAGGCTTTGAAAAGAGAGGCACTACTGGAAGCGAAAGATGAAACTCACAAACTGAGAATTGAAGCGGAAGCTGAAATCCGCGAACGACGGTCAGAATTGCAAAAACAAGAAAATCGTCATTTGCAGCGGGAGGAACATCTCGACCGTAAAGATAATGCTCTCAACAAAAGAGAAGCGGGTCTGGAGCGCAAAGAAGAAGCGCTTACCGGAAGACAACAGCATATTGAACAGATGGAACGCAAGGCGGAAGAACTAGTGACCGTTCAACAAACGGAGCTTGAAAGAATATCATCACTTACGCGAGAAGAAGCGAAGCATGTCATTCTCACGGAAGTCGAGAAAGAACTCGCAACGGATATTGCCGTTATGACAAAAGAGTCAGAGTTACAAGCAAAAGAAGAATCAGACAAAAAAGCACGTGAAATTCTTTCCATTGCACTGCAACGTTTTGCAGCAGATCATGTTGCTGAAACTACAGTGTCTGTAGTAAACTTACCGAACGATGAAATGAAAGGCCGAATAATTGGTCGTGAAGGACGTAACATTCGGACACTTGAAACACTTACAGGAATCGATCTAATCATTGATGATACACCGGAAGCTGTCGTCTTATCAGGATTCGATCCAGTTCGTCGGGAAACTGCTCGCTTAGCACTTGAAAAACTTGTGCAAGACGGGAGGATACATCCGGCGCGTATTGAAGAAATGGTTGATAAGTCTAGACGTGAAGTGGATGAGCTTATCCGTGAAACTGGAGAGCAAACATCATTTGATATCGGCGTACACAATCTTCACCCGGATCTCATTAAGATTCTCGGAAGACTGCGCTTTAGAACGAGCTATGGACAAAACGTCCTGAAGCATTCAACAGAAGTTGCATACCTGACGGGACTTTTAGCAGCAGAACTTGGAGAAGATGTAACACTTGCAAGACGTGCAGGACTCCTTCATGATATTGGAAAAGCAATCGACCATGAAGTTGAAGGAAGCCATGTCGAAATCGGTGTGGAACTTGCAACAAAATATAAAGAGCATCCGGTTGTCATTAATAGTATTGCATCCCATCACGGAGATACAGAAGCGACATCGGTTATTGCGGTACTTGTTGCAGCGGCAGATGCATTATCTGCGGCCAGACCAGGTGCCCGTAGTGAAACACTCGAAAACTACATTCGACGTTTACAAAAACTCGAAGAAATTTCGGAATCATACGAAGGCGTGGAAAAATCATTTGCCATCCAAGCAGGTCGTGAAGTTCGGATTATCGTTCGTCCAGATCAGATTGATGACATTACAGCTCATCGTCTTGCTAGGGATATTCGAAAAAGAATTGAAGAAGAACTTGATTATCCGGGTCATATAAAGGTAACAGTCATTCGTGAAACACGAGCGGTTGACTACGCGAAATGATGAAAAAGGCTTCCGGGATTTACAGTCCCGAAGCTTTTTTTATTTTAATAGGCATCCAGCACTGTGCGCCATTCTTGGCCGAGTGGCGCCTTTGCTGTTTTTTACAACCCTAAAATTAGAAAGAGGTCTTTTAATGAAAATCGTATTTATTGGTGATATTGTTGGCTCGCTTGGAAGAGATATGGTTTACCGCTATTTACCGCGTCTAAAACGTAAATATAGTCCAGATGTAGTGATTGCAAACGGAGAAAACGCAGCAGCCGGTCGGGGAATTACGAAGGCGATTTTTGATGACATGCTACGCGCTGGCGTCGACGTTGTAACAATGGGAAACCATACTTGGGATCAAAAAGAAATTTATGATTTTATAGATGAAACGGATTATTTAATACGCCCGGCAAACTTTTCGGACGAAGCACCAGGTCGTGGAATGACGACCATTTCACGGAACGGGGTCACATTATCTGTTATTAACTTACACGGAAGAACATTTTTACCGCCTCATGGGGACCCGTTTGCGAAAGCTGATGAACTATTAGACGAAGCCCATGAAATTTCACCACTTGTTTTTGTCGATTTTCATGCGGAAGCAACGAGCGAAAAAATCGCGATGGGGTTTCATCTTGATGGTCGCGCCTCAGCCGTCGTAGGAACGCACACGCATGTCCAGACAGCCGACGATCGGATTCTTCCTAAGGGAACTGCTTACTTAACCGATGCGGGTATGACGGGGCCGTACGATGAAATCCTCGGAATGAAAAAAGAAGATGTCATTTACCGTTTTCAAACAAATATGCCAGTACGATTCGAAGTGCCAAAAAATGGACGCGTCCAATTAAACGGCTTATACGTTGAATTGGATGACAAAACGGGGAAGGCTATTCACGTCGAACGGATTATGATTAACGACGATAAACCATTCGAAAGTTAAGTTGAGTCTAAACGAATCCTTTTTCTCATAGTATGGGCTATGGACGTATCCGTTCCATAGACATCGGAAAATAAGGAGGAATAATGGTGAACCCATTGAAAGTCTCATCTCGCTCGAATCCAAATTCAGTTGCTGGTGCGCTCGTCGCAGTCATCCGAGAACAAGGGTATGCTGAAATGCAAGCTGTAGGAGCGGGTGCACTCAATCAAGCAGTAAAAGCAATCGCAATTGCACGGGGGTTTGTAGCGCCAAGTGGATCTGATCTAACCTGTGCGCCAGCATTCACCGATATCATGATTAATGGTGAGGGACGGACGGCTTTGAAATTACTCGTCGAAAAGCGAACGCGTGGAGCTGCACAAAACGATATGTAATGAAAAACTACGGGGATGAGATCTCCGTAGGTTTTTTAAATATCCAATGAATAAAGTTTTATTACTTCTTCTGCCGTAATCAGTTTATCGAAAGGTAAAAAACGACTATAAACTTCCTTGAAATTAACAACTCCTTCAAATTCATCATTCACCTCAAAGATATCCAATATTGTTACAAAACTCCAAGTAGTAAGACCGCCTACAGCATTTTCATAGGTTTCGTCAACATAGTGGTTACGAATTATTTGTTCGACTTTTTCTAAACGCTCCGCTTCTATTAATACAATAGATTCTTCATATGTTTTTGTACCGTAATCGTTTGGCGTGACAGTTGATTCCAGTAATAATTTGACTGAGTAAATATTCATTAATGGTTCCCCCAAATGGTTATCGTTGTTGAATACATTTTATCATAAGGTGTCTTCTCCATGAAAACTGTGACAAACAATCGACAAAATGCCAACAACTAATCCTCTCCTTGTACACTTGACCCCAAGTTAAGTATAATAAGAGACGTATGAAATCGTTCCCGAGAAACTGTCGGAAAGGGGATTCAAAATTATGAATGAAGAACAGCGCATAAGTGCCGGGCAGATAAAGTCAGGCTTAGTAAATAAAGAAGAAAAGACTGAGAAAGATTACAGTCAATATTTCCAAACTGTCTACAAACAACCCAATTTGAAAAAAGCGAGAAGACGCGGTGGGGAAGAAGTTTCGTATTTCGACGACTTCGAAATCGACGAACGCTTTCTGAATATGGGTAAAGGCCGCAAGTTTTATATTCGTACATATGGCTGCCAAATGAACGAGCATGACACGGAAGTAATGGCAGGTATTTTCACAGCACTTGGCTATGAAGTAACAGAGACGGTTGAAGATGCGAACATTATTTTGTTAAACACATGTGCCATTCGTGAAAACGCAGAAAACAAAGTGTTCGGAGAGCTCGGACATTTAAAGCCGCTTAAACAGCGCAATCCGGATATTTTGATCGGTGTTTGTGGTTGTATGTCGCAGGAAGAATCCGTCGTCAATAAAATACTTCAAACCTACGACCAAGTTGACATGATCTTCGGCACGCATAATATTCATAGACTCCCGAACATTTTACATGAAGCGTATATGTCAAAAGAAATGGTTATCGAAGTGTGGTCTAAAGAAGGCGATATTATTGAAAACCTTCCAAAAGTCCGCCACGGTGATATTAAAGCATGGGTCAATATTATGTACGGTTGCGATAAGTTTTGTACGTATTGCATAGTGCCGTATACAAGAGGAAAAGAACGTAGTCGAAGACCTGAAGATATCATTACAGAGATTCGACAACTCGCCGCACAAGGGTATAAAGAAATTACATTACTTGGGCAAAACGTAAATGCCTACGGGAAAGATTTTGATGATCTGGATTATCGTCTTGGCGATTTGATGGATGATTTACGTAAAATCGATATACCTCGTGTCCGCTTTACGACAAGTCACCCAAGAGATTTCGATGATCACTTAATCGAAGTCCTTGCTAAAGGCGGAAACCTCGTTGAACATATTCATCTTCCGGTACAATCAGGTTCTACATCAATCCTGAAAATTATGGGTAGAATTTATTCACGCGAAGAATATCTCGAACTCGTTCGTAAAATAAAAACTGCGATTCCTGATGTGTCATTAACAACAGATATCATTGTCGGCTTTCCGAATGAGACCGATGAACAATTTGAGGAAACGATGACATTGTATGAAGAAGTTGGTTTTGAAACAGCTTATACGTATATTTATTCACCGCGTGATGGCACACCAGCAGAGAAAATGGCAGATAATATTCCGATGGAAGTTAAGAAAGAAAGACTTCAACGATTGAATAAACTAGTAAACGACTATTCCCTGAAAGCTATGCAGCAATTTGAAGGGCAAACAGTCGAAGTACTAGTTGAAGGTGAAAGTAAACGGAATGATGAAGTCCTTTCCGGATACACTAGGAAGAACAAATTAGTTAATTTTAGAGCACCAAAAGACGTAATCGGGAAACTTGTCCATGTAAAAATAACAGATGCGAAAACATGGTCGCTCGACGGCGAGTTTATCGACGTTGTAGAAAAGAAAGAGGTCGTATTATAATGGAGAAAAAATATACTAAAGATGATATCATCGCGAAGGCGAATGAAATAGCGGTGATGATTGCTAACACAGAGGAAGTAGACTTTTTCAAACGCGCTGAAGCACAAATCAATGAAAATCAAAAAATCCGTGAAAACATCGCAAGTTTGAAATCATTGCAAAAGCAAGCAGTCAATTTCCAACAGTACGGAAAAGAAAGAGCGTTGGAAATTATTGAAGGTAAAATTGATAAAATTCAAGAAGATATCGATACGGTTCCAATTGTTCAAGAGTTCAAGCAATCACAAGGTGAAGTCAACGATTTACTTCAACTTGTCTCGACAACAATTGCGAACGGCGTAACGAATGAAGTCATAAAATCGACTGGCGGAGATTTACTTCGCGGCGAAACGGGTTCATACGTTGAAAACACAACATATAACAATAAATAAATAATTTAAATCGACGGGATAAAATTCCTGTCGATTTTTTCACTCTCTAGGCTCCTGTCGCATAAGATAAATTGAAGCGAATGGAGGAGGAAGAAAACTGAAGAATTTACGTCAAATCGTGACGAAGGCGATTGTTGCAAAAGGGAAAGAGCGGACCGAAACAAAAGAAATTTTATGTCCACCAAACAAACCGACCAGTATCCTTGGCTGTTGGGTTATCAACCATACCCATCAAGCAAAAAAATCAGGTAAATACGTTGAAGTCTCGGGTAAGTTCGATATAAACGTTTGGTATTCCCATAATAATCACTCGAAAACTTCGGTGTTTACAGAAACGATCCCCTATAAAGACCGAATTCGATTACATTATCGGGATGAGCCGACATCTAGAGTGGAAGAGGTAATCGTAGATGTCATACAGCATCCAAACTGTACTGAAGCAATCATATCCGAGTGTGGAGAAAAATTCGTTATTTGTGTGGAGCGTGAATTAGTCGCGGAAGTAGTGGGCGAAACGAAAGTTTGCGTTTCCGTCCATCCGCACACTTTTGAAGAGGAGTGGCCGCAGCGAGATGAATCATCATCATCCAGCCATAGACATGGGCATGGTCATGTCCACGGGGAGCATGAACATGATCACAAAAAAGGAAAAGATTCAAAACCGTTCTAACAGGCTTTCTGGTTGGTAATTACGCTCTGGCGAATTAATCAAGTCGGGAATGATATCCCGGCTTTTTTTCGTATTCGATGAAACTTTGATATAATGAATAAAACATATTGTAATAGTGAGGGTACATAATAATGACATCTTATACACCGATGATACAGCAATACTTAAAAATAAAATCAGAACATGAAGATGCCTTCTTATTTTTCAGACTAGGCGATTTTTATGAGTTGTTCTTTACCGATGCGACGGAAGCTTCACAAATACTTGAAATCACATTAACGAGCCGGGATGCAGCCAGTGGCAACCGCATTCCAATGTGTGGTGTTCCGTATCACTCCGCTGAAGGATATATTGAAACGCTTGTGCGTAAAGGATACAAAGTAGCCATTTGCGAACAAACAGAAGATCCTCGCGCAGCAAAAGGAATAGTTCGACGGGAAGTCGTTCGAATTATAACGCCAGGAACAATGACAGAAGGTAAAAGCATTGATACAAATACGAATCATTTTATTGGTTCAGCTGCTATTATCGCCGATGGAAAATACGCACTTGCCTATTTAGATTTATCAACAGGTGAAGGAAAAGTTCAATATGTCCAAGGTGATGAGCGCACGTTAATTTCTGAAATCGATGCACTTGGCATGAAAGAAGTCGTGGTAGCGGAAGGGCTACATATTGCATTAAGCGATAACATGGCAAAACGAAATATTACATTATCAATAGAATATAATAAGGATGCATTGGAACGCCAAGGCAACATTCCGGAAGATGTAGTTGAAGCTTGCGATAATCTAATTTCATATGTGAAACGCACGCAAAAGTCGTCACTTGAACATATTCGCCCCTTCGATTTTATAGAAAAACAAGAAAAGCTATCCATTGATGCAAACTCCATGCGTAATTTGGAGCTCGTTCAATCTATTCGTAATGGTACTAAAGAAGGGACACTGTACTGGCTGCTTGATGAAACCGTGACGGCTATGGGTGCAAGAAAGCTGAAAATGTGGATTCATCAACCGCTTGCCGAGCAAGTGAAAATTGAAGCTCGCCTCGATACAGTGACTGAATTAGTCGAGGATTTCTTTTTAAGCGACGATCTTAAAACGAACTTGCGCGAAGTGTATGATCTTGAAAGATTGGCGGGACGTATTTCAATGGGTTCGGCAAACGGTCGAGACCTTGCTCAGTTACGAAATTCCTTGCGACAAGTGCCGAACTTGAAAGATGCACTTGCAAACTCCGGAAAAAAACACTTGACGCAGTTCGCGGAAAAAATCAATTTGTGTCCAGAGGCAAGAGACATCCTTGAAATGTCGATTGCAGAACATCCGCCGATTACTGTAAAAGAAGGCGGAGTTATAAAGGACGGTTATGATGAACAACTCGATACATACAGAGATGCCGCTAGGAACGGGAAAGAGTGGTTAGCAAAACTGGAACAAGAAGAGCGTGAACGCACGGGCATAAAAAACTTGAAGATTGGATATAATCGTGTCTTTGGGTATTTTATCGAAATTACGAAATCAAATATTCATTTAGCGGATCATGAACGTTATGAAAGAAAGCAAACACTAGCAAATGCCGAGCGTTATATCACGCCTGAGCTGAAAGAAAAAGAAGATTTAATATTAAATGCCGAGTCAGATGGATTAGAGCTAGAATATGATCTGTTTAGCGCTGTTCGTGAATCGATGAAGATGCATATTAGACAAGTTCAGCAACTGGCATCCATCTTAAGCGAACTAGATGTTCTTTTATCATTTGCGACAGTAGCGGAAAAACAAAACTACGTGAAGCCGACTTTTCATAATAATAAAGGATTAGAAATAAAAAATGGGCGTCACCCAGTCGTTGAAAAAATGATGGATCATTCGCTTTATGTACCAAATAATTGCGTACTGCAAGAAGATGCAAATATGCTTCTCATAACAGGACCAAATATGTCCGGAAAGAGCACCTATATGCGTCAAGTAGCACTCACAGTCGTAATGGCCCAAATCGGTTGTTACGTTCCTTGCGACAGCGCAGTTCTTCCTGTTACGGATCAGATCTTTACACGAATCGGTGCTGCGGATGATTTAGCATCCGGACAAAGTACATTTATGATGGAAATGATGGAATCTCAACATGCGATTGCCAATGCAACTGAAAAAAGTCTTCTGTTATTTGATGAGATAGGGAGAGGGACATCAACCTATGATGGTATGTCTTTAGCCCAAGCCATGATGGAATATATACACGATGAAATTGGAGCAAATACATTATTTTCGACTCACTATCACGAGTTAACCATGCTAGACACTAAACTGGCAAGACTTGAAAATGTTCATGTCGCTGCGATGGAACAAGATGGTAAAGTAGTGTTCCTCCATAAAGTCATGAAAGGGGCAGCGGATAAAAGTTACGGCATTTACGTTGCTGATCTTGCGGGCTTGCCGACGCCTTTACTTGCACGTGCAAAAGAGCTACTGCAAACCTTTGAAAATAAAGAAAAAGGACCAATCAATGAACCCCAGCAAATGGCGTTTTTCGATATAAGAGAAGAAGAGCAGCACACATTGTCTGATGAGAAAAAAGAAGTCCTAGCAAGTCTGGAAGAAACAGATTTACTCAATATGACACCATTAAACGCCCTGCAGTATGTCTTTGAACTGAAAGAGAAACTCCGCTCAGCGAAAGGATGAATAACGTGAATATAATTAAAGTAATGGACGATACGCTGTCGAATAAAATTGCCGCAGGAGAAGTTGTTGAAAGACCTGCGTCAATCGTAAAAGAACTTGTCGAAAATTCGATAGACGCGGAGAGTACAGTCATAGAAATTGCCTTAGAGGAAGCTGGCCTGACCAAAATCAGAGTAACCGATAACGGCAAAGGTATGTCAAAACAAGATGCAGTCCGAGCCTTCGAGCGCCACGCAACCAGTAAAATAGATAATGAGCATGACCTGTTTCGCATACGGACACTTGGTTTTCGCGGGGAAGCACTTGCCAGTATTGCATCCGTGTCCAAAATTGAATTGTGGACATCTGACGGGGAAAGCACTGGAACCGAAGTCTTTATTGACGGCGGAAAACTAGTGAAACATGACAATGCCGCTTACCGAAAAGGAACGGACATAGCAGTTTCTCAACTATTTTTTAATACGCCAGCGCGTCTTAAGTATATGAAAACAATCCAAACGGAACTTGGCCATACGATAGGATTGGTGAATCGATTAGCCCTAAGTCACCCGCACATCGCTTTCAAATTAACGCATTTCAGTCAATCGCTGCTGCAAACTTCAGGAAGCGGAGACCAACTGCGTGTGCTAGCGGATATATACGGCATCTCGGCCGCTCGAAAAATGGTTGAATTCAAAGGAGAGAACGCGGATTATTCGACTTTCGGCTATGTATCATTGCCGGAAATGACGCGCGCATCAAGAAATTATATGACGACTATTGTAAATGGGCGTTGGATTCAAAGTTACGCGATTAACCGGGCTGTTCTTGACGCCTTTCATACGTATCTGCCTATAGGCAGATATCCGATTGTGGTTATCAATGTTGAAGGCGATCCGTTTTTAACAGATGTGAACGTCCATCCATCGAAACAACAGATTCGAATGAGTAAAGAAGGCGAACTGCTAACGCTTATTAAAGAATCCATACAAAAAGCAATTCAGAAAAACGTCGTTGTGCCCGGAGTAACAAAAAAAGAATCAGTCCCTAAAAAGCCTACCGAACAAGTTAGGTTTTGGGAAAGTCCTCCGCGTCAAGAACTCCCTTCTGAAAAGTTCAGTACGCCCGTACAACAGCCGGTTAATAAACCGTCGCCTGTATATGAAAAAGACGAGCAAGCCGCTCAGCAATCTGATTGGACGGTTAACGAACCCCTACCTGCAGAGGAGGTAGCCGAAGAAAAAGATACACCTTCATTTCCGATATTATTCCCTGTAGGACAAGTGCATGGGACATATATTATTGCGCAAAATGAAGACGGATTTTTTATGATTGATCAACATGCAGCGCAAGAGCGTATTAAATATGAATACTTTAGGGATAAACTAAAAGAAACAGAGAATAATGAAAGGCAGCTTCTTTTAGTCCCGCTAACTTTTCATTATTCAATGGATGAAAAAACACGAATCGAAGAGGGCAGAAAGCTTCTTGAAGATGTGGGAATATACTTGGAAGAATTTGGGCAAACTTCATACATTGTTCGTGAATTTCCTACTTGGTTTCCGGCCGGTGAAGAAACAGCAATTATCGAAGAAATCATTGAGCAAGTATTGAATTCGCGCAGGATAGATATCGGAAAGTTGCGCGAAGAAGCTGCGATTATGATGAGTTGTAAACGATCAATCAAGGCGAATCACCATTTAACGATGGCGGATATGGGAAAATTATTGAATGATTTATCCGAAGCTGGAAACCCATTTACTTGTCCACACGGAAGACCAGTGCTCATTCATTTCACGACATATGAAATTGAGAAAATGTTTAAACGAGTGATGTAAAAGATATATATATATAATATCAGCAAGACTAAGGGGTGGTGTTGAAGATTGAAAGAGCTAACACTGGAAATGTCGGATGGGTTCAAACTCTATGCATTTATTAAAGAACCACCTTCTAAGCCAATCGGGCATATTCATCTCCTTCATGGAATGGCGGAACATATTGGCCGCTATGAATTTGCGATAAACTTTTTCTGTGACCAAGGTTTTGTCGTTTCCGGGCATGATCACCGGGGACATGGACAAACCGCAATATTAAATGGCATGAAAGGCTATTTTGCAGATAAAGATGGTTTCAATCGTGTTGTCCAAGACGCGCACGAAGTTATTTCAGAAGTTAAAACTGTTCATTCGAATTTAAAATTCATTCTATTAGGACATAGTATGGGTTCGTTCATCGCACGCCGCTATATTCAATTGCACGGAAATGAGGTGGATCTCGCAATCTTATCTGGAACGGGCGATGATTCTGGGATTGCCAGGTACGGGGGACTAGCATTAGCTCATCTCGCTGGCAAAAGAAAAGGTTACACTGAACGTAACCATCTGTTGGATTCACTTGTTTTTGGCGCATTCAATAAAAAAATTGATAATCCGCAAACGAAATTCGACTGGCTGTCGAAAAATGAACAACATGTATCGGATTACATGCTTGATGAAAAATGCGGCTTCATTCCAACCACCCAATTTTTTATCGATCTATTTAACGGGCTTGGGTTAATCCATAAGACGCAAGAAATCGAAAAAATACCGAAAAATTTGCCGATATTGCTCTTTTCGGGAGTTGATGATCCAGTAGGGGAATACGGGAAAGCGGTATGGAAAGTAGCCCGACAGTATCATGATGCAAATATTAAAGAGGTTACTGTATTAATCATTGAAGAAGGACGACATGAATTGTTGAATGATCCAGCTCAAGTTCATGTTTTAGAGGCGGTGCTTGAATGGATGCAAAAATGATGACAGATAAAATTGATGTACTTGCGATTGTCGGCCCGACAGCATCAGGGAAAACTGCAATTAGTGTGTCGTTGGCCAAGTTATTAAACGCTGAAATTATTAACGGCGATTCAATGCAAGTTTATAAAGGCCTTGATATTGGAACTGCCAAAATTACAACAGCTGAAATGGAAGGTGTTCCTCATCATCTATTCGACATAATTGAGGCAGAGGACACTTTTTCTGTTGCGCAGTACCAAGCTGAAGTTCGAAAAAAGATTGATGAAATCCGGGGCAGGGGAAAGTTGCCAATCATCGTAGGCGGCACTGGACTTTACGTACAGTCTGTTTTATATGATTTCCGTTTTACAGATGAGGCTTCAGACATGGAAATACGAAGCCGATTAGAAAAAGAGCTTGACGAAATCGGTGCCGACCATCTTTATCGACGGCTTGAACAACTAGATCCGATTGATGCAAAAAAAATACACCCAAACAATCACCGTCGAATCATTCGGGCACTTGAAATTATTGAAGTGACGGGGAAGACCAAAGGCGAACATGAACAAAAAGTAGGGGGAAATGCACTTTATAACCATTTGCTAATTGGAATGGAAATGGAACGCGATTTGCTATATGATCGAATTGACAGACGCGTTGATCAAATGATGGAAAAAGGATTTTTACAAGAAGCCGAAGCTTTATGGAATGCAGGAATTCGCGATATGCAATCCGTGCAAGCAATCGGATATAAAGAACTTCATCGGTTTATTGAAGGAGAAATACCGTTAGATGTCGCAATTCAATTAATCAAGAAAAATTCTCGGAATTATGCGAAGCGTCAGATGACTTATTTCCGAAACAAATTAGCGATTGAGTGGGTTGATGCAACACTTAACACAGATGATCAAGTGAAAGAAATATTTACTGTTTTAAAGGGTTTTGGATCAAGCAAGGAGAAAGAAGTAGTAGAGAAAAGTTTTGACCACACAGGAGGGGCAATATTATGAAACAAGGCAAAATGCAAGACGTATTTTTAAATTCATTGCGTAAGAGCAACATATCTGTAACTGTATTTTTAATGAATGGCTTTCAACTGAAAGGACTTATTAAATCATATGATAATTACACAGTCCTACTTGAAACGGATGGTAAGCAGCAACTTATTTATAAGCATGCAATCTCAACTTATGTACCTGCAAAAATGATTACAATGGATCTCGAAGAATGAAATAAACGGAACAGGCGATTATAGCCCTGTTCCGTTTTTTCTTGTACCATTTTGAAATGGCGAAGTAGCAAATCATTACGTTCTAATTTTAGATGAATTACAACTATGTGAATTATGTGAACGTTGACCACGTACAGTTAACTGATAAAATTAGACTATAACATAAAGAAGAAAGAGGCTAAAATAAATGTTAGCAAATGAAGAAACAAACTTGGACATTCAAACCGAATTGATGGAACAAAAACTTGAACCCTATTTTAAACAGGTTGAGAAAGTAGCATTTTTCAATCAGAAAAAAGTTCTTGCGGCATTCAAAAATAATCGTGTCAGTGATTTTCATCTAATGGGCTCTACAGGGTATGGGTATGATGACGAAGGTCGTGACGTATTGGAGAGTGTTTATGCGGATACATTCGGGGCTGAAAGTTGTCTCGTTCGTAATCAAATCATTTCAGGCACACATGCCATTTCAATTAGTTTGTTTGGCGTACTTCGTCCAGGAGACGAACTGTTATACATAACCGGAAAACCGTACGATACGCTCGACTCAATTGTTACTGGAAATGGGAAAGATACTGGGTCGCTTCATGACTATGGCATCACGTATAAACATATTGATTTACTCGAAGATGGTCGTGTCGATTTTGATGAAGTGAGAAAGAATATTCATGATAAAACCAAGGTAATTGGAATTCAACGATCTAAAGGGTATTCAGATAGACCATCATTTATGATTGACGAAATTTCTGAAATGGTTCAAAAAGTAAAGGCGATAAATCCAAATCTAATTGTTTTTGTTGATAACTGCTACGGAGAATTCGTGGAAGAGAAAGAACCGACTGAGGTAGGTGTCGATTTAATGGCGGGTTCGCTTATAAAAAATCCGGGTGGTGGACTTGTCAGAACTGGCGGGTATATTGCAGGCGGGAAAGACCTTGTTGAACAATGCGCTTACAGAATGACTTCACCGGGGTTGGGCGCCGAGGCTGGAGCGTCGCTTGATACGCTCCGGGAAATGTATCAAGGTTTTTTCTTAGCACCTCATATCGTAAGCCAAGCGGTTAAAGGCGCACTGTTTACAGCAGCCCTGTTAGATAGTTACGGTCTTGTGACAACACCGCATTACACGGATAGAAGAACGGATCTGATTCAATCTGTATCATTTCGGAGTGCTGAACAAATGATTGAGTTCTGTCGAACGATTCAAGAAAATTCTCCAATCAATGCGCATTATGCACCAGAACCGTCTTATATGCCCGGCTACACAGACGATGTAATAATGGCGGCAGGAACATTCATTCAAGGTTCTAGTATTGAATTGACTGCGGATGGCCCCATTAGACCTCCATACACTGCTTACGTTCAGGGCGGACTTACTTATGAACATGTAAAAGCGGCAGTATTATCTTCGATGGATAAATTAATAACGAATAAATTAATAGATATAAATTAAAAAAAGGAGCTGTTTAATCAGCTCCTTTTACATATGATTTACTGGATATTTCGGTATACGCCGACAACTTTTCCAAGTACGGAGACATTGTCAACGATAATTGGATCCATAGAAGAGTTTTCAGGTTGTAATCTGAAATAGTTTTTCTCTTTAAAGAAACGCTTAACAGTCGCTTCCTCATCTTCGGTCATCGCTACGATAATCTCCCCGTTTTGAGCTGTGCTCGTTTGTTTAACAACAACGTAGTCACCATTTAAGATTCCGGCTTCAATCATACTCTCACCGACAATTTCCAACATGAAGATATTATCGTCTGCCGTGCCAAATGTCTCCGGAAGTGGAAAATACTCTTCTATGTTCTCAATCGCTGTAATTGGTAGCCCGGCAGTAACTTTACCGACCAGTGGGACGTTTAGAACACCAGGTTTAATAGTTTCAAGACCCTCGGGATCCAATACTTCTATCGCACGGGGCTTTGTAGGATCTCTTCGAATATATCCTTTACTTTCCAATCTTGCCAAATGTCCATGAACCGTTGAGCTAGAAGCTAGTCCAACAGCCGTTCCGATCTCACGTACGGATGGTGGATAGCCTTTCAGATTTACCTCGGATTTAATAAAATCCATAATCGCTTGTTGTCTTTTAGAAATTTTTGTCATCCCAATCACCCCTATTAGTAGTTTTCGTATTGAGAAAGTGTAGTCACTCGAACACGAACTCCCTTATTGAATCTAGTATATCAGCCGTTCTTCTAAAAGACAAACGTTAGTTCTATTAAAAGATTGACAAATGTAAAAATCTATTTTATTATAGGAACATGCATTCCGAACAAACATTCGCTAGGAGGGATTAATATGCCATTCATAAAAAATAATAGTTATTTACTTCTTGTCGTTGCAGTTTGTATTATATTTACCATAATGGGTACGAGTAAAGCGGAAAATGATAATGAATTTGAAAAAGTAGTTGTTACTGAAGGGGATACGTTATGGGGCTATTCTGCAAAATACGCTAACAATAACATTCCTGCTGATAAATGGATTAAAGATATTATTAATATTAACAACCTTACAACGACAACGATTCGTGTAGGCGATGAGTTGAAATTGCCAAAGAGTACTGTATCCAATCCAACAGATATTGCGACGTTTGCAGGTGAAGGTGATTGAAGACAGGAAAAAAACGATGTGTCATATACTGTAGAGTCAGTACTGAAAAAGAAGTGCAGGAAATGTCACTCGCTAGACAGGAAGAGGAACTAGAACAATTAGCTAAAGAACTTGATTTTAATCACATAGAAACATTTAAAGATCGACATAGCGGTTTTGATATCGATCGAGATGGGTTACTAGAATTGTTAGATTTTGTCCGAGATGAAAGTATTGAGGTCGTGCTAATTCAAGACGAAACTAGACTGGGTCGCGGGAATGCCCGAATGGCAATTTTGCACCTACTGGCCAAAACCGAAACGGAAATATTTTCCCATAACGACGGTGGTCCGATCGCATTAAATGAGATGGATACAATGATGCTGGAAATACTGGCAATCGTCGAAGAATACCAGCGCAAATTGCACAATGCCAAAATTAGACGAGGGATGCAGCGTGCGGTCCGTGATGGCTACCGTCCTGAACGAAACTTGAAGAACCGTGGCAATGCAGAAGGGCGAGAAAGAATCGAAGTACCGGTCGGTGAAATTATTTCTTTACGCGACAAAGGGTTAACATTTGAAGAAATTACAAATGTACTAAAAGGACTTGGTCATGATATAAGTAAAGCGACGGTACATCGTCGTTTTAAGGAATACGAAACTGAGCAGGAAGGCTAAATTATTGCGCTTCCTGCTTTTTTTGTATACCTTTTACATAGTAAACGTAAATGATGCGGAGGAATAAAAATGTTATCACAAGAAAAAATAGATCGGATTAATGAACTCTCTAAAAAATCGAAAACGTCGGGGCTCTCAATTGAAGAAGCAAAGGAGCAAACGAAATTACGCCAAGAGTATTTAACTTCATTTCGCTCTTCAATGAGGGAAACGATTGAAAATGTGCAAGTGATTGATCCAGAGGGAACAGATGTCACACCAGAAAAAGTCAAGCAAGCAAGAAATCGAAATTTGCGCAATTAAAAAAGTATGACATATCCTTGATAAACCTTCGAAAGAATTGTAATTGCAGTCCGGTTTGACTAAACTATAGGATAGATACATGTTTAATCTAGATTTGACATAGGAAAGGAAGAATATTACTTATGACTCAAAATATTGACCAATTAGCTATTAATACAATCAGAACACTTTCAATTGATGCAATTGAAAAAGCAAATTCAGGACACCCTGGATTACCGATGGGTGCAGCTCCGATGGCATATACGCTATGGACTAAACATATGCACCATAATCCATCTAACCCACAGTGGTTTAACCGCGATCGTTTCGTACTATCTGCAGGTCATGGATCAATGCTTCTATATAGCTTATTACATCTTGCAGGCTATGGTCTTCCAATGGAGGAACTTAAAAACTTCAGACAATGGGATTCATTAACACCGGGTCACCCAGAGTATGGGCATACGGTCGGTGTTGAAGCAACAACTGGACCACTAGGTCAAGGAATTGGAATGGCTGTCGGAATGGCAATGGCTGAGAAGCACCTAGCAGCAACATACAATAGACCTGGATACGAAGTCGTCGATCATCATACGTATGCGCTATGTGGTGATGGCGATTTAATGGAAGGTGTTGCGGGAGAAGCAATCTCTTTGGCGGGCCATTTACAATTAGATAAATTAATCATTCTTTATGACAGCAATGATATTTCACTTGATGGTGAATTAGACATGTCATTTACGGAGAATATCAAAAAGCGTTTTGAATCATATGGTTGGAACTACATCCGTGTTGAAGATGGAAATGACGTTGAACTTCTATCAAAAGCGATTGAACAAGCGAAACAAAATGAAGGCGGACCAACAATGATTGAGATTAAAACAGTCATCGGATACGGTTCACCGAATAAGTCCGGAAAATCCGCAGCACACGGCGCGCCACTTGGCGAAGATGAAATGAAACTTACAAAAGATTATTACAAATGGACATTTGAAGAAGACTTCTTTGTTCCAGAAGGCGTTTATGAAGCATTCCAAGAAGGAACTGAAAAACTCGGCGTTCAAAAAGAACAAGAGTGGAATGAGCTTTTCAAAAAATATGAAGCAGAACATGCTGATTTAGCAAAACAATTACTGGATGCAATTGATGGAAAATTACCTGAAGGTTTTGCGGAATCTCTTCCAACATATACAGAAGGTACATCATTAGCAACACGTGCAGCATCAGGGGATGCAATCAATGCGATTGCACCGATTCTTCCATCACTTTTTGGCGGTAGTGCGGACCTAGCAGGTTCAAACAATACAACCATCAAGGAATCAGGCGATTTCTTACCATCTGATTATTCAGGTCGTAATATTTGGTTCGGCGTACGTGAATTTGCAATGGGTACAGCGTTAAATGGAATGGCACTACACGGTGGTTTACACGTATTTGGTGGAACGTTCTTCGTATTCAGCGATTACGTTCGTCCGGCTGTTCGTTTATCAGCACTTATGAATGTTCCTGTAACTTATGTATTCACGCACGACAGCGTGGCAGTAGGCGAGGATGGACCTACTCATGAGCCGGTTGAACAGTTAGCATCACTTCGTGCAATGCCAGGATTATCCATTATTCGTCCTGCTGATGCAAATGAAACAGCTGCTGCTTGGAATATGGCGCTATCCTCAAGAAAGAATCCAACAGTTCTTGTCTTGTCGCGCCAAAACTTGCCTGTTCTCGCTAAAACGGCTGAACTAGCACACGATGGCGTTTCAAAAGGAGCATACATTGTATCTCCAGCTACGAAAGAAAAAGCGGATGCAATTCTACTGGCTTCGGGATCTGAAGTAAGTCTCGCAGTAGCCGCTCAAGAAAAATTAAAAGAAGAAAATATTGACGTAAGCGTCGTATCAATGCCTTCATGGGACTTGTTTGAAAAACAAGATGAAGCATATAAACAAAGCGTTCTTCCAAAAGACGTGAAAAAGCGTCTTGGCATCGAAATGGGTGCATCACTTGGATGGCATAAATATGTCGGCGATGAAGGTGATATTTTAGCAATTGACACATTTGGTGCAAGTGCCCCAGGAAATATTGTTCTTGAAAAATACGGTTTCACTGAAGAAAATGTTGTTTCGAAAGTGAAAAATTTACTGTCATAATTAGCAGTTTTAGCTATTCTGAGAGCCGATTTCCAAATACGGCTCACAGAATAGCTTTTTCTTGCATTAAGCAAATCTGTACTAAAGGTGGTTTTTATGGTAAAATGACTGAAAATACAGGAAACAATTTTCTGTTTCAAAATTCGACAAAAATAGTTAGGAACTATTTCACAATGTGACAGTCTTTTCGGAATTAAACAGATACACTTCACTTATGAGGAGGTGGGAGTCGTGCGCATGTACGGAATCTATAAAGTGAAAAAGGAATACGAACCATTTGTAATTGGACGAGAACAACTTTTATACGATTTACTAAAAGGGAACGGAGAGCAAAGTAATGATTTAAAAGAAATTCATTATCTTTGCGATATCATTGAGCCAGAGGTAATCGATGAAGCTATCCTATCGAATCTTAGTAAAGTGTTTGAAACAATTGAAAGAGAAAACGGGGAGTATAAATTGACTCATCCTGTGAAAGGTTCTATTCTAATCTCACTTTCTGCTTATTCTCTTTCAGTTTTTTGTGATGGATCTCGAATGTTGGACTTGGACTTATTTGTCGCGTTGTCCGAAGTGGATAGTCGTTTTTTTGCAGTTATGGACAATAACGGCGAGTGGGGATGGTTGAAACCAATCAAGTTTTCAGACAGTCAAAGAAAAACTGCTGCGATTTTTCGATGAAAAGGTAGTATATCAGTCAATAGTATTGTATAATCCTTCATGGAACCGTAAAAACGGACAACTGAAGTGAAGGAGGTATAGCGGATGATTTGGTGGATATTAGGAATCGTCGTCGCGCTATTAGCTGGTGTGGCCCTCGGATTTTTCATTGCACGTCAATATATGATGAAATACTTAGAAGAGAACCCGCCGATTAATGAAGATATGCTACGAATGATGATGATGCAGATGGGTCAAAAACCTTCACAAAAAAGGATTAACCAGATGATGAGTCAAATGAATAAGGTTAGCGAGAAGGAAAAGAAAGACAAGAAAAAGAAAAAAAAGTAATAGGAAAACACCCGCTAATCACTAGCGGGTGTTTAATTTTGCGATGAAACCAAATCGCTGAAGAAATTCTTTTACGGTCTTTTCATACGATTCGGGATTATCATTAAATGATTTTGCATGGGCCCCTTTTTCGAAAAGTTTCAGCATTTTATCGCCAGGTTTCGCTTGATATAATTCTTTTGTCATATAGGGCAATATAAATTCATCTTTCATACTATGGATAAACAACATGGGCTTTTGAACATTTTCAATTACTTCGCGAGGTGAAACCAGATTCAGTGTGTAACCATCTCTCATTTTCAAAAAAAGATTTGCAATACGTAAAGCCATCGTACTTCGGAGCGGCGTCTCCATTCGTAGAACATGAAGGACCTGTTCTGTAAAATCGGAAAAAGGACAATCTACAATGTGAAAATCTGCGTCATCATCAAATGTTCCGGCGTAAAGAATCGTCGTTGCTGCACCCATTGACTCCCCGTGAATACCAAGCAAAGCATCTTCACCAATCTTCTCGCGAATTGCTTGCACAATTGCCTGTAAATCCAACTTCTCATAATAACCGAAACTGGTCGTTTTTCCACCTGATTCACCGTGTCGTCGATGATCATAAATGACAGAGTTAAAACCCAGGCGTTCAAATAATCGAGCATATTTGATTGAATTCGTTTTATTTTCCGTCACACCATGACATATTATTACAGTGTTCTTTGTATTTAGCGGTTTTAAAAAAACAGTATTTAATAAATAATCATTTGGCGAATGGATCCATAGGCCTTCTTTTCGTACGGTTTCATACCACTTTTCATCGAAACGTTTCGCCAATATTTCACGTTTCATGATTACATCAGGATCCTTCATTTTTAAATACATAAGCCTGTTCGTCGCTAGAAATCCGAATAAAGTAAAGAAAGCAGCAACTACGCTCGAAATAATTCCGGTTATAAAGATAATACGCCGTTTCACAAAATTCTCCTCCTACTTACAGCTGACCATTACTAAACAACCGATACATACCTGTTTCGATCGGTCTGGATATATGCGGCGCAACGAGTGCGACAGCCTCGCAAACTTTTTTAACATCAATCCCAGTTGCAATGCCGAGTGTATCCAGCATATTCACAACATCTTCCGTTGCCACATTCCCGGTGGCGCCGGGAGCGAAAGGACAACCGCCTAAACCGCCGGCGGACGTATCGAAACGATCAATGCCAGCTTGAAGCGCAGCATATATATTCGCCATCGCCATTTTGCGTGTGTCATGAAAATGCGCAGTGATTAATGTGTTTGGAAATGCATCTTTTAAAATTTTGAATAAGGCATAGCTTTCTTGTGGATTGGCCATACCAATGGTATCTGCCACACTAAGTTCATCTGCCCCCATTGCGACGAACTTGTTACATAATTCAACAACTGCATCACTTTCTATTTTACCTTCGTATGGACAGTAAAATGCGGTGGAAATACACGCCCGAATAAAAATTCCTTCCTCTTTCAATCGAGCAAGAACGGGTACGAGTGCATCCATGCTTTCGTCAGTTGAACGATTAATGTTTTTTTGATTGAATGAATTGCTCACACCTACAAACACAGCAATACTACGTGCGCCTGCTTCCAGTGCTAATTCAGCACCCTTTGCATTTGGCGCTAGGACAAATTGCCGTCCGTGAGCTGGTGTATCTTGCAAAATTTCATTGGCATCTGCCATTTGTGGAACCCATTTTGGAGAAACGAAAGAGGTTAACTCCATTTCTTTAATATTTGCCCCTTGTAATGCCCTTATAAACCTTAATTTATCCTTTTTATGAACATGTTTGCTTTCATTTTGGAGCCCATCACGTGGGCCGACCTCGATTATTGTTGCTTTGTTTGGTAAAATAAACATACCATCCCTCCTCATTGTTATTATAATGATGAGATGGAGTGACAAGCAAATTAAGTAAACAATAGTTAAGGGGGAATTTAGAAATGGAAAATGAAGTAGTCATTGTAAGTGCGGTTAGAACTGCGATAGGATCATTTCTTGGTTCATTAAAAGATGTATCTGCAGTTGACTTGGGGGCAACCGTTATTAAAGAGGCACTAGAACGTGCCGGGGTTTCACCGGAGCACGTTGATGAAGTCATTATGGGGAATGTCTTACAAGCCGGGCTCGGACAAAATACAGCTAGACAATCCGCAATTAAAGCAGGACTGCCGGAGACGGTTCCAGCAATGGCGATAAACAAAGTATGCGGTTCAGGATTGAAGGCGGTTCATCTTGCGCGACAAGCAATTGTTTCGGGCGATGCTGATATTATCGTTGCTGGCGGAATGGAAAATATGAGCCAGTCACCTCATTTATTAAAGGGGTCTCGGGAAGGCTATAAAATGGGCGATCAAAAAGTCGTCGACAGCATGATTTCCGATGGTTTATGGTGCGCATTCAATGATTATCATATGGGCGTTACAGCGGAAAATTTATGCGACCGCTATTCAATAACACGTGAAGAACAAGATGAATTTTCAGCGAAATCGCAGAAAAAAGCGGCTGCAGCAATTGAAGCAGGAAAGTTCAAAGATGAAATTGTTGCCGTAGAGATTCCAGTGCGTAAAGGCGATCCAATCATATTCGATACGGATGAGTATGTGAGAGGGAGCTCCACTGCTGAAAAATTAGGGAAACTCCGACCTGCATTTAAACGTGAAGGAAGTGTTACTGCAGGAAACGCTTCTGGTATCAATGATGGTGCCGCGGCATTTGTTATCATGTCAAAAAGAAAAGCGGATGAACTCCGTTTAACTCCACTCGCAACGATTGAAGCGAATGCAAATGCCGGTGTCGAACCATCAGTCATGGGAATCGGCCCGGTTCAAGCAGTGAAAAATGTATTGGCTCGCGCAAATATGGATTTGGCTGAAATTGACTTAATCGAAGCCAATGAAGCATTTGCAGCTCAATCCATTGCAGTCGACAGAGAACTCGAGTTTGATCATGAAAAACTGAATGTGAACGGCGGCGCAATTGCGCTTGGACATCCCATTGGTGCCAGTGGTGCTCGGATACTTGTAACATTACTCCACGAGATGAAACGCCGAGATGCAAAAACTGGACTCGCAACACTCTGCATCGGAGGCGGACAAGGTGTCGCCACAATTGTAAAACGTCCTTGATTGAAGGAAGGTGAATTTTGATGTCAGCAAAAAGTAAAAAAGGTAATCGACAACATGTTGCCAAAATAGAAAATACGACACCAACACT
Source organism: Sporosarcina sp. 6E9 (assembly GCF_017921835.1). NCBI lineage: Bacteria > Bacillati > Bacillota > Bacilli > Caryophanales > Caryophanaceae > Sporosarcina > Sporosarcina sp. 6E9. Next base: position 1,375,854 of record NZ_JAGEMN010000001.1, on the reverse strand, counting down.
ATCTGATGCCCTTGATGATGATCTACTTGCAAAATTAAAATCAGTAAAAACCGATTTAACAAAGGTGGAACGTCAAAACGAAGAAGAGCGTCAAGAAAAACTTCGCCTCGAACGAAAAGAACGTGAAAAAAATAAAAGTTTTGAAGAACTTTTAAATGAATACGGCGATGTCGGTAAGAAATATTAATAGTTCACAAGTTAGTGCCCAAGAAGCATATTCTTGGGCGCTTTTTTCTGAAACGTTTTCCATTCATGTAAAAATTAAAATTGGGAACGCTAAATAATATCATCGAAGAAAGGAGGTTTTTTGTTTGAGTGTTTGTACGCGTATATTGTTTTTCGCATTCGCACTATTCCTCTTTTCAACGCATCAGGCATTAGCTGAAGAGGAACAAACAAGAGAACAAGAATTAGAAGAGAGGATGGCGTATTACGTAAAATACAGCAATCCAATTTTACCTTGGTATTACTTGGCTGCAATCGACCAATTTGAACGAAATATACAATCAGTACGTTCTGATATCCCAAAAAGCGAAGGCCCGATTTCTATATACTATCCGAGTGAATTTTGGAACGGTGCGCTGAACCCAGCAACCGTAGACACGTCTGAGGTTGCCATTACTTTTTTCAATGGATATGGACGTGATGGTAACAACGATGGAGTTGTCGATGTGGAAGATCCTGACGACAAACTCTATACGCTAGCTACATATCTCAGTTCTTATGGGGCCACGGAACAAGGTGTGAAAAAAGCTTTAATGGATTATTATGACCGTAAAGAAACCGTTAAACAGATTATGACGATTTCAACACTTTATAAGCATTTTCAAACATTAAATCTAGACCTAAGAGCTTTTCCTCTGCCCGTTCACGCCAACTATAGTTATCGAAGTACTTGGGGCGTTAGCAGAGGGTGGGGCGGCAGGCGAATTCACGAAGGTACAGACCTATTCGCCGGCTATGGTGTGCCAGTTCTTTCAACTTCATATGGAATTATTGAAGTCATGGGGTGGAATGATTATGGTGGTTGGCGAGTAGGCATTAGAGATATGTACAATACGTATCATTACTACGCACATCTATCCGGTTTTAATAAAGAAGTTAAAGAAGGCGACATTGTTGAACCTGGTACATTGCTAGGTTACGTCGGAAGTTCAGGATACGGTAAAGAGGGAACGTCCGGACGATTTGCACCGCATCTCCATTACGGGATGTACAAATATAACGGAAGAACTGAATGGGCTTTTGATCCGTTTCCTTATTTGCGGCTTTGGGAAAGAGAAGATAAAAATAAAAAACAATAACCATCATCCCCGAAAATGGTACAATCTACCATGGTCGGGGATTTTTTTAGTAAATAAACGTTTTATACAAATTTCGACAAAATATTCAGTATTTTTAAAAAGATTAATCGAAAACAGATTGACAATTTAGATAGTTACAAATACAATGTAGTCAATTGTCGCAATAATGTAACCAAATATAACGTTCAATTTCTTCTGAGAGTAAAATAGTTTCGAATGGAGTGTTCTTATGAGTTTACGGCCTATACTAGACGTCGAAGAATTGAAAACCTATTTTTACTTGAACCAAAATCAAGTTGCCAAAGCCGTTGATGGCATTTCATTTTCTGTTTTTCCAGGCGAGACTGTCGCTCTTGTTGGAGAGTCTGGAAGTGGAAAAAGTATTACCGCATTATCAATCATGCAACTTATTAATAAACCAGGGAAAATTGTTGAAGGTTCGATTTCGATGAATAATCAGGAGCTATTAAAATTAAAACCAAAACAAATGACATCGATTCGGGGAAATGAAATCGGAATGATTTTCCAAGAACCGATGACCGCACTAAATCCAGTATTCACAATTGGAAATCAGATAACGGAAATCATTAGAAAGCATAAAAAAGTGAATCGACGAGAAGCCGAAATTCGAGCAATTAGCCTGTTAAAAGTCGTTGGCATTCCGCGTCCCAAAGAAATCATGAAAGAATATCCACACCAATTGTCAGGGGGGATGCGCCAACGAGTTATGATTGCAATGGCCATATCATGCGATCCGCAGCTTTTAATAGCTGATGAACCCACGACGGCATTAGATGTTACGATACAAGCGCAAATTCTAGACTTAATGGTTGAAATGCAAAAGAAGTTTCAAATGGCACTTTTACTTATCACGCATGATTTAGGCGTTGTCTATGAATATACGGATCGTGTCATGGTCATGTACGGTGGGCAAATTGTCGAACAAGCCCCTACTAAACAACTATTAAAACTTACTAGACATCCTTACACACAAGGTTTATTGGCCAGTTTACCAAAGATAGACGAAGACGTGGAACGCCTGGGGACGATTAAAGGGACGGTTCCACCTTCATATAACTTCCCCAAAGGTTGTCGTTTTGCAACTCGTTGTCCGTTTGTAATGGACAAATGTAAAGAATCAAACCCAGAGTTAAAGGAACTGGATACAGGCCATTTTGTCCGTTGTTATCTTTATGTGGACGGAGGAAGTATAAATGACGATGATTGAACGAAACTTGGAAAGTTCTAATCTAGAAAATAGAACCGATAAAGATATTTTGTTAGAAGTTAAAGATTTAAAAAAGTATTTTCCGATAAAGGGAGGTATTTTAAAAAGAACGGTCGGCCAAGTCAAAGCGGTGGACGGTGTCTCTTTTTCTATTATCAAAGGCGAGACATTGGGTGTCGTTGGTGAATCAGGGTCCGGAAAATCAACATTGGGACGCGTGATTTTACGACTACTTGATCCGACAGAAGGCAATGTGATTTTTGATGATGTGGATATTTCCTACTTAAGCCAACGAAAAATCCGGCCGCATCGAAAAGATATGCAAATCGTTTTCCAAGATCCATTTGCCTCTTTAAATTCAAAAATGAGCGTCGGTCAACTTGTTGAAGAACCTTTAATTGTACAAGGGCTTCTATCTAAAAAAGAACGCATGAAACAAGTCACAGAAATTATTACTAAAGTAGGGCTGCGAAAAGGTGATTTGCAAAAATATCCGCATGAATTTTCAGGCGGACAAAGACAGCGGATAAGCATTGCCCGAGCGCTAGTTGTGAATCCGAAATTTGTCATTTGCGATGAACCAGTATCCGCATTGGATGTTTCTATCCAAGCGCAAGTATTAAATCTTATGAAGGATCTTCAAGAGGAACTAGGGCTTACTTATTTATTCATCGCGCATGATTTAAGTGTGGTCAAGCATATTAGTGATAGAGTGGCCGTTATGTATTTAGGTAGATTTGTAGAACTTGCATCTAAAAAAGCACTCTACAGCAATGCACTACATCCTTATACACGCGCACTTCTATCCTCAATACCTGTGATTGATATTGATAAAGATCCAGCAAAAAAAGTCGAAAAGATTAAATTGCAAGGGGATCTTCCAAGTCCCGCAAACCCGCCGACGGGCTGCACTTTTAGGACAAGATGTCCATATGCATATGAACGTTGTACATCTGAAATACCCGAACTGATTGAGTTGGAGGAAAATCATTTTGTTGCTTGCCACTTATACACAAAGGATTGATTTTTATTACCTTTAGGGGGTGATGTGTGCTTTGCAAGTGTTAAGAAAAATAGAATTTTGAGTAAAAAATGAAGAGGGGGAACTATTTTGTTGAAACGTTATAGGAGTAGCCTGTTTTTGCTTATTTTTGTATTGATGTTCGGTTTAGTGCTTGTAGCATGTAATGCAGAAAACGGTGACAAAGATTCGGAGAAGCCAGACGATGCGGAAACAGAAGACACGTCCACAGATGGCGAGGACGAAGAAGCAACGGATGACGATGGTCCTAAAGAAGGCGGTACGGTAACAGGTGCGATGCATACAGCACCAGCAGGTATGTTCAACCCTATTTTTTATGAAGAAGCTTATGAAGCGAACATTCTTGACTTTACACATGAAGGCCTCACATCACAAAATGAGAAACTTGAATTCATCCCTGGATTAGCGAAAGAATGGAAAACGAACGACGATCAAACCGAGATTACGTTTACGCTAGAAGAAGGCGTCAAATGGCATGATGGGGAAGAGTTTACTGCGCATGACGTAGTGTACACATACACGGCAATCGCAGATCCTGATTACGTATCTGCAGGCGGAGTTCGTACAAACTATGTAGAGCCGCTTTTAGGATATGAGGATTATGTTTCCGGAGAGTCAGATGAGTTTCCTGGTGTTGTAGCGGATAGTGACTACCAAGTTACGTTCAAATTCGCAGAGCCTAATGTAATGCCGCTCTATTACACAGGTTTCCCAATTATTCCAGAACATATTTTCAAAGACATTCCTGTAGCTGATATTCCGGCAGCAGTAGAGTCTACACAACCTGGAAAGGTTATTGGAACTGGACCATTTAAATTTTCGGATATGATTGAGCGCGAACAATATACGCTTGAACGTCACGACGAATACTGGCAAGATAAACCGCATTTAGACAAAATTGTTTGGAAAATTGTCCAGCAGTCCGTTATGACAGGTTTACTTGAAAAAGGAGAAATCGACTTTATCGCTGCTCCAGGCGGAATTAACCCTGCAGACTACGATATGGTCAATGATTATGACAACGTGAAAATTGCCGAACAAGCAGACTTTGGTTACCAGCTATTAGGATTCAAGATGAACCACCGTACTGCAGAAGATGTTGCAGGTGGCGTGATTGAACCAGATAATTGGGTTCCAAACAAAAAAATTGCCGATCCAAAAGTCAGGCAGGCCATTGCCTGGGCAATTGACAGAGAAGGTCTTGTTGGGAAAGGGCATGGTGAAGGATTACTTCATGGTCGCGGCCAACCAATCAACTCGCCAATTGCAGTTCAATTCTGGGCGTATGATGAAAATGCAGGAACAAACTACACATACGATCCGGATAAAGCAGAAGAAATGCTAGATGAGCTGGGCTATGTCGATAAAGATGGTGACGGCTACCGTGAAGATCCAGACGGAAACGAATGGGTTCTAAATATGGAATATCCAGTCGGAAACGAAATCCGTGAAAGATCGGCGCCATTGGTCGTTAAGTATCTTGACGATGTTGGCATTAAAGTTGACCTTCGTCAGCCGAAAGATATGTCAGTCTACGTTGATGGACTTACAAAAGACAATTCAGACTGGGATCTTTACTTGATTGGCTGGAATTTGGGCAGCGCGGATCCTGATCCACTAGGTCTATGGGGCATTAAAGATGCTTATAACTTCTCGCGTTGGAACAACCCGAAATCGGATGAGTTGCTCTACAAAGCAATTAAGGCGCCAGAAGCATTTGACCAGGACTATCGTACAGAAGTTTATCAGGAATGGCAGAAGTACTTCTCAGAAGATTTACCGGCATTCCTGCTTTATGCGCAAAACAGCATTTGGGCATACAATGATCGTATTCAAAACGTCCAAATCTTGCCGCAAACTATGTACAGAGATTCACATACTTGGTGGGTTAACGATTAATAATAACTAGAAGGAAAGAAAATGAGAGTATGCGATTAACCGCATACTCTCCTCCTTCAAGGGAGGATCGTCGTATGTACCAATATATTATTAGAAGAATATTAGTATTTATCCCTATGTTATTAGCGTTGTCCATTATTGTATTCGGCTTGGCTAAGGCAGCACCCGGTGACCCGTTTACTGGAAAGATTTTAGACCCGAACATAAACCCCAAGGTATATGAACAGCAAAGGGAAGCACTGGGTCTTAACAAACCAGTTCCTATCCAATATCTAAATTGGGCCAAGGAAGTATCACGGGGAAACTTTGGTGAGTCAATTACTTTTAACGGTCGTTCCGTTCAAAGTTTGATAAAAGAACGAATCTTGAACACCGTATACTTAGGACTAGTCGCATTAGGCATCACGTTAGTCGTCGCAATCCCGATAGGTATCTATTCAGCCCGAAAACCTTACTCATTATTGGATTACGGTGCAACGACTTTTGGATTTGCGGGACTAGCGATACCAAACTTTTTCTTTGGACTTGTTGTCATTTATCTATTGTCGATAAAAATGGATTGGTTCCCAGCGCAAGGAACTTTATCGTCGAATGACCTTTCAGGATTCGCAGAGTTTAAAGATCGAATTCATCATATGATCCTTCCTGGTTTAACATTAGGGCTTGCTAGTACGGCTTCCTATATGCGCTATATGCGTTCGGAAGTGTTAGATGTCCTTGGCAGTGATTATATACGAACCGCAAAGGCTAAAGGCATGAGTGACCGTAACGTACTCTATAAACATACATTGCGAAATGCAATGATTCCGATTATTACACTGATGGGCTTTGAATTCGGTGCGATTTTAAGCGGTGCGATTATTACAGAACAAGTCTTTAACTTTCCGGGATTAGGGACGTTATTCATCAACGCAATAACGAACCGGGATTATCCTATTGTAATGGCGATCGCTCTTTTATTGGGGGTAGCAATACTCGTCGGAAACTTAATAGCAGATATTTTCTATAGTATTGTAGATCCGAGAATTCGTTATGATTGAGGTGGATATGTATGGTTCAACCGACTCCAATTGATTCAATGAGTGTAGATCCGAACGAAGAAGTGGTTTTAGACCGAAAGCATAGAAGTCCGCTTCAATTGGCGATGCGACGTTTTCTGAAAAATAAATTGGCGATTTTAGGTCTGGTCGTTTTTTTTATCATTATTTGCATGGCTGTATTTGCACCGTTCTTAACGGATCACGATCCTACAGAACCTAATTTATTATTAATTGAACAAAGTCCTACCAGTGAACATATTTTGGGAACAAACAGCGTAGGGCATGATAACTTTTCACGGTTGCTTTACGGCTCTAGAGTTTCATTAATTGTCGGTTTTAGCGCAATGTCATTTACCTTAATAATTGGGCTTATAACAGGTGCCGTAGCCGGCTATTACGGCGGGGTAGTTGATAATATTATAATGAGATTAACAGATTTAGTACTTGCGTTACCGTTTTTAGTATTAGCACTCACAATCATTGCCTTAATGGAAAAGATTACGATTGGTATATTTGTCACAATTATCGCGATTACCTCGTGGCCGACCTTGACCCGGATAGTTAGGGGAACCTTTCTTTCCCTTAGGGAGCAAGAGTTTGTCTTAGGTGCCAGAGCGATAGGTGCAAGCGATACAAGAATAATTTTCAAACATTTCATCCCAAACGCCATTGGTCCAATCATTGTTAACGCGACATTGATGATGGCATCGATGATAATAATTGAATCTGCCCTAAGTTTTATTGGTTTTGGAATACCACAACCTACACCGACATGGGGGAATATGATATCCGAAGCACAAAGTATACGTATCCTCCGCTATCATCCAGAAGCATGGATTCCACCTGGACTAGGCATATTGGTGACCGTACTAGCGATTAACTTTATCGGGGATGGGCTGCGTGATGCATTCGATCCGAAGAGTGATGGCAGATAAGAAACGAATAAAAGTAAGTTGAAAATATACCCCGAGTCCACTCTCTTTGAAAAGAGTTATGGAACGGGGTGTTTGCATTAAAACGATCGGAGGACATTATTGTGGATATTGCCCGATTATCAAATGAGTTTAAGGTTTTTGCAGAAGCAGAATGCAAAGGCTCAAGCATTCTTTATGAATATCTATCCAATCAAATTGCAGGTGATACTGATTTACTAACCCTGAGTTCTTTCGCTAGGGAAGGGCAACCTGTGCCTAACTTATTTTTTGGCGCTGTTCAGTATTTATTACATAAGGGGGTTGAACATTCATTAAGTGACTATTATTCAAGCATGGTAGAACATCCAAAGAATTATAAAGAATCTTTTTCACACTTGAAAGATTTTTGTTTCCACTATCGTGAAGAAATAATTTCACTTTTGAAAGAAAAATTAGTACAAACAAATGAAGTGAAGCGGTGCGGATATCTCTATCCCGTATTTTCGTATGTTTATAATAAAACGCACAAACCATTTGCTTTAATTGAAATTGGAACGAGTGCGGGCTTTCAGCTACTTTGGGATCAATATAGTTATACTTATCAAACGGAAATCATTTATGGTAATCGCCAATCTGATCTCCGTATTCAATCAAAAGTAAAAGGAAATAACTTCCCAAAATTATACATGGAAAGTCCACCAGTCACACACAGAATCGGGATTGATCTACACATTAATGATGCCGCAAATGATGAAGACGCACTGTGGTTGAAATCATTAATTTGGCCGGAGCATGAGGCAAGAAGGGAACTCTTCAACCACGCGATAAACTGCCTGACACAAAACAAACATAAAATTGAGTTCATCGAGGGAGATGGCGTGGAGTGTCTACCGAAAATTGCAGAACAAATTTCGAATGATGCGGTGCTTTGTGTATTTCATACCCATGTGGCCAATCAACTACCAGAGGCTATGAAATACAAACTATTGGATACCATTAAGAAGAGTGGGGAGAAAAGAGATATCTTCCACATCTACAATAATATATGGGATGGAAAGCTTCATCTAGATTACTTCATGAAACAAATCGAATATAAGAATGTAGTTGGTGAAACAGATGCGCACGGTAGATGGTTTACCTGGAATCTCTAGAAAAGATGGAGTGACAAATAAATGCCCCTAAACAAGTCTTGTGATTTGTTTAGGGACATTTATTTATGAACATATTCAACAAACGTATCAAATGTTGTACCTGCTAAAATATTAAACCTCGGTAGTTCATACAGATGGTCATCGGGAGATGCTGCGCGATCTTCAGTTGTAAATGCCATTTTAAACCCTAATTCCTTTACAATACTAATTGTCGAAGGCGCGTATTCGCCATAAGGATAAGCAAATGCAAGATTTTCACCATTCAAATTGTGGATGCTACTTTCAATATCAGTCATCACTTCCTTGTCAGTTCTGGAATTTAAATAAGAAACTTCTATATTTTGCACAATCTTTTCACGTCTATGATAGTTATATGTGTGGCTTTGATAGTCAAAAACATCACATGCCTTAGATAACTCTTTTATACTAAAGTATTGAACATGTTTCGGGGTAAATGGTTGAACTCTTTTTGTGACTGCGCCAGTAATAACGAAGTTTACAGCTTCAAAATCATATTTCTTCAACAAAGGATAGGCTTCAATAATATTATCCTTATAGCCATCATCGAAAGTTAACAAAACACTTTTATCCGGAATATCCAATTCACCTATCAGAAATAAATAGAGTTCCGACAAGTTTATCGTGACGAAGTTATTTTCTTTTAGATAGTTCATTTGTTTTGTAAACTCTTCTTTCGTCACAACCTTTGGATTAAGTACGCCGTCGATATAATGCTGTTTACTAATATTGGACCCTTTGACAATGCGGTGGTACGTAAGAACAGGCACAGTTGAAGCTGGTTTTCCCTCAATTGAAAAAGCTCGCTCTTTTTTTTGTGAACCCGCCTCACAATTATTTAGCGGAAATTGATGACTTGTCGGAAAAAGGCCGGCATGTTCTTTTGATAATAAGTAATAATCCTTAATGATGAATATAGTTATAAAGATAAGTGCTCCAAACAACGTAAAAAGTCCAGATACGAATGTTATTCTATGGAATAGGTTCACATTCTTTTTGGTCAACACACTGTTCCTTTCTTTCGATCTGATTCCACTTCCGAGGAGGAAAAAATACATCCCAAAGACGCTTTCCATTCATTTTTACTTACTATTTATATGAGTTGACAAGCTGACTTATGTTGAAAGTTGAGGAGAACATAGATTTGTCCGACAAAAAGTCCTGCTGTCGCAATTCAATTAAGTTAAAAACTTTTCAATTTCATGTATGATAGAAGGGAAGAATAGTTGAAAGGAATTAGTTCATGACTAGAATGCTTTATTTTATTATTATGGTTTCTTTTCTGGATACATTTATCCAGTTACCAATTATCACACCTTACGCACTACAGTTAGGCGCATCTAATATACTAGCCGGCGGAATTGTGGCAATTTACTCCTTAACAAATATGGTTGGTAATATTATCGGCGGCCATTGGATTGATAGGTTTGGTCGCAAAAGGATGCTATTTATCGGCATGTTTGCGGCATCGATTATATTGCTCCTTTATCCTTATGCTCAGACTGGTGAACAACTCTTTGTGATTCGGTTTCTGCACGGATTGGCAGGTGGGGTATTGATACCTGCGGCGTTTGCATACGTTGGTGATCAAACAAGCAAACGTTCCAGAGGAAAAGCCATGGCGATTACTGGTGCATGCATCGGAACAGCGGCTATTATTGGTCCAGCCATAGGCGGAATTATGGCGGCGCGGTCCGAGGTTGAGTATGTTTTTGTACTCGTAGCGGTATTATTTTTCATCACGACATTATTGTTATTAAAGTTTGTGAAAGAATCATTTTCGGAAACGGAAAGAAGTGCAGTGTCTATTAAACACTTTATGCCGTTGTTGAAAGACCCATTATTGCTCCAAGCGTCTCTGGCGGCATTTGCATTAATGGTCAGTAATGGGACATTGGCATTTGCACTCCCATTAAAAGTCGCAGACATGGGAATGGACTCCGAAACAACAGGCCTGTTATTGAGTACATTCGGCATAGTTGCCTTAATCGTTTTCTTAACGCCACTAAATCGTATGTATGATCGTTTTGAGCCAATCACTTTAGTCGTCATTGGTCTATGCTTAATTGCGTTTGTTCACATCATGTTAAACTTTACAATGAATTCAACAATTGGATATGTCCTAATGTGCGTGTACGGCGTAGGATTTGCATTTGTATTCCCGTCGATGAATAAAATTGTGGCAGATGCTTCGTCGAAGATTGATCGCGGAAAAGCCTATGGTATTTTTTACGCATTCTTTTCTTTCGGGGCAGTCGCTGGTTCATTTATCTCGGGTGCAGCTGCTGAAATCATCGGTTTTCCATTCTCCTCAAGTGCGACAATCATGCTCGCCATTGGATTGTTTTTGCTTTACTTTTCAAGAAAAACAAAGCGATCACTTTAAAAAGTACCAGGTTCATAACGACGATAACTGTCGTCGGAACCCGGTACTTTTTTAGTTAGCTTTTCATGGCAGAATCAGTCGGTTCCCATAGCTCAATCTTATTTCCTTCCAAATCCAAAATATGCGCGAACTTTCCATAGATTTCAACTTGCAATTCCCCAACAACCTCAACACCTTTTGCTCGAATTACCTCAAGATATGAAGCCAAATCATTCACTCGAAAGTTAATCATAAACTCTTTATCTGATGGGCTAAAATAAGTTGTATCTTTGGCAAAAGGCGCCCAAACAGAACTTCCTTCGGTGTCACCCCATAAAAAAGTTTTTCCGTATTGATCCGATGTTAACCCAAGCTTTTCTTGATACCATTCACGCAACTTGTCCGGGTCATTGCACTTAAAAAACACGCCACCTAATCCAGTAATACCCATAATTATTCACTCCTCTTTAGCTGATTCCCGTGAAATGCCTTCAATATAAAATTACGAGTTGGAACTTTTAGTTTTTCATAAGACAGTAGAAACTCCGTGTTATCATACGGCGCTTCAACCAACTCTACTTGGATTTCATTTACTTCAATCGTAACAACCGCATATCTAGCAACTGAATCCTCAGCACAACCTAGAGAACCGGGGTTTAAATAAGTCGTATGCGCGCCCTTAAAAAAATGAACGGGATGATGATGACCAAAGCAGATTAAATCGACATCTTGCGGACCAAACAACTTTTCCATGTTCTCAAGACTCGGCTGAACAATCCTTGCATAAGGATCATCGCTAATATGAGCATCGATCTTCTTGTCCTCCACATGATAATGAGTGAAATAGACCGAATGTCCTAACATGTCTTTTCGAATAAAACGCGGCAACTCATCAAGTTTACTGATAAATTTCTTGTCCATTCCTTTAGCAATCCATTCATGATGTTCTTTCACATGCGGATGACTTAAAGGATGTGGCTCACCTTTAATAATGGCTAGTACCGCTTCATCATGATTGCCTGTAATCATCGAAATATCATCTCGAGAAAATAACAATTCCAAGACAGCGTTCGTATCAGGTCCAATTGCAATCATGTCGCCAAGGGAATAGATATGTTCTATATCCTTGCGGTTATCGATTTCATAAAGAACGGCCTGTAAAGCAGGCGCATTTCCGTGGATATCAGCAAGAACAGCAAACATCAAAAGAATTCACTCCTATCAAAGTTCATAATCGCTTGTTTTTACTGTACTTATTCAATAATAGTTGGTGGAATCCCTTTTTTAGAATATGAAAGTTTACATCTAAAGAAGCCTTCGTTTCTTTCATGACAAAATAAAGTAGCACAATTAATTGAGTGCACTGAAAGAGTGCACTTCTATTTCGCACTTCGCTGATTCCGCGGGAGTCTCAAGACTGCGCACTAAATCGGAGAATAATGATATGAAATACATATTTACATACTTTTACAGTGACCTCCAATTAATTGGAGCAGCATTTTATTTTAGCTTGCGTATTCACAATCCAGGATTTACAGACAAGGCGTTCACAATGACATCCTCCGGTACAAAAACTTCATCAGTATGATTATAATTTGTGAAAATATGTTTGTTCTAATCGATTTGATGGATTTCAAGGATATAATTCGAAGTTGCAACTGTCGTCGATTCTTGGGCAACGACTAAATAGGTGGTACAGGATCCCCCCTAATCTTCAATCAAAAGCTGTGAATTATCAGACAAATGAACTGCTAACTATGGTAGAATGAAAATATCATACAATATCTTACAATTCTCACCAAATTCGAAGACACACTCATCAATCAGCTCGACTATGATCAAGCGATTATTCCGAATGTCGAAGCGATTCAATCAAATTATTATCTATAACGGTAACTTGTTGTGAAGCAGATGGGATTATTAAAAGAAATAATCGGGAATTAGTAGATAATAACGGCTAACAATGAGTATAAGATACGGTGGAATTATGAGAGAAATCGATTTTCAAAAATGACAAGGCGGGTTCCTAGATGACAAATGATAAAACGAATTCCAAGGTTGATCAATATATAAGTAAATCTAAAAAGTGGCAAGAGGAATTTGTAGCTCTAAGAAATATCGTTCTTGACTGCAAGCTGACTGAAGAATTTAAATGGGGCCATCCATGTTATACGTTTGGGGATAAAAATGTTGTTTTAATCCATCGATTTAAAGAGTATTGTGCGTTTCTGTTTCACAAAGGTGCCTTGATACAGGATAACCATGGGATTCTAATCCAGCAAACGGAGAATGTACAAGCGGCGCGTCAGATTCGGTTTACAAATGTTCAAGAAATCCTAGAGATGGAAGTTGTTTTGAAAGACTATATTTATGAAGCGATTGAAGTTGAAAAAGCCGGATTAAAAGTTGAAAAGAAAACAGAAATCATCATTCCAGAAGAACTCCAGAGCAAATTCGATGAAATCCCTGTCTTTAAAACTGCTTTTGAAGCATTGACGCCGGGAAGACAACGAGCGTACGTACTTTACTTTTCACAAGCCAAACAGTCTAGTACCCGAACAACAAGGGTTGAAAGATATATGCAACACATTTTTGACGGGAAGGGGTTAAACGACAAATGACTTCAAACCATAATAAGCCGATTAAAACCCACTCATGGCCGCTGATTATTTTTCTACTAATTATATTTTGGCCGATAGGTGTTTATTTTCTAGTCAGGAAACTTAGCGTTGATAAAAAAGCGTCATTGACTTCCGGACGAAAAATGACGATTTGGGGATGGATCATTGCAGCCATGGGGGTAATCTCATGGACGTCATTGATGGAAGATGGATTCATAGATGGAACACTTGGTATGTTGTTTTTTGTTTTCTTGGGTCTGACTTTAGTCTATCTTGGTAAAAAGTCATCGATAAATGCGGATAAATATAAAAAATACATCGATATAATTGTGAATAAAAGAGTACGATCGATTGCGACGATTTCATCCGCTATTCCCGTATCACATGATATTGCCATTAAGGATATTCAAGAAATGATTCATAAAGGTTTTTTTGAAGATGCCTATATTAATTATAATCAAGATGCAATTGTTTTTTCGACAGAAGATGAAGTTGATGAAAGAGTTAAGAATCATAAAGTAGATATGAAAGTCGTATCTTGTAACGGTTGCGGAGCAAATAGCAAGGTGGAAAAAGGAAACGTTGAAGAATGCCAATACTGCGGGTCGCTCATTGGTGGATGATAAAGTGAAAAATATGTCTGGATCTAGTTTATTGGTATGAAGGTAGGTTGATAAACACCACTTTCACAAGGGGGTAGCATGAATAAATATGTATACGGATTGCTTGTCATTTTAACTACATCATTAATGGGTTCTGCTTTTGCAATAGGGAAAATAGGTTTACTCTATTTTTCTCCTATTTTACTTGTCGCCTTGCGCTTTACGATTGCAGGAATATTGATGGCTATTTTCGTTGTTTTTTGGAAGCGGCCTCATCCTCGTTCTTTACAAGATTGGTGGAAAGTTTTTATTATCGGGTTCTTTCAAACCGCTGGTGTGATGGGTTGTATTTTCGTTAGTTTGAAAACGATAAAAGCCGGTGAATCTTCTATTCTTACATTTACAAATCCTTTGCTTGTCGTCATTTTAGGTACTATTTTTTTGAAGCTTACATACAAAAGATTGCAATGGATTGGTGTTGTGGTCGGCTTTTTAGGGGTGTTTATTACTTTTGGCGCTCACTTATCTATTAAAATCGGAACATTACTAGGGTTTCTTTCGGCAGTTTCCTGGGCGATCGGAACACTATTAATCAAAACATGGGGACAAACAATAAATGTGTGGGTGTTAACTGCCTATCAAATGTTGTTTGGGGGACTGATCCTCTTTGGCGGAAGTTTTATCTTAGAAGAACCATTTTTCGAACCAAATATCATTTCTATTTTTATTCTTTTATGGTTGGCTATTATGGCTTCAGTAGTACAATTTGCAGTATGGTTTTATTTACTTACAATTGGGGATCCAGGAAAAACAAGCGCTTTTTTATTTTTAGCTCCATTCTTTGGTGTCATCTCGGGTTGGCTTCTCTTAGACGAACCAATCCATTGGTATGTAATGCTTGGGGGCGTCTTTATATTTATCGGAATTTTCATGGTGAACTGGGTTCCGAAAATAAATCTTAAACGCATATGAATGTTGGCGCGCGTAGAAATGAGACAAGTCGAAAAATACGAATACCGTGGGTCGCTCACTAGTGGATGATGAATGGCGTAATAGAGGCGGTGTCGATTCATCGGTGCCGCTATACACCGTGCAATTTTAGCAAATGATATTTCCGAATGAAAATAAAAATGGAAGCTAATCAAATTTGATTGGCTTCCATTTTTCGTTAATGCAAGTGTAGTGGAACTCACAATAACGCAGATAAAGGTTGTGGGATTCAAATCCTATCATTTGTGAATATAGACAGTTGTTCCAAGCAACACCCTAGATGCTAAGTCTAATACATCTTTGTTATACATTCGTATACATCCGTGTGACACGTTTTTTCCGATAGAGGAAGGATTATTTGTGCCGTGTATCCCATAATGGGGTTTTGATAATCCCATCCAAAACACGCCGAAAGGGCCGCCTGGATTCAGTTGTTTATTTATAATTTTGTATTTTCCCAAAGGAGTTGATGTCACCATTTTTCCCACAGCGACTGGGTAAGTTTTGATGAGATGTTGATCATTGTATAGTCTTAAACGGTGTTTTCGTGTGGATATATCAATCCAAAGTTTAATAAGATCGCCTCCATACCAAATGATTGTTAACTTATTGTATGGGCGAAAACTTCAGAGAGCAGGGCTTGATGTTCGTGATTTCTTATTATTGTTTTACGATTCGAAAGTTTTATTGCAAGAGAACTTAATTAACGTACCGGTTTTCCAAACCTTAAAGAATACTATTTAAACACAAAAAATAACCCATCATTGAGTTGAAGGCTCAGATGGGTTATCACTAACAGAACAGCCGACACCGTTTATTCAAGTTCTATATATTATACAATTCGAAAATGTCTATTGTAAGTGGAGCTAATTTACGAACCGATTTGCCAAAGTTTCATGAATAATTGGTGCGCAGGTACGATTTTAAAAACGAAAAATGCTATACTTATGGTGTAAATTGAACCGATTTTAATTAGGAGGAAGCTAATATGACAAGCGAAAATAATAAGGAATTATCAATAGAACAACGAGAAGAATTAATCGAGAATTTGAAGGTTCGGTTTGAAAGAAATATGAACCGCCATGAAGGTCTTGCGTGGGATAAAGTCCAAGAAAAGCTGGATGCTAATCCTGAAAAACTATGGTCGCTAAATGAAATGGAGAGAACTGGAGGAGAACCAGATGTTGTGGACTATGATATAAAGAATGAAATTTACGTTTTTCATGATTGTTCGGCGGAAAGTCCTAAAGGTCGTAGAAGTGTTTGTTACGACCGTGAAGCGTTAGAATCAAGAAAAAAACATAAACCAGAAAATAGCGTTATTGATATGGCAACTGCTATGGGCATTGAACTTTTAACGGAAAATCAATATCGAGCGTTACAGGAACTTGGAAAATTCGATATGAAAACATCGAGTTGGGTGCAAACACCATCTAACATTAGAGAACTCGGTGGTGCTATTTTTTGCGATCGTCGCTATGACACTGTTTTTGTGTATCACAATGGGGCCGAGTCCTACTATGCGGCTAGAGGATTTCGTGGCTCGTTAAGGGTCTAGATTTACTGGTGGCCATCATTTCTAGATCCATCCGCAAGTTCATGGCTAGGATGGGGTGTCCGTCAATCGATTTAACGGATCGGCGGACATTTTAGATTAGGCGTGTTTTGTTCCTATCGCCAAAAGCTCGTATAACCGGCCTTATCTTGAATATTAAAATCAATCATCTTCCCAAGTAATTCATAGTTAACGGGTTCATTCCACGGAATTCGAAACAAGCCCTTGGTAGCGCTATAACCAGCTTGTGCAATGTCATCGGAAAATAGCGTTATGCCTACTGGTTCCGGCGAAACGCTTAAATGATGCTTCGCTGTTGAAAAACCGATAATAAATGTGTCTTGGTGCGTAAACATTGGCGTATTCCACTTGATTTGCGGTTCAAGATTCGGAAATTTATCAGCAACCCACGTCAATATTTCCTTTGTTTAATCATGGTGGTCGGGATTATCAATACCTGTTAAATACTTTTCAAAAACCTCCATGACTTCCTCCTTCAATTCAACAAAATAATTGCTTCTTCACATTATACAATTCAGGCATATCTCTTACAAGGGGACGTTCTTTAATCACAATACAGAATGATCTCGAGTGTAGAATGTATTTATTTAACGCATTAATGTTTGAGGTAACTTTAGAAACATTGAGTAAAATGAAATAGATTGTCGACTTTTACATTATCCGTTTTTTTATTGCGTAATAATGTAGTATGTAAGCAAAGTAATCAGAAGATGATAGTAATCATACATGAACCGGATAGAGGTAAAAACCAATGGCATATATTATATTAATTGTTGGATTTGCATTGTTGATCAAAGGCGCTGACTTTTTTGTTGACGGGTCTTCCAATATTGCGAGACTGCTTCAGGTCCCGCCTATTTTAATCGGCTTAACAATTGTCGCATTGGGAACAAGTTCCCCGGAGGCGACTGTCAGTATTATTGCAGCTCTTGAAGGAAATGCAGAAGTTGCAGTGGGAAACGTAGTCGGAAGCAATATTCTTAATACTACGCTCGTTGTAGGCGTGACTGCTTTTCTGTATCCATTGATGGTTCAAAGTGAGACGATTAGAAAAGAAATCCCGTTTACAATACTCGCAAGTGTGGCATTGCTTATTCTTATGAGTGATATTGCATTACAGGGATTCAGTAGCAACATGATAACACGCAGTGATGGTTTGATCCTCTTGTTGTTTCTTTCGATCTTTATGTATTATGTGATTGAGATTGGGCTAAAAAGCCGAAAAAATGCAGCGAACGTACCAGCACCAAAGAATATCAGCTGGGGTAAAAATATATTCATTACGATAGTAGGGCTGGTTGGAATTATATTTGGAGGGAACTTGGTCGTAGAAAACGGCATGGAAATTGCTTTTTCCCTTGGCATGAGTGAAACATTGGTAGGACTAACGATTATTGCAATCGGAACGTCACTTCCTGAACTAGTCACTTCTATTTCAGCGGCACTGAAAAAAGAAAGTGAAATCGCGCTTGGAAATATTGTTGGAAGTAATATTTTCAACATTTTGTTTGTACTCGGTGCCTCGGCTACAATTTCTCCATTAGCGGTGAACGATAAAGTATTTAGTGACGTCGTGTTTATGATTGTACTGACTGTTGTATTATTGATTTTTTCAAGGACCAGTTTCAAAGTTGGAAAGCGTGAAGGGGTGGTGCTTGCCGCCGCCTACATTATTTATTTAGTCTATATAATATTACGAAATTAATGGCGTCAATTATGCCTAGGGATATTGTATATAATTTGACAACTGTGCAAGAAACTAACTCGATTGTTTGATCATTCAAGAATGTTTATTGCACAGGTATGATTTTAAGTTGATAAAGAGTAAAAAATAATGAAATGACTGTGGTATTAGTGGGTGAGAAACTTTTAGTAGTTACTTTAATTTCATCAGAATGGAGTTTAAATTATGCAAAGATTTGCCATCATGACTGTCGGTAAGACCCATAGCGGAAAAACTACATTTTCGAAAGTATTGGAACAACAGTTGCACAACTCATTGGTAGTCGACCAAGATAATCACGCGGAATTCATCAATGCGTATTATAAAACTTTAATGCCTAAGGAAGGGCCAAACACATTCAAGTACGCGATTTCCAAAACAGTTATAGATTATGCAATAGATCAAACTGATTTTCATCTGATCTTAAGTAATGCAAATCGTGGGCTGAAGGGGCGAGTGAGTTTACTAGAATACCTGAAGAGCAAGGGGTTTATCAGCATTATCGTTAATTTCGATATTCCGGATCATGTTCTACTGGAACGCATTTCAGCGAGTCAACGTAGCACAACAATATTTAGAACCGCATCGACATTTGAGGAAGTTCTTAAACGACAACAAGCTGAGACTGAAAAAGATGGTGTGATAGAACCTCGGGAAGGCGAAGCAAATTATTTATTTGGGATTAAAAGCTCCGATGATGTGCCAGCTGTTATTTCAGAAATTGTAAAAGCCGTGCAAAACTTATGAAATCTTTAATAAGTTAGTAGTGGAATTTTGCATTTTAGTTATCTTAAACCGTCTGTAATCTTAAGAATATCCAATTGAAAGTCGCTTGCAGAATGATTTCTGTGAGCGACTTTTTTAATGTAAGCAGGATTCTTGAAAGTCAAACTAGGTCAGTGTATAATAAATGTATAGTCAAAGATAGTCAAAGTCAGACACGGAAGATATATATCAAGATTACCAAGGAGGAAACATATATGAAATGTCAACTATGTGGTCAAAATGGAGCAACGATGAATCTGAGACTCCGGATGAATCAGCAAAATATGCAATTGAACATGTGTCATACATGTTTCGGTCAAATACAAGGTCAATTGAATGCAGGCAAGATGCCGTCATTGGGTAATGAAGGAAATCACTTTTTCCAAGCAAACGGCGGAGGGCAGGCACGAACTCAGACACAACAAGTTGAGGAAAATATAGAGCATGGCTTGTTAGATCAATTAGGGAAAAACATCTCAAACGACGCGAGGGAAGGGCTAATTGATCCAGTTATCGGGCGCGATCAAGAAGTGAAGCGCGTAATTGAAACTTTAAATAGAAGAAATAAAAACAATCCCGTGTTAATCGGAGAACCTGGTGTCGGTAAAACAGCAATTGCTGAGGGCCTTGCAGTCAAAATTCATGAAGGCAATGTACCGATGAAACTGATGAACAAAGAAGTGTACTTGTTAGATGTCGCTTCACTTATCAGTAATACAGGTATTCGAGGTCAGTTTGAAGAAAGAATGAAGGAATTAATCGAAGAACTTCAAACACGGACAGACGTTATTTTATTCATCGATGAAATTCACTTACTTGTTGGTGCAGGACAGACTGAAGGCTCACAAATGGATGCCGGAAATATTTTGAAACCAGCATTGGCACGCGGTGGCTTGCAACTCATCGGTGCGACGACATTAAAAGAATATCGTCAAATTGAAAAAGATGCTGCGCTTGAACGTCGATTCCA
The DNA here is from genome assembly GCF_017921835.1 of Sporosarcina sp. 6E9. Taxonomy (NCBI): domain Bacteria; kingdom Bacillati; phylum Bacillota; class Bacilli; order Caryophanales; family Caryophanaceae; genus Sporosarcina; species Sporosarcina sp. 6E9. The sequence goes on along the minus strand of NZ_JAGEMN010000001.1, from coordinate 1,355,646 downwards.
GCCAATCATCGTTAACGAACCGTCTGCAGAAGATACGATTAAAATCTTGAACGGGATTAAAAATCGTTACGAAAATTTCCACGAAGTACGTTATTCTGATGAGGCGGTTCAAGCTTTTGTTACATTGTCTGAGCGCTATATTCAAGACCGATTTCTACCAGATAAAGCAATTGATTTGATGGATGAAGTTGGATCACGTTTAAATCTTGAACATGTAGTAGCTGATTCGAACTTGATTGAAACACGTTTGAACGAGGTTATTCGAGAAAAAGAAGAAGCGGCAGATGTGGAAGATTATGAAAAAGCAGCAAATTTACGACATGAAGAAATTAAGCTTAATAAACAATTAGAGGAATCGAAACAAAACGGGGAAGCCGGAATTGTAGAAGTTACTGTTGCTGATATTGAATTGATTGTCGAAGAAAAAACAGGGATTCCTGTCACAAAACTACAAGCGGCGGAACAAGCAAAGATGAAGGGCATCGCTGAAAATCTTGGCAAAGAAATCATTGGTCAAGAAGAAGCGGTCGATAAAATTGCAAAAGCGATACGTCGCAGTCGTGCGGGGCTCAAATCAAAAACCCGTCCAATTGGATCTTTCTTATTTGTGGGGCCAACGGGTGTCGGTAAGACGGAAATTACAAAAGTCTTAGCAGAAGAGCTATTCGGTTCACGCGACTCGTTAATTCGTCTTGATATGAGTGAATATATGGAGAAACATGCGGTGTCTAAAATTATCGGTTCACCTCCAGGTTATGTAGGTCATGAAGAAGCCGGTCAATTGACTGAACAAATTCGTCGTAAACCGTATTCAATTTTACTTCTGGATGAAATTGAAAAAGCGCATCCGGATGTTCAAAATATGTTCCTGCAAATTATGGAAGACGGCCGTTTAACAGATTCACATGGTCGTACCGTCAGCTTTAAAGATACAGTCATCATTATGACGAGTAACGCCGGAACGGGTGAGAGAAAAGTAAGCGTCGGATTCAATCAAACAGAACATGAATCGGTTACGACGCTCGAAACATTAGGTAATTATTTCAAACCTGAGTTTCTCAACCGTTTCGATGCAATTGTATCATTCAATGAATTGACAGAAGAGAATTTACTAGAAATCGTTGACTTGATGCTTGTGGATTTACAAGAAACAATCGAAGAAAATGATATTAATATTACGATTTCGGATGAAGCAAAACAAGTCTTGGTGAAACTAGGCTATGACAAACGATTCGGAGCTCGACCACTTCGTAGA